>CAYUJM010000200.1:0-7899 GCA_964445025.1 uncultured Occallatibacter sp. | reverse complement strand
CAAGCAGCCCGCACCGCAGTGGCTCACCATCGACGAGGCCATCGCCCACTGCACCAACGGCCTGGGCGTGTGGCAGTGGGCTTCGAACGACGCAGGAGGTCCCGACGTAGTGATGGCCTGCTGCGGCGATGTGCCCACGCTCGAGACTCTGGCCGCCGTTTGCCTGCTCCGCGAGCAGATTCCCGACCTGCGCATCCGCGTTGTCAACGTGGTGGACCTGATGGCCCTGCAGCCCACCTCCGAACACCCGCACGGCCTGCCTGACGAGGACTTCGACCAGCTCTTCCCGGTCGGCGTCCCCGTCGTCTTCGCCTTCCACGGCTACCCATGGCTCATTCACCGGCTCACCTACCGCCGGCATAACCACGACAACATTCACGTGCGCGGCTACAAGGAAGAGGGCACAACTACCACGCCCTTCGATATGTGCGTGCTCAACAACATTGACCGCTTCCAGCTCGCGCTCGACGTAATCCGGCGCGTGCCCAAGCTCAAATCAAAGGCCGACGCGGCCGAGCAATGGTACTCCGAAGAGATCCAGCGCCACAAACTCTATGTCGCGGAAAACGGCGACGATCTGCCCGAAATCAAGAACTGGCGCTGGCCACAGAGTTAGTTTTTCCTTAACTCAGCAAAGGGCCGCCAACTCCGCTAACAGAACGGACCGCGCCAATCGTGGTCCGTTCGCTAACTCGCTGACTTGCTGGCTCGCAAGCTCAGCCCCAACTCACAGAGGTTCTCATTCATGCCGTCTTTGCCCGTACTGGTCCTGAACAGCGGTTCTTCCTCCATCAAGTTTTCCATCTATGAAGCCGGAAACGGCGAGCGCCGCAAGCTTCACGAAGGTGCGGTCGACGGCATCGGTACCGATCTCGGCAAGTTCTGGATCAAGGACGCCTCCGGCAAAAAGCTCGTCGATCAAACGCCGCCGCTGCCTAACCGCGCCGTTGCCTTCAAGCTGGTGGCCGACGCGCTCCACTCCAGCGATTTCCCCGCCCCGGCAGCCATCGGTCATCGCACCGTATGCGGCGGACCGACCGTCCAGGACAACCAGATCATCACGCCTGCGCTCATCGACGAAATCGAGAGCTACTCGGACTTCGCGCCTCTGCACACGCCCATCGCTGTCTACATCATGCGCGAGTCCCTGCGGCTCTTCCCCGGTACGCCCAACTTCGCCATCCTCGACACCTACTTCCACCGCACCATGCCCGAAGTGGTTACCCACATGCCCATCCCCGAGGAATACTCCGCCATGGGCGTGCGCCGCTACGGTTATCACGGCATCTCCTACGAGTCGATCGTTTACCAGCTCGAGCCCAATGTGCCGGAAAAACTTATCGTCGCGCATCTCGGCAACGGCGCCTCCATATCCGCCATCCGCGCGGGAAAGTGCCTCGACACCTCCATGGGCCTCACACCCACCGGCGGCATCATCAGCGGCACCCGCACCGGCGACATCGATCCCGGCATTCTTCTTTTCATCCTGCGCAAGATCGCCGCCACCGCGAAGAGCGCCGCGGAAGCCGCCGATCAACTCGAAGCGGTAGCCAGCAAGAAGGCCGGGCTGCTTGGCGTAAGCGAGCTCTCGAACGACATGCGCGACCTGCGCGACGCCATCAAGGCAGGCAACGCCAAGGCTCGCCTCGCCGTGGACAAATTCACCTGGACCATCGCCAAATGGATCGGCAGCTACGTGGCCGAGCTGAATGGGTTGGACATGCTTGTCTTCACCGGCGGCATCGGCGAGAACGACATCGACAGCCGCGCCGAAATCTGCGCCGGCCTCGGCGCACTCGGCATCATCGTCGATCCCGTCCGCAACAACGTGCGCGGTGAAGCCGTCATCTCCGCCGACGACTCGCCCGTCACCGTCCGCGTCATCCCTCCGGCCGAAGACCTCATCATCGTCAACCACGTCGTGCGCCTGCTCGCCAAGTGATTACGGAGAAGTGCGGGTGCCCCACCCTCGCGACGCTCTTGTTTTTGTCGCAAGGGTGGGAGGCCTCAACCCTCCCCGCGCCGTCCGTCCGCCTACAAATCTCCGTGCCCCATCCATTCACCTTTTTTCTGGCGAATGGGTGGGAAGCCACGACATTCGACTCCGCCGCTCTTAGAGGCTGAAACCCGCGCCGCAACCACTTGTTCTACACTAGTGGGTTCTATCCGGAGTCCTTATTCATGCCAGCCGCCGCTATCTCGATCGATTCCAGACGCCTCCCATCGCCCGCTTTGCGCCGCTTTGCCTGGGCGGTACTGGCTTACTTCGTCGCCGTTATTCTGTGGGGCACGCTGGTCCGCGCCACCGGCTCGGGAGCAGGCTGCGGCGACCACTGGCCGCTCTGCAACGGCACCGTCCTGCAGCACTCGCCGCGCGTCGACACCATGATTGAGTTCACCCATCGCATCACCAGCGGCATCTCGCTCATCTCCGTTGTGGGTCTGCTGGTGTGGACATTCGCAGGCACGGTGCAAGGCCACCTGGCCCGCGCGCTTGCGGTTGCTTCTGTGGTCTTCACGCTGCTTGAAGCGGTGCTGGGCGCGCTGCTCGTCAAACTCGGCTATACGGCGCAGAGCCAGTCTCCCCTGCGTCCCGCATTCCTGGCGCTGCACCTGGCCAACACGCTGCTGCTGCTGGCCGCGCTCACCCTCACCGCGCACCTGCTCAGCCGCGCCAAGGGCTTCCTGCGCGGCAGCGTGCGCCTCGTTGCTCCCTTTGGCGCTGTGGTGGCCGTCTTCGTGGTCATGATCGTCGGCATCACCGGCTCCCTCGCAGCGCTCGGCGACACGCTCTTTCCCGCGTCCTCGCTGGGTTCGGCGCTGGCGCAGGACTTCTCTGCCACCAGCGGCTGGCTGGTGCGCTGGCGCTGGATGCATCCCACGGTCGCCTTCTTCGCAACCATCTTTCTCGTCTGGCTACTGGTGCGCGCCGCGCGGCACAGAACTCACTGGGACAACCGCCGCCTCTCGGCGCTTGTGCTCCTGTTGCTGGCCGTCGTCTACACGTTGGGCATTCTCGACGTAGTGCTGCTGGCGCCTCTATGGATTCAAGTCGCCCACCTGCTTGCAGCCGACACGCTCTGGGCTTCTCTGGTCGTGCTCACGGCAAGACTCACGCTGCAACCGCGCGAAGCAAAGTAGCCACTCACGAAATCACCGCGCCAACCCTCCGGCGCCCGCGAACTCCGTGCCCCATCCTTGCGCCTTCCTTCCGGCGCAAGGGCGGGAAAGGACAAGTGCCGCAAGCATCGGGACTAGAAAAGGCCCCAACCGGGGCCTTTTCTAGTCTCTATTCCCTATTCCCTTTTCCCTTTTCGCTGGTCCCTGGTCCCTGGTCCCTTATTCCCAACTCACTCCCTTACCAGCACCCCGCTGGCCGCATACGCGCTGCCTTCCACGCTGCCAGCAAGCGCCGGCAACTCAGGCGTCGAAGTCAAATTCTCGATCACGCCGTCGCGCAGAATTACCGTATCCTCCACCTTGCCGCCGCGAATGCTCGGGTTCCACGCGAAGGCCTGATTGTTGACCACAACTTCGGTCCCCTGCGGCGTGGCTACCCACTCGCGTTCGCCGTAGCCGGTCGGCCCGCCCTGATGATGGAAGCGCTCTTCGCCGGGGAATCCCTCCGCCGCATACGCAGCCTGCGCCACCTTGAACAACTCGGCAGAAGTCGCGCCTACACGGCTCGCGTTCAGCAGCGCCGCGTTCACTCGTGCAGAGGAATTGAACCGCGCCGCAAGCTCCTCGGGCAGCACGCCAAAGTGGATGAACCGCGTGATCGAAATCGCCAGCCCCCACTTCCGCGAACACAGATTCAGCATTCCATATTGCTTCAGCCGCCGTCCGCGCGGCACCGCGTGCTTGTACTTGAAGATCCGCTCATCTACCGCGTACAGCGCCACCGACGGCAGAATCCCGCGTCGCAACAGCCCAGCCTCCGTAATGGCTTCGAGATCATATTCGCTCAGTCCCGGCTCAACTTCGTGCAGAGCTTCCACCGTGGCAGCCGCGGTCTCCGCGCCCAGCCAGCGATAGCGTGCAATTTCGCTCTCGCTCAACGACGCACGCAGGGAGCCAAGATTCACCAGCGTCCCCACGCCCGGCGTATCCGACCCCAGCGGGCCGCCAGCCAACTTCGTCGCGGTCGCAGCAGTATCGTCCGCCCACCAGGGAAACAGCACCGGCTCGAAGTCCAGCGCGCCAAATTCCTCGTCGTGCAGGCGCGGCGCTTCGTTTTCCGTGGTGAAGTAGTAGCGTTTGCCCGCAGTGGTTATCAGCAGCGAAGCCACACCTGTTTCGCCCGGAGTGAGCACGCGCAACTCAACCGCGCCGCCCGTCACCCACGCCACATTTTCGTTGCGCCGGATGAGAACCCCTGCGAGACCCTTTTCCTTCAGCCACTCCACCAGGCGATCATGCTTGGCGTCCAACTCTGCATTCCACGCCGCTTCCGTCACCAGCGTGGCGCCATTCACCACCAGGCTCTTGCCGATTCTCTTGCTCATGATGACTCCGAATAAACGTTACCGGTCCCGGAAAGAGTTCGTGCTTTCCCATCCTCTCGACACAAGAAAGTCGAAAGGATGGGGCACGAGCGTTCTTTCTACTCCCTATTCCGTGGTCCCTGATCCCTAGTCCCTGCCCTCAGTCTTCCAGCGCCGGATGATAATGGCTCTCCCAGCCCATGTACCGCGCCGCCTCGTGAATGGCCTTTGAAACATCGCTGAAGTTGGCCGCCACGTGATGCTCGAATCCTTCGCGGCAGATGTACTTCAACAGCTTCTGCAGTTGCGGAATCTCCGCCACGCCCGCGCCGCCAAACGTCTCCAGCGGATCGTCCGTGAACTTGCCCGGCCCCGTGTAGCCGCGAATCACGCCGCGGCGATCGTCCGTGGAGTAGCGCGCGAAGCTCATCCCGCCCGCCTTCACGCGGCCGACACATGTTCCAAAGGTGTTCTCCTTGCCCACCGTGCCGGCAATGATCTCCTGGAAATCCATGCGCACATCCTTGAAGAAGTGCTTGGGCAAATTGGAGCAGTGGAAGCAGACGCACTTATTGGGGTCGCTGCCGTAGTTGTTGTTCCAGTCCAGCAGCGCCGAGGGCGTGCCGCTGGCCAGGGCGAGCATATACATGCTCAGCGTGCCGGGCACATCCACTTCGCAGGCCGAAGGGATCAGGTCGTTGCTCATCATGCTCATGATGGTGCATGGCACCACGCCGAAAAACTCCTCCATCGAGGTCCAGCACTGCACGGCGCTGATGGTCACATGCGCCTGCTTCATCCATCCGTCGATGACCGCGCCCAGCTTGGCCATCTTCAGCAGAGCTGAATCGGAGATGCCGGTAGTCGAAACATAGCTCTTGATCTTGGCCAGCTTGGCCTGTGCCGCGTCGTCGTTGTCCTTCATGCGGTTGATGCGGCCGAAGACCTCCGACAGATCGAGCGTCTCGATCGTGATGCCGCTGGTTTCAAGAATGCGCTCCGAGTAGCGAACGGTGTTGAACGCCGTGGGCCGCGCGCCAATGGCTCCGATGCGCAGGTTCTTCAGGCCCTTCACGATGCGGCAAACCTGTGAGAACCACTCCAGATCGGCCTTGAACTCGGGCGAGCCCAGGCTCTCGGTGTGCAGCGTGGTCAGCGAGTAAGGAATCCCGTACTGCATCAGGTTGTTGCACGCGCTCATCTTGCCGCAGAAGCTGTCGCGGCGCACGGCAATGGTCATATTGTCCGAGCGGTCGGGCGTGGCCTGCACCAGCACCGGAACCTTCAGCCCCGACAGGCGAATCGCGTCCACAATGCCGCGTTCTTCGCCGAAGTTGGGCAGCGTCACGATGATGCCATCGATCTCATCGGCGTGCTTTTTGAAAAGCTCCGCGCATTTCATCGATTCAGTGTAGGTTTCCACCGCTCCGTACTTCGAGTCCTCAGGCCCCAGTACCACGGCCTTGGCCCCTGCGGCCTCTAAAACCTGGATGATCTCTTCGCGGCCCGTCTTGGCCAGGTGGTCCGGGAAGAATCCGCGATTGCCTACAACAATTCCAAAGGTCATTGTTCGTTGTGTTGCCATGTTGCTCACTCCCTCGTGTGTTGCCGCTCTTGCGGCTTCATTGCTCCCGCGCGAGCCCCGGACCAGCCGTCATACCTTCCGGAACTTCCACGACAGGAATCGTTTCTCATTGCTCTTCGCGCCTGGACGGTTTGGCGCAACTTTCTGACCATAACTCCGCGATCCGCATTCGGCGCCCTACTTGGCGCGGCCGGGGCGAAACTTGATCACGTAAAACAACCCCAGCAACCCGAGAATGCCGCCCCACCACACAGGCGTGTGCAAGTTGGTCAATTCCACGCCCACCGGATAGATTCCGGTAGACCACTGATAAATGCCGTAGCCGAGAATCATCGACCCATAGATCAGCAGCAGCACCCCGATAAAGAACCAGATCGGAATTCCGGAACCATGCATACGTCTCTACCCTTTCTTGTTTCTCGCTACCAGAACAGGAGGTTAAGGACCACAAAGATGACCACCACCAGAATCGCCCACATGTATTCGTTCTTGTAAAACGGAACCGGCGGTTCCTTCGGCAATTTCGTCGCGCCATAGACCAGCCCCTCCAGTTCTGCAACCGGCCGGGGCTTGGTAAGCAAGCTCACAACAAGGATGATCAGAGCCGTGAAGATAAACGCCCACAGCGCGCGGAAAACATTTTCGGCCATCGGCTTGGCTGCTTCCGAAAGCGCGACGTAGCGCAGATTCGCAGGATCGAGGTGAACCCACTCGAAGAGGCCGGCTGAAAAGACGACCCCGAGCAGCAGGCCGAGAAAACCCGCGATTCTGCTGGCGCGCTTCCAGAACATGCCCAGGAGAATGGTGGCCAGAAGCGGCGCAATAAATATGCTGAACAGCGCCTGCACGTAGTCCATGATGCCCTGCGCGCGCTGCACCAGGTAACCTGCGGCGATGGAAACCAGCACGCCCAGCACGATCGATATCCGGCCCACCATCACGTAGTGGCTGTCGGAGCCTTTCTTGTTAAGCAGCGGCTTGTAGAGGTCATAGGTCCATACCGTGGAGAATGCGCTTACGTTGCCGGCCATGCCGCTCATGAAGCCGGCAATCAGCGCGGTGATGCCCAGGCCCAACAGTCCGGGTCCGCAGTAGCGCACCAGCATCAGCGGCAGCACTTCGTTATAGCTGTGCAACTCGGTCCCCGGCGCCCCTGAAAGCACGCTGGCCTGGTAGGCCGCCGGCAGCGTCGATTTCGTTTGCATCGCGCTGGTGCACGCGCCCGGATCTTCGATCTTGTTGCTGGACAGGCTCACCGTGCAGGGTTTCACAACGTCTTCGCCCACCAACTGCCGGCGGCTGCCATCCGGATTCTGCAACAGCACCAGGCCCAGCAGTCCGGGCAGGATGACGATGAACGGAACCGCCATCTTGAAGAACGAGCCGATAATCGGAGCCATGCGCGCCGCGCGCAGATTATGCGCCGCCAGCACGCGCTGCACAACCAGAAAGTCCGTGGTCCAGTAGCCGAAGCTGATGGCGAATCCCAGGCCGAAAACAATGCCCGTCCAGTGCACGCCCATCGGGTTGGCGGCAAAGCTACCTGTATCGCGCCACAGGTGGAAGTAGCTGTCGGAGTGCATGTTGGCAATGATCTTGGTTTGCAGGCCGGTGATTCCACCGGCTTGAATCATGCCCAGAATGGGTACCAGCAGCGCGCCGCCCCAGATAAGCACAAACTGCAGCACCTCGTTAAAGATGGCCGAGCGCAATCCACCCAAGGCAACGTAAAGCGTAACTGCGAAGGCGGAGACCAGAATGCTGAAGGTGAGGCTCCAGCCCAGCACCACCTTCATCACCACGGCCATGGCGAACATGTTCACGCCGCTC
>CAYUJM010000199.1:0-8041 GCA_964445025.1 uncultured Occallatibacter sp. | reverse complement strand
AATGCCTTCTGCTTCTCAATTCGCCGTATTCGCGGGCTTATTCAGAGCTTCCTTAAATGTTGCCAGTGCTTCGCCGAGGTCGTTATATCTCTGCAGATTCCCTTCGGCGTAAAAACGTATACCTGGAATTTTCCGCCAATCAAATGGAGTAATAATCTTTCCCGAAAGAGCATCCTGGATGAGCGGAGATATTATTCGTAGCATTGTCTTCGCTTCGTCATCAAATTCCGCATATTGGCGCAGGATATGATCGAGTTCGTTGGCGCTATCCATTAGCAATTTATCATCCACAATTGATCACCCTTGCTTGTTGGCGATACGTCTTTCACGTATTCCATCTAAAATATTTCGTCTGGCGGGTGTTATACCGCCTGTAACCTCGATCAGAAATTTGGCATGGGCATCATCAAGGTCTAGGTATTGCCTAAGATTGCCATCTTCAAAATCTCGTATCCCAGGGACGTTTCGCCACTCAAGCGGATTTACAACCTTTCCAGAGCATGCATCCTGAATGAGCGGGTATAGCATAATAAGCATTGCTTTCGCTTCTTGATCTACCGCAGCATATTTACGCAGAACTTGATCGAGATTTACAGCGGACTTCACAATTAATTCCTGATCCATTTCGGCCCTCCTCACTTGCTTATTGTACCAATATGTTGTGGAGTCGACCATGCGCTCCCGTTTTTCACGTTCCTGTTTGGAACAAGGTACTGAGTTCCCCCGCCAGATGTTTTAAATTCTCCTCCCAGTTCTGAAGTTGGCGCAATCTTGCTAACCCACACGTTCGTCGGTTGACTGGGAGTCATCTGATAAACATCGTAGCTCTTAGCATGACTGGACAATGGTAAACCAAAGTAATCCTGAAGGCTCTTCCCGGACGACATAGCGGCTTGAAGTTCTTTCTGTGTGGTGAAGAATGGCGAGTAGGGGCTTACAGACTTGCCTTGAGGCACAATCTTCATCATCGGAGAGTTAATGGTTTGCATTACAGGTTGATTTGATCCCGTTTTTAGCATCGAAACTGCGCGCTTGTATATTACATCATCCGTGCTATGCGGATCAGCAGCACTCAGCGCATCCAAGAACTTTTCCCCCTCCGGCGTAGAAAGGTATTTGTCGGCAGCGGCGTTATCAAGGCCATGCGTTTCAAACGTAGATGAGTCGGCGATGGCTGCGGCTCGTCCCTGCGCATAGACGGATGCCTGGGCAGCCATGTTTTTGGCTGTTACCCCGCTGGCCGCCAAGCCGGCCACGACTCCGGCCAGACCGGCTGCGCCGGGCGATCCTGAGCCGACTTCGCCGATGATGCACGTCGGGGAACCCATTACGATGACCCCGCCGTGCGCGGTTTGGTCGCCCATCCTGGCGGCGGGCAGGAAGTTGATGAAGACGCCTGTCGATCCCATGACGATCACGTCCGGCGGGCCGACGCAGGTGGCCATCGAGGTAACGGTGGCGGCAGGTAGGAAGCCAATCAGCGATGTACTATAACTCATATCCAATTGTCATATTTCGTTCGATAATCCTCTGCTTCAAACCAATAAGAATTTTTTCACGTGTTGCATTGTCAAGTAAATACTGCCGTTTTTGTTCATCCCAACTTCTCATCGAGGAAACTACCGCGACAAAATCCGGTGATCCATACCCGCGTTCATATGCTTCACCTTCGATGGTTATTGTCTTCTCGCCATACTTCATGACGATACAGCTTCTAGTAATCTTTTGGATTGCAACTATCTCGTCCATAAGAGTTTGGTTTCTCCAGTCGCAGGATCAATGCTGGTAATCTGAGTCACCTTTGGATTAGCCTTAAGCGCAGGAAACTCTGTTGTCTCCCAAACGTTTCCGGGCCTCAAGTCTGATCCTAATACAACGCGGACCTGCCCGCTAGCGCCTTGAGCGTATTCGCTGGAAATTCCCTTCCAAGCCGCTACCGAACTGGGATCGTTTGGATTCCAATCGGGCATATCGATCTCCCGTTCATCGATTAGAGTTTCAAGCGTTGTCCCTCCATTCTGTTTTGCAATACTTGCAGCATTTCCAGCGCCTCCAACGGTTCCACCGCCTGGCAACTTTGACCGTCCAGACCAAAATAATGCCTGGTTAGGTTCAGTACCCACTCTTGAGGGAGTCGCGAAGACTACATCTGAGTATTTTGATGCGTTGGCAACTTGTTGTCCGGCGACCCCGCTGGCCGCCAAGCCGGCCACGACCCCGCCCAGACCGGCTGATCCCGGCGAGGGCATTCCGATCTCGCCGATGATGCACGTCGGGGAACCCATGACGATGACTCCGCCGTGCGCGGTTTGGTCGCCCATTCTGGCGGCGGGCAGGAAGTTGATGAAGACGCCTGTCGAACCCATGACGATCACGTCCGGCGGGCCGACGCAGGTGGCCATTGAGGTAACGGTGGCAGCGGGCAGAAAGTCGATCAGAACTGTCGGCGCGCCCGGCGGCAGGATCGGCCCGCCGACGTGGGGCACCGGCCCGTCGAACATCGGACAGACGTGCATATCCGTAATTCGAGCGGCTGGGGGCATCAAATATCCTCAACGAGCGGAGTGTATAAATCTTGATTGGATGTTGTCACTCCGTCCTCGCTTCTTGCTGGATTTCGATTTGGCGCTCCGCTTAACCCAGCCGGATGGAAAACAGGGGCTGCCCATACTCTATGGGCTGGCCGTTGGCGACCAGGCACTTCACCACTTCGCCGCTGGCATCCGCTTCGATCTCGTTCATCAGCTTCATGGCCTCGACGATGCAGATCGCCTGGCCTTTTTCCACGCGGTCGCCGGGCGAGACGAAAGCCGGCGCGCCGGGCGAGGGAGAGCCGTAAAACGTGCCGACGATCGGCGATTTGACCTCGTGCAAACCCGCTTCCGCATCCGCCGAAGCGGCAAACCCCGCCGGAGCTGTTGGAGCCGGATTCTGCGCCGGCGCGGCTGCGGTTCGCGCCGAGGCTATAAGGCTGGCCAAGTCCGACAATCCTCGCGCCGAGGCCTCGGGCTGGTTGAACTTCAGCCGGACCTTCAGATCGCCCCGGTCCAACTCGAATTCGGCAACCTGGTTTTCTTTCAGGAACTCGATCAGTTGTTTCAGATCCTGGATATCTTCTGGATTCAGTGGATTCATTCTTTCCTTATTGACCCCGCGAAGGCAGCCCGCTTTCCATCATAATTCAATGAGAGCCTTGGGAGATGGCGTAAGCACATGCCCTTCGGTTCGTCTCACAGCCACCATATCCTCAATGCGTATCCCGTACCGCCCCGCCAGATAGACCCCCGGTTCGATGGTCACAACCATGCCCGCAAGCAGCCGGGCCGTCTGTCCGGCGGCGATCCGCGGAGACTCGTGAATCTCCAGCCCGACTCCGTGACCGGTGGAGTGCGTAAAAGCCTCCGCCAATCCCGCCTTGCGCAGCACTGCGCGGGCCGCCTCGTCCACTTCCCCGCAGCTTGCTCCCGCCGCCACTGCCGCCACTCCCGCCTGTTGGGCCTCCCGCACCGCCTCGTATGCCGCGCGTTCACCGTCCGTCGGTTTGCCGAGGAAAACGGTGCGCGTCATGTCCGAGCAATAACCCCTGAGAATAACACCGAAGTCGAGCGTCAGAAAGCCTCTGCGAGGAAGCGGGGCATCGCTGGCTCTTCCATGCGGAAGGGCCGATCGCGGTCCCGATGCGACGATGGTCTCGAACGACATTCCCTCTGCCCCCAACTGTCGCGCCCGGTGTTCCAACTCCGCGGCCACATCGATCTCCCGGAGTCCGGGCCGGATGAAGCCCAGCAATTCCTCGAAAAGCCTGCAACCCAACAAAGCCGCCTCGCTCATCAGCGCCAGTTCGTCCTCGTCCTTGACCCAGCGCAGTGGCTCGACCAGTGGCGCGGCCACTTCCGATAAAAAGGTACGCCGAAGCCGCGCGGGCAAAGCCTTCTTCCAGCGCGCAAGCTCGGCCACCGTGGTTTTCCCGGGGTCGAAACCGGCGAACTCCGCTCCCGGATGCGCCGCCAGCCACTCCACCGCGCTCACCGCCGGAGAACCGGCCACAATCTCCGTCTCGGCGGCAGTGACTTCTTCCGCCGCCTGCGTCGCATAGCGCCCATCGGTAAACAGCCGCGCCGTCCGCCGAGTGACCGCCAGCGCCGCGCTCGAACCCGTAAATCCGGAAAGATAGCGAAGGTCGGGAAGATGCGTCACCAGCAGCCCGGAGACTCCTGCTTTGGTTACGCGGCGGCGCAATTGCCCGATGCGGCGAGTGTGGTCCACTCGTTGAGAATATATCAACTAGGAACGGGAGTTGGAGACCGGGATGCTCATGCCGGCTCAATGTCGGAGTGGACCAAGACGACGAAAGCGCAATTTTCGATCATTCCCCCTCCCGACTTTCGATCGATGCGTCGCGGCCCCGGAGGTCTCATCTATCGAAATGAAACCAGCGGCGCAGCAGATAGTATTCGTTGATCGGCTGGTCGTCGCTCATTTCCGGAGTTCGAGGCTCACGGGCATCGAGATTGTCCAACGAAATCTCGTGAGAAAGCACCAAATCGAACTGTTGCTCCGCGTTGGTTCGCGGACCCCATTCCACAAAGTCGGAAACCGCTGCGGACGGCATACGCGCCGCCAGAACCGAGCTTGTGGCCATAGGTATCGGCTGCAAACCGGCCAGATAGTGGATTCCGTACCCGTCGAACGAGCGAAAGGCCCGAACGTAGGGAAAGCTGCCCATGATAGCTTTGCTTATGGAAACGGCGGTGGCCGCATCTCCATCGGCTTCCGGATACCAAATCTGCAATATCCCATCCCTCCGAAGATGCTTTTTCACGACTTCGTAGAACTCCCGCGAATAAAGCAAGCTGGAACCCGCCGCTTCCGGAGGTGGAGGCGGGTCCACGACGATTACATCGTAACTCTCCGTCGAAGTGTCGAGGAAGCGCCGCCCGTCGTCGATCACGATCCGCGCCAGCGGCGAACTGGAGAGCTTTGTAGCATCGGCGTGGTAATACCCGAACAGCGCTGGTACGCTCGGAATCAAATCGACCGTGGTGGTGGGGATGCCCCAGGATAACATCGAACGAAAGCTGGTCCCCATTCCAAAACAGATCGCAAGTCCGTTCTTGGGAGGCCTGGACATCAAGGCGAGCGGCAAATGGACCATATACTTGGTGATCGGCGTCAACCAAGTCATGCCGACTCCATTCACCAGGAGTCTACGATCGAAGCCTTTTCCGGTGGCAATTACGGTGGCGGCGTAATCTCTTCGCACTTCTCTCTCCGCGAATCTGCTTTCCGAGTCGTGGCTCACGCAAAAGAGCGCGATTGCGGCAACCGTTGCGAAGACAAACTTGAGCCCGCGTCCAGACCGGTCTTCGGTCGAGCCGTCTCCAGTGGCTTGCGAAACGCCAGTACTCCGGCTATGACGAACAACGGCAGTGCAAGCACCGCGGTGGCCTGACGCTCGCCCATCCAGGGCAAGAGACAGAATCCGGCAACAAGCGGCCCGGCAATGGAACCGGCAATATTGACGGCGTAAGCCGTTCCGGCTCGATCGGGATCTCCCGACGACCAGGAATCCACCAACAATGGAGTGAGAAAGCCCGCCAAAGCGCAGAAGAGCACGATGGCTCCCAATCGGAAACCGCTTACGCCAAGAGCTTCAAAGTGAATGAGCGGATCCCGCAACCAATGGTATCAATGCAAACAGCGCGATTGCGCTCCATGACGAAGCGCTCTCGTCGGGTTTGCGGCAGTTGGCCGCGAACCGATAGTCCCGCGAACCCATGGCAGTGGCCAGCAGGTATACAGCCAGAACGCCGGCAAAGGCATACACGACGTTCCCAAGGTAGGGAGTCAACTGGCGAATCCAAACCACTTCCAAACCCATCGCGAAGCTGGCCATCGCCAGTCGAACCCACACCACCTCATACACCAACCCGCAAAAGCCGGAGACCACAAAGAAAACGAAGAACCGGCGCAAATTGGAGGTTGAAATCTCTCCTGTGGCGGCCTTCGATTCGCTCCGCATCGGCAAATTCGTCATTTACTTTCCTTGCTGATGTGCGTTGATTGTCAATCCATATTCTTCAGCGGGAGCGCAGTCCGAGCAGTCTTCTGACGACTCCAATCACGCTGAACCATAGCGCCGCGTTCAACGCGACCAGCACCGGCATCTCGATCGCAGACATTGCCGTCAGTGACAGCCCGCTGTTCCAGAACAGCTTTTCAATCAGCATTGCCGCCAGAAGATTGCCTGGAAACAGAGCAATGAACGCAGTACCCCAGAGAAATGAATAGGCGGCCTTCGCATAGGGCCAGATGCACATACACACCAGACCCGCCAGTTGAACCGCGGCGAAGATCGTCGCCCACCGTCGCCAAGTCTTGCTCATTTCGCGTGCGCTTTCTTCTCGATGATAATCGCGTTCTGTGCCGGATGAGGCATCGTATCGTGCAAGGTAATGTTATCCGTGTTGGCCATTCGGACGCAGCCGTGCGAGGTTGGGCTAACCAGTGCGTTCAATGTCGTAAAAGGATTCCACCTCGGACCCATGGTCCCGTGGATATAGATTCCTCTGCTCTCCAACTCGAAGATATGGAGCTGATATGGACCGAAGGCATTTCCACCCATCAGCGTTTGACTGTAAGGAGTATCGGCTAACGAGCCGTACTTTTTGGACACGTGATCTTTCTCCCAATACGACGCGTGGAAAGTTCCCGCGGGCGTATTGGGTCCGCCAACCACATCGGCTGTAAGCAAGACGGTCTGACTTGCGTCTCCGCGGTTTTGACCGGCAACGGTCAGAATACCTCGCCATGTGTTGTCATCCAAGACGACGGTAATTGTGCAACTGCTATAGCCTTTGCCGCCATACTGACATCCCGGCATCGGAAATACCCCCGAAGAATGATGCGACTGTCAACGGATCGTTGAATGCTGCTTCACATCGCCGGCCGCACCGGCTTTTTTTGCTCCGGGTCGAGATCGGCGGCCTGCTTGTCGGATTGGCGGTCCATCCATTCGTCCAGCCGGGAACGCTTGAAGCGCCAGCGGTTGCCCAGCTTGAATGCGGGAACGAAACCCTCCGAGGCGTATTTGTAGAGCGTATCGGCGGATATGCCGAGATAGTCCGAAGCCTGGCGAATGTCCATGACCTCGCGCACCTCGGGAACAAGCAGATTGGAGCGGGCGGCGGCGTTGCGCACGGTTGCCTCCTGAGAGGATGTGCCTGGGAGAGATTCCGGCAAATCTGTCGGTAGTCTTGTATATAACGCGGATTCGCCCGCAATTTCAATGATTTTCAGAGAGTTGCCGGAAATTCATCTGTTTTTCGCCTTCCGTTCCCGCATCTACGCCGAACCGGGTCCGAGCAAAAACCCATCCGGTTGTGCCGCGATAAGCGCGATACCCAACTGGATGGGCTATTACGTCGTTTGGTGCGCTGCACCCTAGAAATGGGCGGGGCGAAGGCTCTGCGAGAGAGAAGGCTGGCCCTTGTTGACAAATTTGCCGCCCGATTGTTGACCACCTTCCAGACGGAACTGTCGAATCATGCCATCCAGGTCACTGGCCAGCGCGGCAAGGTTCTTCAGGGCTTCCACCGCTTCCTCGGCTCCATGTGCATTTTCGGTGGCCAGTTGGGAGATTTGGCCGGCCGACTCGGAGATTTCTCCCGAAGCCGAGGTTTGCTCATTGGCGGCCGTGGCGATCAGGTGAATCTGGTGTTCCACGTGGTTCGAGGATTCGATGATGGCCTCCAGGCTCTTGCGGGCGCGGGCCGTCTCTCCCATCCCGTTTTCCACCGAAGCCCGGCTCTCCTGCATCACGTGCAGGGTCTCGCGCGTCTCTTCCTGGATGCTGCGAATGGTTCCGGCGATCTCCTCTGTGGCCCCCTTGGTGCGTTCAGCCAGCCTGCGCACCTCGCCTGCCACCACGGCGAATCCGCGTCCATGCTCTCCGGCCCGGGCGGCTTCGATGGCGGCGTTCAAAGCAAGCAGGTTGGTCTGTTCGCTGATCTCCTGAATCACGTTGACCACCTTGCCGATC
>CAYUJM010000198.1:0-8062 GCA_964445025.1 uncultured Occallatibacter sp. | reverse complement strand
GCGATTCAAGCAGCACGGGGTGATACAAAACGGCATCCTCCTGTACGGACCTCGCGGCACGGGCAAGACCTTCCTGGCCGAGGCGACGGCCGGCGAGTTTAAGATCAACTACTGGTATGCGAAGCCGACCAGTCTCATGGAATGCTGGATCGGCAGCAGTGAGGCAAACATCCGGGAAACATTTGCCCGGGCTTACTCACACAGGCCGGTCTTGTTTTTCCTGGACGAGATCGATTCGATAGGCACCCAGCGTCAGCAACTGGGCCGAAACGATGACGGTGGCGGAGGGGCCAAGCTTTACAACTCCGTGGTCACGGAACTGATGCAATGCATCGATCAGTATCGCGGTGCGACCGGCTTCATTCTGATGGCCGCGACGAACTTTTACGAGGGCCTGGATGAGGCGCTGGTGAGGGATATGCGCTTCGATGAGAAGATTTGCGTGGACCTCCCCGACGAGGCCACGCGGGCACAGATCCTGGCGGCGCAGTTGTCGAAGAGGTTGTGGGCACCGTTCCCAACCGAGCCCTTTGCGAACCGTACCCCGGGGTGGAGCGCCGCGAAGCTGACGGCCTTAGTGAATAGAGCAGCGTCCATCGCCGCGCTTGAGGATCGCCGGATCGAAGAGCCGGACTTGCAACGAGCATTCGACGAAAGCGGCGGCGCCGATCGGCCGCTGACAAAGCGCGTCGATTGGGGTGATCTCGTCCTTCCTGCCCCGGTCGAACGGGACCTGCGAAATCTGATTCGGCTGATGGATGCTCGTGAGGCCGAAAGGCTCCAGGTCCCAGTCCCCACAGGGTTGCTCCTGGTTGGCCAGGCGGGTACAGGCAAGACGTCAATCGCACACCTGATTGCGACCCAGACGCGCCGCAGCCTCTACGCTATCGCCCCCGCTGACGTTCCCACCGCCGAAAGGCTCGTGCAGGTCTTCGCCCGCGCCCTGGAGCACAGTCCCTCCATCCTATTCATTGATGAGATCGACGGCCTCTTGCCGCGCGGCGACAACGGCTACTACATGGGCCAACACCAACTCCAGTTCGTCGAGCAGGGCTTGATGTTGATGAGCCAGCTCGATCCCGGCAATCAGGTGTTTCTCATCGGCACCACGAACCACATCGACAATATCGATCCGCGGGTGCTCCGGGGCGGGCGTTTCACCGAGAAGATCGAAGTCGGCGTTCCGGACGACGAAGGGTATTTGCGACTGATCGACAAGTACCTCGGGCCGATTCCGTTGGCCGCCGGCCTCACCAGCCGCGATATCCTCGACCGATTGAGGGGCATTTCGCCAGCAGATCTGCAGGCTCTGGTGAGCACGGCCAAGCGCATGGCGATGAACCGCATGAAGGACGGCGATGAAGTTTTGCCTCCGCTCATCTGGGAGGACTTCGAGCAGGCTCTTAAGCGGAACCAGGTCCGACTTTGAAGATGTGAAGGGTGGAATCCGTTCGTCCCGCGCGGGCGGCTGTGGGCTCTGTTTCCAAATGCCCAGCTTCCGCGCGGCACGTATAACCGAGCTCCCGCCAAGGCTGCCATTGCCGGTCGTACCTCAAGAAAGCCGCCGACTCCCGTAACAGCGCAAATGCCGCGCGTTCAGCGTCACCGAGATCCAAGAGTTCCCACTATTCAGGCCCATTGCTATTATTTGCTACAGCACCAGTTGCGCTATTTGCGGTACAGTGGCACCAGCGAAGTGATTACTCAGCTCAAGCTCGAAAACTATCGCTGCTTTGACAAACACACGATCGAACTGCGTGATCGCACGGTAGTGGTCGGTCGTAATAACGCAGGAAAATCCACTATAGTTGAGGCCCTAACCCTTCTGTCGTATGTGGTAAATAGGGCTCGCGGGTTGCATTTCGCCGCCGCACCCGACTGGCTGGAACTGCCAAGGGCCACACGAGGAGTGAGCCCGGCTTTTGATGCGACCGACATTAACCTGCGAACCATTTTCCATCGTTATGGCGATCCTCCTGCCAAGGTACTGGCGGTCTTTGTCGGCGGGGATCGAGTTCAGTTGTATGTCGGCAACGAACATCCATATTGCTACGCCACGTTTACGACGGCGGCAGGGCAGCAGCTCTCGTCCAAATCTGACGTTCGCCAGCTGAGAATCGATTCGGTTCATGTCCTTCCCCAGGTCGGCCCACTTGCCCCAGAGGAGCGCACGTTAGGAGAAGACTATGTGAGAGCAAACATGAACACCCGTCTTGGCTCATTGCACTTTCGCAACCAGATGCTTCTCTTTCCGGAGCGCTTCGAGGAGTTCAAGAGTCTCGCGGAAGCCACGTGGCGCGGGCTACGCGTCAACCGGTTGGAACCAGCGCCCGGTGAAAAGGGATCTAGAGCCAGGCTCTCGCTCCTTATCGGCGACGGCGATTTCGTTGCAGAGGCAGCCTGGATGGGGCATGGACTCCAGATGTGGCTCCAAACGATGTGGTTCCTTTCCAGAGTCTCGCGTGAAGCCACCGTCATTTTGGATGAGCCGGACGTATACATGCACCCCGACCTCCAGCGCAAGCTCTATCGCCTTTTGCACGGACGGTTCAGGCAAACGATCGTTGCTACGCACTCCGTTGAAATCATGGCTGAAGCTGAACCCAAAGAGATTCTCGTTATCGACAGAACCAGGTCAAAGTCCAACTACACGAACTCGGAGCCGGCTGTTCAGCATTTAATCGAGCACATCGGGGGGGTCCACAATGTCCACCTCGCACGGCTATGGAGCGCGCGGCGCCTAATACTGGTGGAGGGCGATGACCTGGGCCTGCTGAACATTTTCCATTCTCTGCTGTACTCCGCCGCTGAGTTGCCCCTCGATTCGATTCCCAATATGTCAATTGGCGGCTGGGGAGGCTGGAACTACGCCGTTGGCTCGACAATGCTCGTTCATAATTCAGTTGGTGATGAGGTTCTGGTCTACTGCATTCTCGACTCCGACTACTTCCTTGCCGATGAACTCGCCGAGCGTCTAGCGGACGCAAAGAACCGGGGCGTCTCATTGCACATTTGGTCGCGCAAGGAGATCGAGAACTATCTCCTGAACCCGCAGGTAATCGCACGGTTCATCAACGACAGGACAGGCGCCGGGAGGGGAACTTGCCTGGTAAGTGACGTTAGTCGAGCGCTTGATCGGATCGCGGAGACACTGAAAGATGAGGTGATCTACGGCTACATGGAACGAATTCACCTGCAAAAGCGAAACAACGTCTCGACGGCACATAGGACTGCCTGCGCCAAGATTAATGCACTATGGAAGAACGTCGAGAATCGCAGGAAGCTGGCGTCTGGTAAGGCGCTGTTAGGGAAGCTCTCCGAATGGAGCAAGAAGACATACGGCGTCTCTTTTGGCGCGAACGCTCTAGCTCGAAGTTTCACCGCTGGGGAAATCGATGCAGAGATGCAGGATGTTCTGACGGCAATCCAGGAGGGTCGTCCGTTTGTCTCGGGTTGAGAGTTCGCAGGATAACGCAAAGGCACAACGGACACCTTTGCGGAGCTCCCGAAAAAACGGTGTCGCCCATTTTTTGCCCCACACCGGCCCGTAGAGGTGCAGTTCAAATGCCCCCCAAGTCCTCTTCTGGGAGACGGTACGACGTTGAAGGGATTCTCCACACGGATGCCAATTCGTCATCCCCTCGAAGGCCGTTTCCGACCAGTCTCAGCATAGGCGACTTTTCGCTCATATGGATCGTTTCCGGATGGACAATCCGACTGGAGATGGGGACCCGCTGAACCTGGGTTGCTACTGCTTTCGATCTCCAACAGGGGACATCAGTAGCTGCATCAGAGTTGTGATTGCCTCTTGTTGAGTGGCATCTGGTCCGCTTGTCAATCGGTATCGCGCCACTTCGCCGTAGACAGCGAGGTATGTTTCAGCGAAGGCCTTCGAGTACTGTTGTTGTACCTCAGCGATTTGCTTACCACCGTTAGTGGCATTGACAACATTAAGTGCCACCTGAATGCTTTTCAGGATCTTTAGGGAAGCCGGCAAAGAAGTCCGAAGGGAAAGATCGAGCGCCACCTTCTGGAATTCCACGTACTGTGCCATCAGTCTCCCTTTATCAGGAGCATCCGAGGCGTCGAACAAAAAACCGAACAAGGCCAGACGATTCAAGTAATCCGCTGACAGTGAAGCCAGCTTGTCATTGACTTCTCTTGAATTCTTGCTGGTCTCTTGCATGGCGGCCAGCGCCGAGGCTTCCTTTTGAACTCGCGTCTGAAAATAGCCGGTCAAGCCCCCGCCAATCGCCACACCGAGTAGAGCGATGAGGGCTGGCCCGAGGGAGGCTAAATGCGATGTCTTTTCCGTGTCTGCCATTGATACTCCGATGCCTGAAAATTGTACCGCATGGACTCTAAATCTGCTTTGTCTGTTGACACTGCACCGGAAGTAACACGAGCCGGTTCGCTACCAGGACTGTGCGATTCTCTTAGCTCGAGACACTCTCCGTCAAACTCTGACACCGGCAAGCTGAAACCGACGGGTCCCGGTTATTTTGGTCGGATCACGCAGTCCGGAACTTGGTCCGTTCACATCAAGTTTTCGCATAACCCCCTATCCACGGATCCGGAAACGCCAGGCGGCCCACAGGTCCTTGTGGGAAACGCCTCCGCGGTGTCGGAAGTGTTCGACAGTCCGCCCTGGTCAGATCCTCCCCGAACGGTTTACAGACCGCGAAATTCGCTAGAATCTCAATTCCATGAGAGCGACGTGGCTTGGCAAATCTGTGAAGCTGATCGGCGGCCTACTCCTCAGCCTCCTCCTGAATCTCCCGATTGATCTCTACAGAAACGGCCGAGACAACGCCGTGATCTTAGGCTTCGCGATCGCCACGCCTTTCGTCGGGATTGCTGTTCTGGAGTTCCTTCGTGACGCCGGCCGGCTTCAGAAGTTCCTGGCACAACGCAGCTTCGACGGGATGATTCTCAGGACGTTCATGTGCACCTTCCCATCGTTTGTCGCCAATGTACTCTCTGCGTTCTCGCCGGCGCTGTATCTTGGCGGTCTGCAGTTTGGAATGCTCGTTGGATTGCTGACGGTAGCTCCGTTCGCGACTTTTGACCGGCCCCGAGCCACTGATCTTCGGTACTGGATAAAGAGCGGGGTTGTGTTCGCTCTTGCCTTGGGATGCGCCGTGTACTTCGTGGGTGGCCGCTCGGCTGCTGCGCTAATCAACGCCTCGGGTGCAGCGTTGGTGTATCTCGCAGGCCTTTGGTTGGGGCTCATGCTCGGGACCAACGTCAATAGGTGGATCGTCGCCTTAAAGCCAACATTCCAACTCCTGAGAAGAATGGGCAGGACGCTGACTGCGTTCGCTGTTGGCTACCTAGCGATTGTAGCGATCTTCGCGACCCTTTTCGCTGCCGTCTGGCGGCTCGCAGGGCCAGACTCGTTTGCCGGACTGCCTGCAAAACCAGCCATGCCGACGTTCGTCTACTTCTCGTTGGTTACCGCGACGACCGTTGGATACGGCGATATTGTCCCAAAATCGGCACTCGCAAGATCGCTGGCCGGCCTTGAATCGATAGTATCGCTCGCCTGGACACTTGTAGTGTTTGCTGCGCTTTCGGTGAGGTTTGCCGCCGAGGCAGTACGCTCCGAACCGCCTAACCAGGATTCGCAGTAATGATCACCTAAAGTACCTTCCCCCGTGAATGCGGCGCTGCGGCGGGCCAAGGGTCGCCATCTGGGAAGCTTCGAGGCCGATCCGGCCGATCTCTCCAGGGAAGCGCCGTTCCATGAAAATGGGCTCCCACCGGCGGGCAGTGGGCCCCATGGCCGCCTCGGCCGCTCCGCAGACACGCCGTTGTGGAAAGCGTCTGCGCGCTCCGGGTGGATCTTCGGAAAATAGCTCGTTCTGGAGGCGCAGGCGCGAACGTGGGCCCCAACTGGACGCCGCAAACCGGACCTTTTGGCCGGCACGGCGGGTTTTGCGGAAACCCGCGTCGCGTTTCCTCGGGCAGGTAGGAGCGACTGGTCAAGGCAACTACCCCGAACAATTGGCCGGTGACGTTTCAAAAAGTCCACACCTCGATCCACATGAGCAGGAACTTCGTTTTTTGAGCTTTGCAGAACTTGCCATAGGATTCTCGCAAGCCCCAAGTTGCGATTCGCTGTCGGTCGGCGACGCTGGGAACCGGCCGGAGCGGTGGCGAGGGGCGGAATCCCGATGGAGGACTCACGCAAATGAAGCACATACGTATAGCGGCCATGGTGCTGGCAGTCTGCCTTCTGGTGGTATGCCAGTCCATGGCTCTCGCTCAAAACCTCGGCGCTGCGCCGCAATCAAACGTGGCGGTTCAGGGCCAAACCGGGGCGCAGCCGGAAGGCGCGTTCCTGAATTTCGTTAACTGGGTTGGCAACGTCATCTCTCCCGTGGGCGCCGGCATAGCGGTGGTCGGGGGAGTCGTCTCGTATGCCAGCGGGCGAGGTTACGTCCGCTGGATCGGCACCGCGCTGGGACTCCTGGCCGTATCGGGTCTGACACGGCTGCTGGAGTACTGGATCGCGCAGGGTACTGGTGGCGTTTCGTAGGGTGCACTCACGACGGTGGGCGAGTGGCGTCCCGGTTATTTCCATTCGCCCGTCATTCTTCGAGGTCCTTCGCGATGAACTTGATCAACGACGGAATCGGCTTATTGCTGGGCTTGGCGCCGGTCGCTGCCCTCGTGGCGCTCGTGCTCGCCGGACTTGCGCTTCGAAATCAGGGCTCGGTTCTTCAAAACGGAAGATTCGGCCAGTGGATGTTTTGGGCGGCAGTGATGCTGACGCTACCGCAGATCCTGAGCTGGTTCTCCGGCTTCGGCATGAATGTGCCCATCTCCGCCGGCGGGGGCACGGCATTCCTGAATGTGTTGAAGGTGGACGTCACCAATTTCGTCAATCAGTTTCTGGTCGGCTATTTCGCCCCCGTGGTGGCCGCATGGCTGGTTCTTCGCGCCGTCGTGGACATCTCCGAGGGGCGGTCCCCGCTCTACTCGATTCTCGGCGCCATGTTTCTGTTGTCCATCGCGAGTACCCAGGCTCTGCTACAAGGCTGGAATTCAGGGACGAAGTTCGCCACAGCGGACGTGCTCGCCGGCTTGTGGACATACACGGCGAGCCGTATTCTTCCGGTCGCCGCCGGCCTGGCGATCATTGGCGCCATTTTGAACTTTGCGTTCGGCAAGCCCGCCATGCGATTGATCTGCTGCGCGGCGGGATTCCTGACAGTGGCCGCCCTGTGGCGGCTGGTTGTATCGATGATGTGACGCGGTGAGCCTATGACCTTACTGAATGGAATCACGCATTTGACGAACTGGATGGGCAACGTCATCATGCCCACCCTAGCGGGGCTGTTTTTCGCGCTCTCCGTGGTTCGGTACGCGCGCGGTTATCCCCATCAATACATTGCCTGGGCGGGTCTGATGTGCCTGATGGTTTCCGGGCTATTGCGTGGGCTCGAAACATTCGCATCGCAGTCGGCCTGGAACAACCCGGACACCATTTGGATCACGCTGCGCGGTCTCGTGAACTGGACCTGCAACGTGTTTATGCCGGTGTACGCCGTGCTGCAGATCGTGCAGGGAGTACTGGCCTACGGTGGGGTCGGGCAGCGCCTCTACCATGGAATGCCCTGGGTCAGGCACTTTGCGGCGGCTGGAATGGCACTGGCTCTTTCGGGCCTGCTGCGACTCGCGGAGGTCTTTGTTCGGCGCGGCGCTGGAGGAATCAGCTAATGAGCGGGCTGAATATCACACACGTCCATCGGAATTTGCACACGCGCGTCACGTTCCTTTACCTCGAATTTGAAGACGCGTTTGTGATCCTGGGAATAGCGGCGTTAACCAACGTGCTCGGACGGTTCCTGCACAGGGAAATAGCGGGTGTCCCACTGAATGTGTTCCTCCAGTATGTGGTTCCCGTGCTGGCGATTCCGCTGCTGATCGCATTCAAGTACGGGAAGCCCCGGCGCTACCTCTTCGACTGTCTGGAGTGGCACACGAAGCCGCGGATCTATTGCGGCATAGAGCGGGATTCTCAGCAAAAGGTGATGTACCTGAAGGAGGACGAACC
>CAYUJM010000197.1:0-8070 GCA_964445025.1 uncultured Occallatibacter sp. | reverse complement strand
ACTTCACCGCCATCTTTTGCTTCAACGATATCGCCGCCATCGGCGCCATCCGCGCCCTCAAGGATGCCGGGCTCGGGGTCCCAGGAGATGTCTCCGTCGTCGGCTTCGACGACATCCAGTCCGCCGCTTATGCGACGCCTTCGCTCACCACCGTTCGCCAGCCCCTCGCCGAGATGGGCAGGCGCGGCGCCAAGGTTCTGCTGGAACGGATTGCCAATCGCGCCGCGGAGTACCCGCCCGAGATTGTCATGGCCCCGGAATTGGTCGTCCGCGAGTCTACCGGGCCGGCTCCGGCGGGCAGCTAGATTTGGAACCGGAAATCAACTGCAGAACGATTCAAACCAGCGGCTGACGTATACCTGCGCATGCGCTTCGCCGCAGTAATGGCGCGCATGCGGCGCATTGGCAGCTTCCGTTGTCCACTTGAAGATCCTCAGTTCTGCGTCGCTGCAATGGATCACGATCCAGCGCAGTGGATTATCGCTCTCTTCTCCGCAGATCTCGCATTTGTATATTGTTCCTATCATCGGCCGACCTCACTTCCATTCATTCGTTAGATATCAAAATGCGTAGACTCGTTGCTACTCCAGCATCTGTAAATCCAGTGGCTCCACAATCATGCAGTCCATGGTGCGGATCTTTCCGAGCGCCCGCTTCAGCGCCGAGCTTCTGCAAGGCTCCACGGTCACCACAAATGGCAGCGCGTCCGAGGGGTAACCCGGCTTCTGCACGATGGCGCGAATGTTGATCTTCTCCTCGGCCAGCGCCCCGGTAATTCCCGCCACAATTCCCGGCCGGTCTTTGACCAGGAAACGGATGTAATGCGGGACTACGAACTCCCCGCCCACCGTTGCGGGCGTTGCCGGGATCTCCACCCGCCGCGACCCGTGAGCCAGCGCCAACAAGTCGCTCACCACCGCAACTGCCGTGGGATCGCCGCCCGCGCCATGCCCTGAAAACACCACGTCCCCGCCATAATGGCCGCTCAGAATCACCATGTTCTCCATGCCCCGCGACCACGCCAGAGGGGAGCGCAACGCTACCAGCATGGGGCCGACCGTGGCCGCCACCTGGCCCTGCGACCGGTCGGCGCGCGCCACCTGGCGGATGGTGCATCCCAGATCCCGCGCATAGCTGAAGTCCACAGCGGTAACTGCTGTAATCGGCCGCGGGACAATCTCCTCCGGATTGACCTCGACACGCAGAGCCAGACGCATCAGGATCGACAGTTTGGCACGCGCGTCAAACCCGGCCACATCCTCGGCCGGGTCCGCCTCCGCATAGCCCAGTCTCTGCGCCTCGGCAAGGACGGCCGCATAGTCCGCGCCGTCCTCCATGCTGCTCAAAATGAAGTTGCAGGTCCCGTTCAAAATCCCTTCCAGCCGCTCGATGCGGTCTCCGGCAAGGCCCTGTTCAAGGCCCGGAATCACCGGGATCCCGCCCGCCACCGCGGCGCCATACTTCAGATGACCGCCGTTGGCCGCCGCCAGCCGCTCCAGTTCCACTCCGTGAAAGGCAATCAGCTTCTTGTTCGCCGTGACCACGCTCTTGCCTGCGGCCAGCGCCTTGCGCACCCAGCCGCCTGCCGGATCGAGTCCACCGGCCAACTCCACCACTACGTCCACATCCGAGGCCAGTACCGCGTCCGCGTCCTCGCTCCAAACCACGCCGGCTGGGGCCCAGTCCACGCGTTTGCGCGCCACTCCGCGATTGAAGACATGAGTCCACTCCAGCCCTTTCGGCTCCGACTTCACCAGAATGCGCGCCACCGAGCGGCCCACCGTCCCAAATCCAAACAGCGCAATCCGCAGCGGACGCTGCATCCGCCCCTCCTGCGCAGCCTGCGCTGAAACCTGCTGTGGCGATACTGAAACACTCACTTCAGACACTGGCTTCCCCTCTTTCGATTCGTCCATTGATTTTGGGTCTCAATTCCAGTTCCGGATTCCCAAAGCTCGGTTCCTGATCGAATAACCCGATGATACCTGACTGCCAGGCGCTGGCCGCTGAATGCGTTTCCCAAAACGCGCCAGTCATGTACCATCAAACCCAGATGCGGCGCGCGCTTTCCATTTCGCTGATCCTGTTCTTCGGCCTCGGCCCATTGTCGGCCATGCTCGAAGGCAGCGATGACGCACGCCTGCCCGCCTGCTGCCGCCGCCACGGAGCGCACCATTGCGCCATGTCGATGGGCATGGCTTCCATGATGGCTGAGGCGGCATCGGGCCGGCCCATCCTCACCGCTCCCTCGACTTGTCCAGCGTTCCCCGGCAGTGTCCCTGCAACCACTTCGGGCCCGGTGGCTTTGCTCGCCACGCCGGTCAGACTGCCGGCCCTGCTGGCGCACCCGCATTCGCCCGCAGCTAGCCGCGCAGCTGCCCGCCTCAGTCAGATCCGCACCCGTGCCGGCCGCGGACCTCCCGTCCCATCCCCCGCCTAGGAAATCTCCGGTAAACAAGTGCCTTGAAGCAGCGCGGCGTGCACCACGCCGCTAAATCTCCATTTCCGTAGGGAATTTCTCGAGATCGGGCACACCCGGCGATTCCTCCCGGGAATCTTATTCAGCATTGCGCTTTCTTTCATCAGTGCACCGGTCGCAGTTCATTTGCTCTCCTTGCAAATCGCCTGCGCACTCAGAGTTGGTTATTTCCTTTTCGGAGGTCATCTCATGCGTCGTTTTTCCTTTCCCCTTGGTGCGGTGCTCTTTCTCGCCGCGTCAATGCCGGCAATGGCCACAGTCTTCGCCACAATCCACGGCGTTGTCCACGATCCTCAGCACCGGCCCATCGCCGGCGCAACCGTCAACCTTCAGGCTGCCGAGTCCACCTTCACCCTGACGGCAAAATCCAACTCTGAAGGCGAATTCGATCTGCAGCAGACGCCCATTGGGGTCTACACGCTCAAGATCTCCGCGGCCGGCTTTGCCACCGCGGAGCAGGCGCTGACCATCGCCTCGGGTACCAACCCCATCGTCCACATTGCGCTTGCAGTTGAATCCGCCACCCAGACCGTCGTCGTCCAGGCGTCGAGTTCTTCCTTCTCTGCCGCCGACACCGTGACCCCCACCACTCTCATCACCCGCGAGGACATCGACATGACTCCCGGCGCCGACCGCACCATCGGCACGGAACTGATCACCGACTATGTTCCCGGCGCCTACATGACCCACGACATGCTGCACATGCGCGGTGGCCACCAGACCAGTTGGCTGATCGACGGAATTGCCATTCCCAATACCAAGATTGCTTCGAACGTGGGCCCGCAGATTGACCCCAAGGATATCGATTCGCTGGAAACGCAGCGCGGCAGCTACGGCTCCGATGTGGGGGACCGCACCTACGGCGTCTTCAACGTGCTGCCGCGTAACGGCTTCGAGCGCAACCGCGATGGCGAGGTGATGGTCTCAGGCGGAAATCTCTATACAGGAGAAGCCCAGCTCTCGCTCGGTGATCACTCCTCCGCCACCGCCTGGTACGCGAGCCTGACCGGTGGGCGCTCCAACTACGGCCTGGCGACGCCGGTTTCCGCCATCTACCACGACGCCACCAACTCCGAAAGCGGGTTCGTGTCGCTCATCCGCAACCAGACGCCCAGGGACCAGTTTCGCCTCAACGCGCAGTTCCGCGAGGACTACTTTCAGGTTCCCTACGACCCCAGCCAATCCGACTTCGAATGCACTTCCGACTACTACTGTTCCTACGGCCTGCGCGATGGCCAGATGGAACGCGACTCATTCGTCATCGCCAGTTGGGTTCACACCTTTTCTCCCAAATCTCTGTTTTCCTTCGCGCCTTTCTACCACCTCAACCAGGCCGACTACGACAGCCCCGCCAACGATTATCCGGTCGCTACCACATGGCATCAGAGCTCGAATTATGTGGGCGGCCAGGCCGACGCGCATCTGGACGCCGGGCCGAACAGCTTCTCTGCCGGTGCGTACACCTTTTACCAGGCAGAAAGCGACCTTTTCGGCGCGCTGATCAACGACGGCTCGGGGACTTCGCAGCCAGACACAGGCGCCAATGCCGGAGCGGCGCTGGGCGAGTTCTACCTCTCCGATCATCTTCGCCTGGGCCGATATGTCACTCTGCTTGGCGGCGAGCGCTTCTCTTTTTACCACGGCGGATTGAACGAGTCCGCAATCTATCCCCGCATCGGCGCAACGGTCGAGATTCCACGCCTCCACTGGGTCCTGCGTGGGTTCTACGGCCACTTTTTTCAGCCCGCTCCGCTGGAAACCGTCTCAAGCTCCGTTCTCAACTACGCCAGCAGCCTGCCCTCCGGCGAGAATACCTTCACGTCCATCCCCTCCGAGCGGGACGAAGAGCACCAGTTCGGCATTCAAATTCCCTACAAGGGATGGTTCCTCGACGTGGACACCGTCAAGAATCGCGTCAATAACTTCCTCGACCACTCCAACCTGGGCGAATCGAACATGTACTTCCCCATCGCAGTCGATGGAGCGCTCGTCCGCGCCTGGGAACTCACATTACGCTCGCCGCAGTTGGCGCACTTCGGTCTGTTTCATCTGACTTATTCGAATCAGATCGCGCAGCAGCGCGGCAACATCATCGGCGGCTTTACCTGCTCCATCCCCAGTGACCCGGCATGCGATCTCGGTCCTGACTACATCTCGCTCGACCACGACCAGCGCCACACGCTCAACACTGGCTTTACCGCCAACCTTCCGCTGCGCACATGGTTTTCAACCAATGTTTATTATGGTTCCGGCTTCTCGAACGGCCTGGCTGGCGCGAATGAAGGCCCCTACAACGGCCCCTATCTTCCTGTCCACACCACCTTTGACGCTTCCGCCGGACATGCGCTCGGCGAGCGCTGGAAATTCGCTGTCAACGTGGTCAACGTCACCAACCACCGTGTCCTGCTCGACAACTCCATCACCATCGGCGGATTTCATTACAACGATCCGCGCCTGGTATCGGCGGAACTCCGCTACCGCTTCCACTTCTGAAGGTGCTTGATCGGTCTCAGGCACACGGGTGCCCCAGGTCTCGACTCCGATACCTGGGAATCCGCCACAGCCAAATCGCTCCGTGCCAGATCCATTCGCCTCTTTATTGGCGAATGGGCGGGAAAGCGAAGTATAGAGGAAGGCTTACTTCAACTGCGCCGCATGCACCTGAACAACAGCTCCCTTCGAAGGAGCAGCCCATACCTGATAGCTGTTGAACAGGAACTGACCTCCCAGAAGCAACAGCCAGACCCACAGCGCCAGGCGCAAAGGCCTGCGTGGAATGTGCGTGCTGAGCAAGGTTCCGCTCACGGCGCCCAGGATGCCGCCGGCAATGAGTTGCAGAAGCAGCTCCGTGTTCGAGGTGTGGGAGAACCAGTGGGCGCCGCTGCCAATCAGCGAGACGATAAACCCGAATGCAATATCGGTTCCTACGACCTGCGCTGGAAGCAGAGGCGTAAAGCTGAGCAGAGCCGCGCTGCCCAGCGCGCCCGCGCCCGCCGATGAAAACCCTACCTCCGCACCCACGGGAAGCATCAGCCACCCCAGCAGCGGACTGCGGTCGCGCGTGTGCTCATTGGCCTTCATTGGTTTGAAAGAGTTTGCGAGCTGCCAGGCGGCCGTGGTCACCAGAATCGAGCCGAGCAGCGCATTTAACAGATTCTGCGAGCCCACTGTAACCAGATGCTTCAGAAACAGCGACCCGATCACCACGCCCGGCACTCCGCCGGCAAGCATAAATCCAAGTGTCCTCCACGCAACGTTGCGGCGAAGAATTTGTGACGGCACCAGGATCAGCTTCACAGCCGTCGCGAACATCAAGCCGATACCCACCGCGACCGGTGCAGGAACTCCGAGAAACAACACCAGAACCGGCACAGTAATCGTGCCTGCCCCCACTCCGGTAAGCGCGATGAAGAGCGCAATGATGAACCCGATCAGGTACTGCATCCTGTGTGCTCCGTTCCCTTGCGTACGGTTACTGCGCGGGTGCTGCCTCGATGTGAATACCGCATTCAACCTTGCGGCCCGCCCACCGGCCCGACCGCGGATCGCTCTCGTCGAGTGGAAGCGAAGTACAAGGCTCGCAGCCGATCGAAGAGAATCCTCGCGCGTAGAGCGGCAGCAGCGGAATCGACAGCTGCTCGCACGCATACCACACATCGCGAGTTGTCCAGCCGGCAAGCGGCGCCAGCTTCAGCACCTGCCTGCCGCCGGGAAGCGTGAATTGTGCTTCCTCCTCAAGCCCTGCCCGGCTTCTAGCCTGCTCGCGTCGCAACCCGGTGAGCCACGCGCGATATCCGGCCACCGCCTTGAAGAGCGGCTCAACCTTGCGCAGCTTGCAGCATTGATCTGGCGCGGACTGGTAAAGAAGTCCATGCTCCGCTTCCTGCTCGGCCACGGTCTTCTCCGGCAGCAGGTTGATCAGGTTGAGCTGCCATTCGCTGGCCATGCGATCCCGATACTCGTACGTCTCGCGGAAGTGGTAGCCGGTTTCGAGAAAAAGAATGGGAATCGCCGGATCCAGTGCAACAGCAAGCTTCGTCAACAGCATGTCTTCTGCTTGGAAACTGCAGGTGAGGCAAACGTCTCCGCGTCCGGTAATCTCGCGCTTGAGCAGCGAGCGCACCGCGTCCAGCTTGGTTGCAACCTGATCCTGAATCTCTATCGCGCTCATTAGAGTCCCGCCCTTTCAATGTCGTGGAGAATTCCCGCCTGATGCAGCAACTGGTGCACCGCCGCAACCACGCTGTCTCGATTGATGTCCTCGAGAATCAGTTGCCGTCCCCGCGTCTCCGCAATAAGTTGCTCGCCCTCGTTCGCGGCCACTTCAAGGACCAGCAAGCCTGCTTCAGTCTGCAGGCGGACAATCGCCTCCAGCAGGCCCGGATGCTGTGCAATCACCGGATCGCTGGTATTGACACGCTGCGTGATGACGCCCGCCGTGAAGAGCGAGCGCTCGATGAGATCGATCAGTTCCGCGGGACCGTTCAGGGATAACACGCCTCCTTGATGACCCCAACGTGCGGCACGCTCTACCGCCGTCACTGGGCCGGAAACTGCAGCCGGCTCGTCAACGCCGTCGGAGGTGTCCGCTGCCACCGACGTGATCATGCCGGCGGCGACGGTGCTGTTCGTTGTGGCGTCGATGAGGATGAAGGCGCCGGTGGAGCGATTCTCCGCGTAAAGATCGAGCGCAATCGGGCGCAGCAATTCAATCGATACTGCTCCGATGGCGTTCATTTCCAGCGTCTCTGCCGCCTCGTGCGCGAGTGTGCCGATGTTGGTGCGATGACCGATCGACGCGACGAAGGCAGGAACCGTGTGGCTGGTGTGCTTGAGCAGATAACGGCGGTTCAGTGCGAGCGGGCGCTGGTCCATCCACACCAGCGATGCGCCGAGATGCCGTGTAACGCTGGGTGTGGAGTCCGCGGAAGCGATCAGATCGCCGCGGCTGATGTCGACTTCATGATCCAGCACCACGGTTACGGAAAGCGGTGCATGAGCCTCCGCGAGATCGCCGTCAAAGGTGACAATGCGTTCCACCTTCGCGCTTCTGCCTGAGGGAAGCACCGTAATCGCATCCCCCGGTCGAACGCTTCCCGATGCAATCTGCCCGGCAAAGCCGCGAAAGCTGTGATTCGGCCGGATGACCCGCTGCACCGGAAGCCGAAACGGCGCCGTCCGCGTCTCCTGCGCAGGTGGCACTGCCTCAAGCAGCTCCAGCAACGACGGCCCCGAGTACCACGGCATTGCATCTGTCCTGTGCACGACGTTATCCCCGGCCAGCGCACTCACCGGCACAAAGATCGCCTCCACCGCATTGCCCGTATCGGCGGCAATCTCGTCCAGAACCTGGGAGAAATCCCGCTCAATCGCATGGAAAGCACCCTCGTCGTAGCCGATCAGATCCATCTTGTTCACGGCCACCAATGCATGCTTCACGCGCAGCAAAGACGCGATGTACGCATGGCGCCGCGACTGCACCAGCACGCCTTTAGCCGCATCGATCAGCACCACCGCGGCATCGGCTGTCGAGGCTCCGGTGGCCATGTTGCGCGTGTACTGTTCGTGGCCCGGCGTGTCCGCGATGATGA
>CAYUJM010000196.1:0-8087 GCA_964445025.1 uncultured Occallatibacter sp. | reverse complement strand
CCTTGAAGGCTTCGTGGATCTTGGGATTGTCCCAGTTCACGTCCGGCTGCTGGATGTAGAACTTGTGGTAGTAGTACTGGCGGGTCTTCTCGTCCCACTCCCAGGCCGAATGGCCGAAGTCCGACTGCCAGTTGTTGGGCACCTCGCCCTTGTCGGTCGCGGTTTCACCCTTGCCATCGTGCCACATATACCAGTCGCGGTAGGGGTTGTCGCGGGACGAACGCGACTGGATGAACCACTCATGCTTGTCGGAGGTGTGGTTCATCACCATGTCCATGAGGATGCGGATGTGGCGTTTGTCCGCCTCCGCGACCAAATGGTCGAAGTCCTTCAGGGTGCCGTACTGGGGGTCGATGTTCTTGTAGTCGGAGATGTCGTAGCCGAAGTCGACCTGCGGCGAGGGATAGACGGGGCTAAGCCAGATGGCGTCGACGCCCAGGTCCCTGAGGTAGTCGAGCCGCTGGGTGATTCCGTTGAGATCGCCGATGCCGTCGCCGTTCGAATCCTGAAAGCTGCGCGGGTAGATCTCGTAGATAACAGCGTTCTTCCACCAGTCCTGCGCGTTGGAAGGGATTGCGCTGGTGGATTGGGGTGCGGGCTTTGCGGTCCCGCTCTGCCCTCCTGCGGTATGCGCCATGGCTCCGATAGACAGAGCCAGAGCGCAGCTTGCGATTGTGCTGGTCCAGTGCATTGCGGTCTCCTCTATTGTTCCGCTGCTCGTAAATTCGGCAGCAGTGTGTCGCAAGCCAAGCTATCACATTTGGCGGACCATGGGGACGGTGGATGAACGGACTTCCCGCGTCTGCCCGGCGCTAGGGATTTTGCGGCGGCGCATGGGAGGAGATCGTCATGTGCTCGAATTCGACACCGAACTCAGGGTTCTCGCGGGTGCCTGAGATGTGGATGGGAACCTCTGTGCCGGCGCCATCCTTCTTGAAGTAGCGATCGGCCGGCTTGAGCAACGCTCCCAGTACGCCGCCCACCATCTGCGAGACGGTAGCCTGAAGTTTCGCCTTCCCGGCAAAGTCCATCACGCCACCTTCCACGCCATACGTCCCCTTCAACTCAATCGTCGCGCCTGGAACGGTGTAGGTGAGCGCAGGCAGGGTGACGACTCCCCCGGCCATGTGGAAATCGCCTACCATGGCCGAGTGAATGGAGGATGGGTCGGTGGTCTTTATCTCTTTGGGAACGCCCTGCCCACGCAGGCTTAGCTGACGGATTCCATCCTGGATCTTCGTGCTCGTGAAGGTTGCCTCATCGAGGTTAAAGGCGCCTTTCAGGCTGAGGCGCTCGTGAACCGGCTCCACGCCCGGTGGAACGTGCAGCGTGGCTTTCATGGTGAGCGCTCCGGTAAGCAGGGGCGGGGAATTGTGACTGGCGAGCCGGAGAAAGTCTTCAATGCGCGCTGCGTCGACGTTGATATTCAGGGCAATGTCGTGTCCTTTGCTGACCGGAGGACTGCCGGGTGTCGCGGAGTCGGATGCAGCAACGCGGACCACCTGGCCTTGTGCGGTAAAGTGCGAACTGCCCAGCGTCGCAACCACGGGATCGAGCCATGTATCGCCATTGGTGGCGTCGACGGTGGCGTGGAAGCGCGTGTGCAGCGGTAGCGCATTGCCGAAGTGGGTGAGTCGGAAATCCGGCGTGTCCGTATCGCCATCTACTACCAGATCACGCAACGTGCCCTGGTACTTGCCCTTGGAGGAGAGAATGCCGGCGATCCCCTTGAAGGAGCTGAGGTCGGCGTTTTCAAACGTGTAGTCGCCCTTGATAGGGCTTTCTCCGGGATCTGAAACCAGCCACGGACCGAAGGTCCCGGTGGAGTGAACGGTCCCGACAGGCCGGGGACTGGTGACATCAGCGTCAAAGTTCATGGCCCGGTCGGATTGGATGGCCCCGCCGCCGACGCCGGTGACCTTGAAATGGGCGATCGCCACATCGAGCGGTAGCTTGCCGGGTTTGCTGGTTTCAAGCACAACATGCGCCGAGGTGCATTCCACAGCGTCTACGTCGAAGCTGATCAGGGCAGGGGTTGGGTGGGTGGCTCCCGCCGCGGCCGGATTTTCAGCGCGCGCAAAGTGGGACTTGGGTGGGAGGTGAATCTCCAGGCCCTTCAGCTCGACTACTGAGATGTGGAAGGGCTTGCCCGGTTGGAAGTGGAGGGGAGCGTGGAAGCGAAACTCGTCGATGCGGATAAGCGGTTCGGCTGTATCCACGGCCGCGGGCACGGTCACGCCCTCGACCTGCGCATGGTTCCGCGAGGACAGGTCTTCGTCCTCGGGGTGGTGGGCCGGCGGCCAAATGCGCAGGCCGTGGCCTTCAGCCCTTAGTCCGTGAGCCAGGGACATGCGAAAGCTATCCAGCTCGACGCGGGCCTGAAATCGATCGTGCAGCGTATCGACGATGCGGGCGCGGAGATAAGGCTCTGCGCGGTGGAGGAGAACGGACGCGACGGCCGCCAGGGCAACGAGCGCCGCAAGGACACCGGCGATCAGCCCTTTGAGCCAACGGTTCCTGCTCCAGAACGATGCGCGAATTGTCTCCAAAAACGCCTCCAACTGCTCCCTATTGTCGCAGCGCCCGCCGACCGCCATTTTCTTATTAGACGGTGCAGGGCGTAGACTTCCTATCACAGATGCAAGCGCACATTGAGAATCTCGTAAAGCTGCAACACGTGGACCTGGAGCGCGCACGGCTGAACACAGCCCTGCGCGGTTTGCCTGCTGAGATTGCCGCGGCCGAAGGCAATTTGGCCGCGGCCGAGCGCCAGGCGGCAGAAACCTCGGATGCGCTGAACCGCGAGGAATCGCTGCGTACGCGGCTCGAGCGCGAGATTGCAGGCCATCGCCAGAAGGCGGAGCGATTCCGCAAGCAACTGGATGTGGTGAAGACACCCGAGCAGGCCGTGGCCATAGAGCACGAGATCCGGTTTGCCTCGGACGAAGCAGAACGGCTGGAGAACGAGGAATTTGCCAGCCTGGAGCGGAGCGAAACGCAGGAAGCGGCACTGGCCGCTGCCCGTGCTCAGGTAGAGTTGCTGGCCGGCGCGCTGGACAAGACGCGAGCCCGCGCGGCGCTCCGCCAGCAGGAGTTCAATACGGAGCTCGCCGGCCTGAACGCGGAGCGTGAAGCAGTGCGGCAGTTGATCGAGCAGGAGTGGCTCACCCGCTTCGACCGGCTTTCCACTTCGCGCGGCACCGGGCTCGCGCGCGCTGAGAATCAGCAGTGCACCGGCTGCCGCATGGGGGTTCGACCGCAGACTTGGAACCAACTGCGGGAGGGCGAGCTGTTGACCTGCGACAGTTGCGGCAGGCTGCTCTACTGGGATCCGGCATTTGCTCCGGCGCCCAAAGCTCCGCAGCCAGCGGACGGACCGGAAGCCAAATCCAGAATCAGCAAATCCCAGGCCGGAGACTAGCGTTGCGGCGCATCTGTGTGGACATGGATGAGGTAATGGCGGATACGCTGGCCGAACACCTGCGCCGCTACAACCAGACATTTGACGAGGAGATCAAGCCGCAAGACCTGGCCGGCAAGGGACTGTGGGAGGTAACTCCGCTCGATCGCCAAGCGCAGCTGCGCGCCTTTCTGGATGCGGAGGATTTCTTCGAAGATCTGGCGCTGATGCCGGGCGCGCAGGAGGTGCTGAAGGATCTCTCAGCCCGCTTCGAAATCTACATTGCTACACAGGCCATGACGGTGCCCAACTCGCTGGGGCCCAAGTACCGCTGGCTGCAGCGGCATTTTCCCTTCATTCCGCCAACTCACTATGTGTTCTGCGGAAACAAGAGCATTCTGCGCGCGGATTACCTGATCGACGATCTGCCGCGCAACCTGCAGCGCTTTGAAGGCCAGGGCATTCTGTACACCGCGCCGCACAACCTGACGGCGACGGGCTTTGTGCGCGTAAACAACTGGCCGGAAGTGGCGGAGTATTTCGCGGAGGTTCCGGGGTAATTCCTGCCGCACAATTGGCATGCCCAACGGCACGACATGAGAGTACGAAAATGGGCCCGCGACCGGATAGGATCGCGGGCCCATTGTTGTTGCTGTGCAGGCAATTCCTTAGTAGCCCGGAGGCGGTGCGGTGTGGCGCAAGAACGCCTGATAGCCCTCGCGGAAGCCGTGGCGATAGTCTTCGAAAGCCGGCGGAGGCACCGGAGGGTTGCGGAACCTCGGATGCTTTTCGACACCGGGGGGCAGGTTGCGGGCAACGTCGCGGCGGGCAGCCTCGTATCCGTCGTGGAACCCTTGCCGGGCAATCTCGGTGAACTCAGCCGGCGGGGGCGGGGGCGCGTAAACGACGACCGGCTGGGGGTGGGCGCATCCAGCCAGAGAGAGGGGCAGCAGCAACGCCGCCAAAGCAATCCATTTCTTCATGCGTTTGTCCTCGATGGAGAATTTGATGTCAGGCCCCGGCTTTTTGCGCGGCGCTCTCCGGTTAGAACCCCGCCGCGCGGAAAGTGTTGTTGCAATGATTTGAGAGTTGTTGCGGAGAAGGAATCAACGGCTGATCGGCGCCGGTGGAGGCTTTGCCGTTTGGGTCTCCGCTCGCGCCGGCTGGGCCGCGGCACGCAGCGGAAAGGGTTGCGGAGGGGTCTGGTGCATGGTCACGATGATGGCTCCGGCCGGCTTCTTCCCTGCGCACTGATAGGAGTGCGGCGTGCTGGCGTCGAAATAGACTGCGTCGCCGGGTTCCAGGGTGCAGGTCTGATCGCCGTGGTGAATCTCCAGCTCGCCCTCCAGCACATAAAGAAACTCGAACCCCGGATGCATGTGGGCCTTGGGTTCCATGTCCTTGGTGAGGGGAACAAACTCGGCGAAGTAGGGGTCCATGTGGCGGTCGGGCACCATGTAGCCGAGGCTTTCAAAGTAATAGGTGGGTACATTCACCCCGGTCTGCGGCATCCTGACGCGCTCTTTGCGGCGGTGAATCCGGAAGAGAGCGTTGGGTTCAGTCTCGAAAAAATACGACAGGTCCTTGGAGAAGACCATGGCGATGCGCGAAAGGTTGCGCAGTGTCGGAACTACGCGTCCGGTCTCCAACTGGGAAAGAAAGCTGGCGGAGAGGCCGGTATGCTTGCCCAGTTCAACCAGTCCCATGGACTTCTTGAGGCGCAACCGCTTGATGCGCTCGCCAATTCTCTTTTCGGCAATAAAGCGCTCGGCGGTTTCAGGATCCACTTGGGTTTTTTGTGTTTCCTCGCTTTTGACCACAGCCGATTCGCCCACCGCGCCTCCAGGGATACTCAGAATTAGAATGCTCTCGGGAGTGGAATGTTGTCCAGATCAAAAAACATTCCCACGTTACTAAATTGCCCTTCATAAATGGCAGTATTGTATTCACCAGGGGGAAAAGTTAATCCATCCTGTCAACACAGACCCGGGCCAGCCAAAGATCCTGCTCTCCGGGGCATCCGGAATGTTGGGGACCGCTGTGCGCCAGGCCCTTGCCGGCCGAGGTTACGGGATTCTCCAATTGGTCCGGCGCGACCCGGTCACGGCTGGTCAACTCCTTTGGAATCCGAGGGCTCCGCAGCCCATTCCAGACTCCGCGCCGCTGGAGAATCTGGCCGCGGCCATTCATCTTTCCGGCGCCAGCGTGGCCGGGCACCGCTGGACGCCGGCCTGGAAGCGCGAGATGTGGCTGAGCCGCGTGGAGTCGACGCGGTCGCTGGCGACAACGCTTGCAGCCCTGCACCAGCCGCCGAAGGTGCTTCTTGCGGCTTCGGCCACGGGCTTTTACGGTGACCGCGGAGATGAGTTCCTGGACGAGGTTGCAGGGCCTGGGAACGGCTACCTGGCCGATCTGTGCCGAGAGTGGGAGGACGCGGCGCGGCCTGCATCCGATGTTGGAATCCGCGTGGTGCATCTGCGTTTCGGAGTGGTTTTGGGTCCGGGCCCTGGGGCGCTGAGAAAGATGCTGCTGCTGTTCCGCCTGGGATTGGGCGGTCGGCTCGGCACGGGACGGCAATGGATGAGCTGGATCAGCCGGGAGGACGCGATTGCCGCGATTTTGTTTGTCCTGGCCACGCCTTCGCTCAGCGGGCCGATAAACCTCACGGCCCCACAACCGGTGACGAATGCCCAATTCACACGCGCTCTGGGCAGGGCTGTCCATCGCCCAGCCTTTTTGCCCGCGCCTGCGTTTGTGCTGCGCCTGGCGCTCGGCGACATGGCAGACGAAGCACTTCTGGCCAGCGCGCGCGTCTTTCCTGCTCGCCTGACCAGCGCGGGCTTCAAGTTCACGCACCCCGGTGTGGATGCAGCGCTGGCAGCGGCGCTTGGATTGCCACGGGTAGCCCAGCAGCCCGCGTTATCCTAGAGGGTCCGGCTGCACAGAGATCTTGCGGCCGCCGAGGAATTGTTCCATGTCTCAAGAGAGCATTACACCGGCACCAAACACTCTTGGCGCGCAAGCGCCGTCTGCCGCGCCAATAGCGACCATCGCAACGCTGGGCCAGTATGAGGGCCAGTCTGTCACGCTGAAGGGCTGGCTCTACAACTCGCGCGAGAGCGGAAAGCTGCTCTTCCCCATTTTTCGCGACGGAACGGGAACGGTGCAGGGCGTAGCCCACGTCAAGAGCGTGCCGGCGGAGGTCTTCGAAGCGCTGAAGGGACTCACCCAGGAGTCGTCGGTGATTGTCACGGGCAAGGTACGCGCCGACAAGCGTGCCCCCGGCGGCTTCGAGCTGGATGTTGAGAACGTTGAAGTGGTGCAGCGCGTTCCCGAGAGCGATCCCTACCCGATCACGCTGAAGGAGCATGGGGTCGATTTCCTCATGGAGCACAGGCACCTGTGGGTGCGGTCGCCCCGGCAGTCGGCCATTCTGCGCATCCGCGCGGAGATCATGCGTGCGGCAGCGGAGTACTTCGACCAGAATGGCTTCATCCGCACCGATCCGCCGATTCTTACACCCGCGGCGTGCGAGGGCACATCGACGCTGTTTCCCGTGGACTACTTTGGCGACCCGGCTTTCCTCACCCAGTCGGGCCAGCTTTACATCGAGTCGACGGCGCTGGCGCTGGGCAAGGTGTACAGCTTCGGGCCCACGTTCCGCGCAGAGAAGTCAAAGACGCGCCGCCATCTGACCGAGTTCTGGATGATTGAGCCCGAGGTTGCCTATTGCGACCTGGACGGCCTGCTGGAGCTGGCGGAAAACTTCCTCTCGCACATTGTGCAGAGCGTGCTGAAGAATCGCGGGCCGGAACTCACAGTGATCGGCCGCGACAAGGCAAAGCTCGAAGCTATCCTCCCGCCGTTTCCGCGGCTCCGCTACGACGACGCCGCTGCCATGCTGAACCAGGCCTACAAGGACGGCCACCTGGAGGCGCCCTTCGAATACGGCAACGACTTTGGCTCACCCGACGAGACCTGGCTCAGCAGTCAATTCGACCGGCCGGTGATGGTCAACCGCTATCCGGCGGATGTGAAGGCCTTTTACATGGAGCCCGACCCCAAGGACCAGCGGCTGGCGCTGTGCGTGGATGTGCTGGCGCCGGAGGGCTATGGCGAGATCATCGGCGGCTCGCAGCGCGTGTCCTCCTATGAATTGCTAAGCAGCCGCATCGACGAACATAAACTGCCGCGCGAGGCCTTCCAGTGGTATCTGGACCTGCGCCGCTACGGCAGCGTGCCCCACGCAGGATTCGGCATGGGCATTGAGCGCGCCGTGGCGTGGATCTGCGGCCTCGACCACGTGCGCGAGACCATCCCCTTCGCGCGGACACTGCACCGCATTTACCCCTAGGGAATTCGACGGCGTAAAAAACTTCGGGCCTGTTCGCCACGCTGTGCGAACAGGCCCGGCTACTCTGTAGCGAGACCATCCCTCACACTTGCATCACTTCCGCTTCCTTCTTGTGCGAGAGCTCTTCCATGCGGCGGATCTCCTCGTCGGTCATCTTCTGCACTTCTTCGAGAGCGCGCTTTTCTTCGTCTTCGCTGATCTTCTTTTCCTTGGCCAGTTTCTTGAGCACGTCGTTGCCGTCGCGGCGGACGTTGCGGATGGCGGTGCGGTGCTCTTCCAGCACCTTGTTGAGGTGCTTGCAGACATCGCGGCGGCGCTCCTCGGTCATGGGCG
>CAYUJM010000195.1:0-8089 GCA_964445025.1 uncultured Occallatibacter sp. | reverse complement strand
CTCCAAGAGTCTCACTCCCCAGGCCACGCCCGGCTCGCCCCAGGAGATCAGCCTGCCCCAATGGTCTGCCGCTCCGGCGAATGCCGCCATGGTTGCTTTCGGTTCCCTCTCAGCCGCCAGTGGCCGCATCACGGTCTACGGCTGGCTCTTCGACACCGGAAACGCGACCACCCCGCAGGTTCTGGGAAAACAATACAACGAGGCCCTGAGCGAGGATTCGGCCCGCGCCATCGCGCACCGCTTTGCCGATGAGATCATCCTGCGCCTGGGCGGCGGCATCAACGGCATTGCCGAGACCAAGATCTACTTCATCAGCACCCGCTCCGGCACAAAAGAGGTATGGGTGATGGACTATGACGGGCAGAATCAGCACGCCGTCACGCACCTGGGAACCATTTCCCTGTCTCCGCGCATCTCACCAGATAACTCACGCGTCGCTTTCGCATCTTTGGGCCGCGACGGCTGGGATGTTCGCATGTTCTCGCTCGATCTCAATCGATTCGTCGCCTTCCCCGCCGGAACCGCCGGTGGCAGCAACCAGTCCCCTGCCTGGTCCGCGGACGGCTCCAGAATCGCGTTCTCTTCCTCGCGTACCGGCAATCCGGAGATCTGGCTGGCTGACGCAAGCGGCGGGAATCTTCACAAGCTGACCGAATTCAAGGGCCCCAACGTCGGCCCGACCTTTAACCCCCGCACCGGCGCGCAGATCGCCTGGGTAAGCGGACGCACCGGCCTGCCGCAGATCTACACCATGGACATCGACGGCTCGAACGTTCAGCGCATCACCGACGGCGGTTATGCGGTCTCGCCTTCCTGGTCGCCCAACGGGCAGTTGCTGGCCTTCAGTTGGAATCGCAAATACGGCCCCGGCGATCCCGGCGGTGACGATATTCATGTCATCGATCTGGCCAGCAAGGACTATCTGCAGATCACCCACGAGTCAGGCAGCAACGACTTTCCCACCTGGGCTCCCGATGGCCGCCACATCGCCTTCCAGCGCACCATTGGCGGCCACACTGAAATCTGGTCCATGCTCGCGGACGGCACTCAACAGCAGCAACTCACCCACAGCGGCAACAATTCCATGCCCAACTGGAGCTGGAAGTGAAGCCGCGGCAAGGCGACAGATGATTTCTCTTCTGCGTCAACACGCGCCGACAGGGGTTTATGAACGTGAGCCTGCGAACTCCATTTGGGCACTGATGCACTATGATTCTAAGGTTGCGGAACTCCCCTCTCGGCTCGCGCTGAAAGGGACAAGCGTTTTCAGACTGGGCTGGAAGGCTGGACAGAAGCTCGAAATGGTCCAGGGTGCCTGGAAGACAATCTCGAATTTACGGAAGGAGTAATCCATTGAACGTACGTTCTCGCGTTTTGATTCCCGCTGCATTGCTTGTTGCATTGCTCGCAGTCGCAGGTTGCAAAAAGAAGGAACCGCCGCCGCCTGTTGAGACAGCTCCTGCTGCCGCCCCCGCAGCTCCCGCGCCTGCCGCTCAGATCACTGCGACCCCGTCGGTCATCTCCGCCGGCGACCAGGTGGTTCTATCCTGGCGCACTGCCGATGCTACCGATGTCTCCATCGATGGCATCGGGGCGGTACCCAGCTCGGGCGTTCGCACGGTGACCCCGGCCACCTCCACCAGTTATCACCTTGTAGCCCGTGGACCTGGCGGAACCGCCGATGCAACCGCCCGCGTCACCGTGAACTCTCCGCCTGCCGTCGTGGTGCCCACCACCACCATGAGCGCGGAAGAGGAGTTCAAGGCCAACATGCAGGATGCCTTCTTCGATTACGACACCTACGACATCCGCGCGGATGCCCAGGGCGTTCTCGCCAAGGACGCTTCCTATCTGGCCAGCCATCCTGACGTGAAGGTGGTCATTGGCGGCTACTGCGACGAGCGCGGCTCCGACGAGTACAACCTGGCCCTTGGCCAAAACCGCGCCGACGCCGCCAAGAACGCGCTGGTCACAGCCGGCGTTGCCGCAAACCGCATCCGCGTGATCAGCTACGGCAAGGAAAAGCCCTTCTGCTCCGAGTCCACTGAAGAGTGCTGGCAGCAGAACCGCCGTGCCGGCTTCACCATGGACCGGTAAAATAAAGCATGGAAATGCGGCGCCCTTCGCAGCAGCGCAGGGCGCCGCATTTCCGGCATACCTGGGTCCCCCAGAGCTCTCGGCCCCCTCGGCAGCGAGACGTGGGGAGACTCGTAGTCAGTTCATTCAACGCAGGAGACGTGTCTTTCGGTTTCCCGCTCCCGCGATCTCACCCCGGTTCTTTATGGACGATATATGCAGACAGCCCTGAAACTCCGCAACCGTCTTCTCGCCGCCGCAGCCTTCGCGCTGGTGCTCACCGCCGCTCCCGTTCCCGCGCACGCCACATCGAAGGAGATCATTGAGCTGCAGACGCAAGTGCAGCAGCTCCTCGACATGATGCAGCGCCTCCAGTCCACGGTCGACACGCGTTTCGGCGTCCTCCAGCATCTGGTCGAGCAGACTGCCGACAACGCCAACCAGATGTCCGCCACGGTGACCGCGCTGCAGCAGAAGATCAATGCGCAGACGGACGCAACCGGCGGCAAGTTGGATACCGTCTCCGGCCAGGTGCAGTCTCTCAACGACTCCGTCGATGAACTGAAGTCCCGCATCGCCAAGCTCGACAAGACGGTGCAGGATCTGCAGACCCAGTTGCAGAACATTCAGACCCCGCCTCAGCCCGTCACGCCTGCCGGCCAGCCCGCCGACCCCAATTCCGTTCCAGGCGGCGCCCCAGGATCGGCGCCCGTGGCCCCCACGGCCAATGTCGCGCCTCCGCTCAAAGATACATTTCAGGCCGGTCTCCGCGACTACAACGCCGCCCACTACGATGTGGCCTCAAGCGAGTTTCAGGACGTGCTGCACTACTACCCCATGGACGACCTGTCCGGGCAGGCACAGTTCTACCTGGGCGAAATCGCCTATCGCCAGACCGACTACAACGGGGCAGTCAAAGACTACAACGCTGTTCTGGAAGGCTTCCCGGGCAGCGCCAAAGCGCCCGCGGCCCAGCTGAAGAAGGGCCTTGCCCTGCTGCAATTGGGCAAGAAGGACGCCGGCGTCCACGAACTCCGTTCTCTCATCCAGCGCCATCCGCAGACGCCTGAAGCCGACCAGGCGCGCAGAAAGCTGAACGGCCTTGGCGTCCGCATCAACCCCGCCCACTGAGACCATTGCCTCGCACTGCCAACAAAAAAAGCCCCGCATGCAGCGGGGCTTTTTCATCGCTCCTGATGTTCGGATGTTTACCGCAGGCTCGCCATCAGCCCTTCGAGCGCCGACTTGGGTGGCCGCGTCAGACTCTCTGGCAGCGTGCCCAGCGGCTCGTCCACAATGTTCAGCAGATCGATGAACGTCGGCTTTTGCGTGTTGATGTAGAACACGCCGGTAAGAACCTCATCGTTCTTCGTGGCTTCCATCAGCGTGCGCACCGCGTTGGCCTGGTCGGTGGGATCGTAATCCGGCTGCAGCTTGCGCAACCGCAGGCTCGATCCGTCGTGCATCTCCACGTCCAGAACCTCACCCGAGTCGTAATCCACCTCGATCTCGTCGAAGCTGGCAACGAAATCCACTTCGTTGATCGGCTCGTCGTTGTCCTGCATGAATTTGTAGCTCTTGGTGGATCCTTCGTGGTCGTTGAAGGTCACGCAGGGGCTGATCACGTCGAGCATCACCGTGCCCTTGTGCGCGATGGCCGCCTTCAGCATGCTGAGCAACTGCTTCTTGTCGCCGCTGAACGACCGTCCTACAAAGGTCGCGCCCAACTGGATGGCCAGCGCGCAGGTGTCGATGGCCGGCAGGTCATTGACCACCCCGGTCTTCAGCTTCGACCCGATATCGGCCGTGGCTGAGAACTGGCCCTTGGTCAAGCCGTAGACGCCGTTGTCTTCGATGATGTAGATCATCGGCAGATTGCGGCGCAGCAGGTGCACAAACTGTCCCATGCCGATGGATGCCGTATCGCCGTCGCCGGAGACGCCCAGTGTAGTCATCGTGTGGTTGGCCAGGATGGCGCCGGTGGACACCGACGGCATGCGCCCATGCACGCTGTTGAAGCTGTGCGAGCGGCTCATGAAGTAGGCCGGGCTCTTCGACGAGCAGCCGATGCCGCTCATCTTCATCACCCGCTCCGGCTCCACGCCCATCTCGTACATCGCGTCCACAATGCGCTCTGAGATTGCGTTATGTCCGCAGCCGGCGCAGAGCGTGCTCTTGCCGCCGCGGTACTCAATGATCGGAAGGCCGATATGGTTCACTTTCGGTGTTGGGGTTGCGGTTGCCATTTAGAGGCCCTCCTTCGTCGCAAATTCCTCGGTGATTGTGCGGGCATCCAGCGGCAATCCGTTGTAGTGCAGAATGCTGCGCAGCTTCGCCACCTGCTCGGCCGGTAGATCCAACTTCAGCAGGCTTGCCAGTTGCGCGTCGCGGTCCTGCTCCACCACGTACACACGCTCGTGCGAAGCCACAAAGTCGTGAATCTCATGCGCGAACGGATAGGCCCGGATGCGCATGTAATCCACGTCAAGACCATACTCCTTCTTGATCTGGTCCATGCTCTCGCGAAGGGCAAAATCAGAGGATCCGAAGGCCAGGAGTCCGATCTTCGAGGTCCCGTTCTTCACCGTCACGGGCGCCGGAACCAGCTTGCGCGCATTGTCGAACTTCCGCGCCAGCCGTTCCATTCCCTCGACGTAATCCTCGGGCTTTTCGCTGTAACCGGCCGCGTCGTTATGGCCCGTGCCGCGCGTAAAGTAGCTCGCCTTGGGATGCATCGTTCCGGGCAGCGTGCGCCACCCGATCCCGTCTCCGTCCACGTCGCGGTAACGCGCAAATCCACCCAGCCGTTCCACATCTTGAGCGGTGAGCACCTTGCCCCGGTCGAGCGGCTTGGAGGGATACTCAAACTGATCCGACATCCAGTTATTCATGCCCAGATCGAGATCGGTGAGCACAAACACGGGGGTCTGAATCCGTTCCGCCAGGTCGAATGCCGCGTAGCCAAACTCGTAGCACTCCTTCACCGATCCCGGCAGCAGGATCACGTGCTTGGTGTCGCCGTGGGAAAGGAACGCCACGCTCAGCAGGTCAGCCTGCGAGGTGCGCGTCGGCAGGCCCGTCGAAGGCCCGGTGCGCTGCACGTCGAAGATCACGCCTGGAATCTCGGCATAGTAGCCCAGGCCCGAAAACTCCGCCATCAGCGATATTCCCGGTCCTGACGTCGCCGTCATCGCGCGTGCGCCGGCCCAGCCCGCGCCCAGCACCATGCCGATGGCCGCCAGTTCGTCCTCGGCCTGCACCACCGCAAAAGTCGCCTTGCCTTCCGGCGTAACGCGGAATTTCTTGAGCAGGTCGGTCGTTGCTTCCACCACCGAGGTCGACGGCGTAATGGGATACCAGGCCACCACCGTCACGCCCGCAAACACCGCGCCCATGCCGCACGCCGCGTTGCCGTCGATGATGATCTTGTCCGCCGTCTTGTCCATCCGCTCGATGAAGTAGGGGTCCTGCTTGGTGAATGTCGCCGCTGCGTAGTCGTAGCCGGCCTTCACCGCGCCGAAGTTCAGCTCAAAGACCTTCACCTTCTTGGCAAACTGCTTGCGCAGCCCGTGCTCCACCACCCCAAGATCGATCTGCAGAATCTGCGCCACGGCCCCCACGTAGACCATGTTCTTGACCAGCTTGCGCAGCTTGGCCTCGGGACAGATGGCTGCCGTGATCTTGTCGAAGGGGATCGGATAGAACGCAAGATCGTCGCGATACTGCTTGAGGTTCAGATTCTCCTCGTAAATCGCCACGCCGCCCGAGGGCAATGCCAGCGCATCCTGCTTGGCCGTCTCGGGATTGATGGCCACCAGCACTTCGGCGTCCCGCTTGCGCGCGACGTAGCCGTCCTTGCTGGCCCTGATCGTGTACCAGGTTGGAAGTCCGGCGATGTTCGACGGGAACAGGTTCTTGCCGCTTACCGGAACCCCCATCCCGAAGATGCTTTTCAGCAGCACGCTATTGGCGGATTGCGAGCCGGACCCGTTCACCGTTGCTACGTTGATGCTGAAGTCGTTGATTACGCGTGCGCGCGTACTGGTTGCGCTCTGTACTTCGCCCAGAGCCAGGTCGCCTGTCGCCATGTGGCGGGATTCCCTTCCGAAGAATTCTTCTCGATCGCCGCTCTACTTTCGCTGGGCGTCGATGTGTATGCCGTGGTCCCAACTGTGCCCGATCGTTGTGACTGCGTTCTCAAAGTAGGACAAAACCGGCAAATGCTCCCATGTGATTATAGTCACTTCTTGACCCGAGCGTACCAATTCGACGCCTCCGCGTTACCCCTTTGAGTCCCACAAATTGGGTATTGATCGGCCTTCCCAAAAAGGCGCCCCGATCGGAATGGCCCGGGCCTGCCTTATCAACCTGTCTTCAATCGAGTTGCCTGCACCAGCCGTGCCGATTCCCTGCTCCAGCGCAGCAGAAGAGTCGATGCAATCACGATCAGCGAAAGCGTGAGCCCGATCCACAGCCCATAAAGCCCCCACTTAAGCGCAAAGCACAGCCCCAGCCCCAGTGGCAGTCCCAGCACCCAGTACCCCACCAGGTTGGCCACCATCGGCGCGCGGGTTTCGCCCAGCCCACGCAGCGCCCCGGTCGACACCGTCTGGATTCCGTCGAAGATCTGGAACGCCGCCGCCAATAGCAGCAATCCGGGCCCCACAGCCATCACCCGCGCATCGGTGGTGTAGAGCGCAATCAGCGGCCCCGGCGCCACCAGGAAAACCACTGCAGCCAACAACATGAAGCCTGTGCCCAGCGCAAGCGCCAGCCACCCCGCCCGCCGAGCCCGTGCCGGATCTCCCGCTCCCACCGCATGCCCCACGCTCACTGCCGCTGCCGCCGATACGCCCAGCGGCACCATATACGTCACGCTGGCATATTGCAGCCCAATCTGGTGCGTCGCCAGTGCCACCGGCGTCAGCCGGCCGGCGGCGAGGGTGGCCAGGTTCCAGGCGCCCACTTCCAGCAGGATCTGGCCTGCCGCCGGCGCGCCCAGCCGGACCAGGTCCATTAGCTTGTCCGCGCTTGGCCCCGCCCAGTGTCTGAAGAGCGGATGCCCCCGTTTGCGTTCATACCGCCAGGCAAACCCCACCAGCGCCAAAGCCATGAAAATGCGCGAAATCACTGTAGATAGCGCCGACCCATCCACCCCCATCCGCGGCGCCCCCCACCTGCCATAGATCAATACCCAGTTTCCCAGCCAGTTCAACAGGTTGGCGCCTACAAAGGTCACCGTAACCACGCGCACCTGTCCCACCCCCTGCAGGTAGCGCCGCGTCCCTCCATAAATTAGCAGCGGCAGGGTTCCCCAGTTCAGAATCCGCAGGTAGCTACCCGCCGAAACGGCAACCTCCGCGCCAATGCCGATCCGCCCGTATCCAAAGCTGGCCAGCCACACCACCGCCATCACCAACGGGGTAATCAGCATTGCCAGGTAAACACCTTGCGCCAGCCAGCGGTGGCATCCGTCATAATCCTTGCGTCCGTAGGCCTGCGCCACCATCGTATCCAGCCCCAAAAGGAGCCCGATGCCAAACAGCGCCGGCGTATAACACACTGCATTCCCCAGCGCCACAGCCCCAATCGCCGCCGGCCCCAGCCTGCCCACCATAATGGTGTCTACCACGCCCTGGGCCATCCACCCCAGTTCGCTCAACACCACCGGAACCGCCAGCGCCACCATCGCGCTCAGTTCCACTCTCCATTCCTGTTTTGTGAGCCCCATCCCTCCAATCTAACCGCGTGTCTCGAACACGCGCGCGGCAGGATAGCAAAATGCGCCAGGGACTTCGCATTCGCGCGTGAAACAGGCGCCAGAACGGCCCATTTGCATTGGAGTTTTTAGGTTCCTTTGCGCCTTGAACCGAGCGCCGCCCTTCAAAGAGTTGCCCGGCGCAACTCTCCCTGAAGCGAGGGCTTCGCCGTGTTAAATTGAAGAAGACACACCGCTCATCGGAGAGATGGCCGAGCGGTTTAAGGCGCACGCTTGGAAAGCGTGTGTACTTTA
>CAYUJM010000194.1:0-8131 GCA_964445025.1 uncultured Occallatibacter sp. | reverse complement strand
TCCAGCAGCGCCGCGGCGCGCTGCTGCTGCTTTCCACGCTCGACTGGGCGCTCATCGAGACCTGGCGCGAGGCCGGCATTCCGCTGGACGCGGCCCTGCGCGGCATCGATGCGGCCTTCGATAAATACGAAGCCCGGCAGAAGAAGGGCCGCATGCGCCGCATCAACGGCCTGGCCTGGTGCGCACAGGCCGTGATGGAGGCCGCCGAAGAACTGCGCGAAGCCGCCGCCGGCTCCGCAAGCCCCAAATCGGGAGCGGCAACGGAAACCCGCGAGTCGGGCTTTGAGCACGAGCGCGTGGCCGCTCATCTTGAATCCGCGGCAGCCGCGCTCGATGCAGCCACCGTGGCGACCGAGGCCTGCACCGCAACCGCCGCGCGCCTGCGCGAATTGGCAAGCGCGGTTCGTGCTCCCGGCAACGAAGGCGAGGCAGCACAGGACAGCACCTCCCAAAACACCGCCGCAGCACACGACCTGGAGGCTCTGGAACGTACCTTGACCGTGCTCGAAGAAAAGCTCTTTGCCGCACTCACTGCCGCCGCTCCTGAAGACCTGCTGGTGCGCCTCAAGGAGCACGCCGAGCGCGAACTGGCTCCCTATCGCGCGCGCATGGGCGCCGTGCAACTGCGACAGGTGGAGCGCCAATTTGTGCAGAAGCAGTTGCTCGTTCACTACAACCTGCCGCGCCTCAGCCTGTTCTACATGAGCCAGCAATGAAGCCGCCCCGACGCCAGCCCGCGCAGGCGAAGCGAAGGACGCCAGGCGACGCCGCGGATCTCCAGCTTGTAGAGATCGCCAAGCCCATCTACGGCGGCGCATTTCTGGCGAGGGTCGAAGGCAAGGCTGTCTTCGTCTCTTTTACACTGCCCGGCGAGCAGGTTCGCGTCCGCATCACCGAGAGCAAATCCGGCTACTCTACCGCTGAACTCGCTGAAATTGTCACTGCGTCTCCCGAACGCATCCAGCCCGCATGCCCATACTTTGGCGCGTGCGGCGGCTGCAATTACCAGCACACCGGGTACGAAGGCCAGCTCGCCTTCAAGCAGGCCATTCTCCGCGAAACGCTGGAGCGCGGCGGAGTGCAACCGCCGGCTGAGATCGATGTTCTTTCCGCAAGCCCCTGGGCCTATAGAAACCGCATCCGACTGGCCTTCGACGCCGCGGGAAACCTCGGCTATCGCAGCCGTCGCTCTCACTCCGTCATCCCTATCGCCCAATGCCCAATAGCCGCGCCCTTGCTGCTGGCCGGCGTCCAGGCCGCATCGGAGATTCTCAGCCGCGTACCACCCAATCTCCGTCCCGCGGAGGTGTCGCTTTTCTGCGATCCCGCCGAATCCGCGCTCCTCGCGACCTTCTTCGCAGCGGACACTGCGGGAGTTCGCCTCGACCCCCTGGCACAGGCTCTTGCGGAGCGCATTCCCGCGCTCAAGGGCGCAGAGCTGGCTGCCGATGGCCGCCCCGGCCGCCCTGCTCGCACGCTTGCGCAATGGGGCAGCGGCTATCTCTCGTATCCGGCCGCCGGCTTCGACTACCGCGTGGACAACGGAGCCTTCTTCCAGGTCAACCGGTGGCTTGTGGACGCGCTGGTTGAGCAGGTCACCGCTGGCCAGCAGGGCAAGCTTGCCTGGGATCTCTTCGCCGGCGTCGGCTTATTCGCGCGCAAGCTCACCAGCACATTCGAGACCGTGGTCGCCGTCGAGTCCGCGCCCGCCTCGAAAGCGGCTTTGGAACAAAACCTGGCGGGCACAAACGGTAAGGCCGTGTGCGGCGAAACGCTGACCTTTCTTCGCGGCCGAGGTGCGAATGAAATCCCCGACTTGATCGTCGTCGACCCGCCCCGCACCGGCCTCGGCGCGGAAGTTACCGCGATCCTTGGCGACATCACAGCCCCTGTGCTGGTCTACGTCTCCTGCGACCCGGCAACCCTGGCCCGCGACCTGCGCGCGCTCATCGCCTCCGGCTACCAAATCCACTCCATCACCCTCGCCGATCTATTCCCGCAAACCTTCCATCTTGAGACAGTGGTCCATCTGCGCCGCTCCTGATAGGCTTGACGGCCATAGAACCGTTCGAGCTTTAAGGCGCTATGCAATCCGGGCCCCAAAACTCCGGGCAGGGCTTCGACCGCCCCGCATCGACACCGCTGAGCGCAGCGCTCGGGCAGGTTCCGCTGTTTCACGCCGCCTGGCTCTTCGCAACAGGAATCGCGCTCACTCACTGGCTGTGGCTCCGCCCCAGCCTGGCGCTTGTCGCGCTCGCCGTGCTGGCCGCACTTTGCGTCCTGGCCGCATTCCGCACGCTACGCATTGCGTGGTTGCCTTTGGGCATATTGTGGTGCCTGCTGGGCGCCTGGTGCACGGAGATGGAGCCCCGCCCTGCTCCCGCGCCCGCGTTGACTGCGCTCTCGGATGGCCTGCTGCGCACGGTTGAAGGAACGGTCGTGGATGCCGGCCCGGTGCGCTCGGAGATCGAACAGAATCTCGATGAGCCGGGCGCAGCAGGCGCGCTGCAGCGGCCTTCCCAGCGCCTCGATCTCCGCGTCTCTTCGCTGGAAGTGGTTACAGACGCCGAGGACGTGCAATCCCCAGTCTCGGGCGGCGTCCGTCTCACCGTCCGCTGGCCACAAGGCGCTTCCGGTCTTCAGCCTTTTCAGTGCGGCGATCGCCTGCGCGCCGCCGTTCGCCTGCTCCAGCCCGAGACCTACCATGACCCCGGCGTTTGGAACCGCGAAGACTATCTCCTCGATCAGGGCATCACTTCGACTGCAACCGTGAACTTCGAGCAGGTGGAGCACCTGGGAAAATCGACTCATCCCTCTCTGGCCTGCCGGCTATCCGGCTGGCAGCACGCGTCAACCACACGATTGCTGGCTTTGCCAGCGGCCATGCGCCGCCTGCCCGCGCCTTTGCGTCTCTCGCCGGACGACGCCGTGATGATTGCCGCCATGGTCGCCGGAGACCGCACTTACCTGACCCACTCCCTGCGCGTCGGATTTGAGCGCACCGGCTCCTTCCACATGCTGGTCGTCTCCGGCTTCCATCTGGCTATCGTCGCCGCGGGTATCTTCTGGGTAACCCAGCGGCTGCGCATCCCGCGCGTGCCAGCTACATTGCTCACCATCGCCGCATCCTTCGGTTACCGGCGATCCATGACCGCCCGCCCAGGCTGGGCCTATCGCGTTCTGATCGCTTCCGCCCCGTCCATTCGTCCCCGGTCCTTGCGAATCCGAGCCCGAGTTCCCCGGCCCGCCAAACGCCATCCGCGTGCTCGCGCCGTCGATGCTGCTTTCTGCCGGCTCTTGCCCTGCACCGCGCAGCGTGATTCCTTGCGTGCCTCCTGCAGCTGTTGTCGCGGTGGGCGTATCCAACACAAAATCCTGCCAACGCCGCCCCGCCGCCGGAAGCGACTGCAACTCCGGCGCGGTGACTGTTGTCGATACCACCGGACTTAACGGATCAACCTGATCAGCGGCCGCTTGCGCAGGCCTCGCCGCAGGCTGTGCTGAACTCATGGCCGCCTGCACCGCGGACGCCACTGCCTCGCTCACCGCCATGCCGCTGCGAGCGTTCTGCCCAGCGAGCGCACCGATCCCTCCAACATCCGAGCCTACTGATTCCAACTGCTCATGGCCGTTCTGGCTCAACATCTGCAGCGGCTCATTGGCTACCGTGGCGATCAACATTTGCGGCTCGGTCGTTGGAGCGACCCGAGCTTCGCTCTGCAAAGCCCGTCCACTCGGCGTCATCTCATGCAGTGCCTCCGCGGGAAGAGACTCGACCACCACTGCTGTCGCGGAAATCGACTTTTCTTCCGCCGGCCGGAGCGCTTTCAAACCTGGAAGCGCCAAGTTGTGAGGTTGATCAGACGGCGGGGGAGCATTTGCGGGAGCCGTTGCGTGGGCCGCAACGGTGAGCGGTTCCGCAACAGCCTCAAACGCCATTGCCGCCTGCACCCGCGCTTCGTGCCCGGCAGACACCACCACGCCTTCGAGACGTCCGCGGCCCAGGCGCGCGCTTTCTGCCTCCAGCGAGTACTCTCCCGGCTCCAGGCCGGTAAAGCGAAAGCTCCCGTTTCTTGGGGTGATCGCCCGCGCCTCCGCACCGGTCAACTGATTGCGCAACACGACCGTCGCGCCGTCCAGCGGCGCCGAGCGCAGATCGGTCAGCTTGCCTGTCAGTGTTCCGCCAGCTTCGTTTGGCGGCGATTGCGCACGAGCCGCGTCTGCGCCCATCAGCAGCGCAGTCAGCAGCACCGGCCTTGTCCATCTCCGTATCGCCTCTGCCCAAGCCATCGCACACCTGCTTGTGGCAGATCCGGTGAAGAATCAGGGATCCTCACTCACCCAGCCCGCTCTTGTCTGCGGGTCCGAATGGGACAAAATCACCCAACCGGGAAAAACTCCCAATTGAGGAGCCTCCTTGTCCAAAAGTGAAGTTGCGAACGATTGTAGGCCCTGATTCGGTAAACTGAAAAGACGGCATCAAGGATTTGGCCCAACCAGTAAGCATCGCGGCGCTAGTCCCTTAGTCCTCAGTCCCTTAGTCTCTCAGGTGTCCATGTTCATCGATGAAGCAAAGATTCGCGTCAAGGCCGGCGACGGCGGCAACGGCTGCATGGCCTTCCGCCGTGAGAAATTCGTGCCCCGCGGGGGTCCTTCCGGCGGCGACGGCGGCCGTGGCGGCGACGTCGTCATGGTCAGCTCGCAGCGCCACAATACGCTCATCCACTTCCGCTATAACCCCGAGCACAAGGCGCAGCGCGGCCAGCACGGAATGGGCTCCAACTGCACCGGCCTCGACGGCGACTCCATTGTCCTGCAAGTCCCTGTCGGCACATCGCTTTACGACCAGGACACCGGCGAGCTGGTGCATGACTTCGAGACCCCCGACGACAGCATCGTCATCGCCAAGGGAGGACGCGGAGGACGCGGCAACCAGCACTTCGCCACCCCCACCCACCAGGCCCCGCGCGAGCATGAACTGGGCCGGACCGGCGAAGAGCGCAACTACCGGCTGGTCCTCAAGCTCCTTGCCGACGTAGGCCTGGTCGGCTACCCCAACGCAGGCAAGTCCACGCTCATCTCCCGCATCTCCGCCGCCAGGCCAAAGATCGCCGACTACCCTTTCACCACGCTTGAGCCCAATCTCGGCGTCGTCACAGTTGGCGAAGAACCCGACGAGTTCTCCTACGTCGTCGCCGACATGCCCGGGCTCATCGAGGGCGCACACCTAGGCTCGGGCCTCGGCACCCAGTTTCTGCGGCACATCGAGCGAACCAGACTTCTGCTGCATCTCGTCGACGTGTCGGATGCATCCGGACGGCCCGATCCCGTGGAAGACTTCAAGGTGATTAACAAGGAGTTGGCCAGCTTCTCCGTAACCCGCCCCGCTCAGCCTATGGACGACAATCCAGGCCCGTCGATCGAATATCCATTAGTCAACAAGACCATGATCGTTGCGGCAACCAAGATCGATGCCGCTAACCCGGATAAGTTGAAGAAGCTGGCCGCGCATGTGAAGCGGAAGAAGCTGGAGTTCCACCAGATCTCCTCCGTAACCGGCCAGGGCATCGAAGAACTGAAGTGGGCGCTGGCGCGGCATTTGAGGGGCTGAGGGTTGAGGAGTTCTCAATAATGCCCGGTCGCGATATCAACCGAAGAATTGACCCTTGATGGGTCTGGGTTTGTGATCTCCCACCCATTCCCGAGGGGCGGGTCGAGAGTGGGCCACCCAGCGGAGCTGATCGGAGGTCATTCTGCCCCTACGGGGCAGGGGATTCTGGTTGGAACGCGTTCCCCGGATTGCGCGACGCTCCATCCGGGGCTATTTTCACTTCCTCCCTCCGGGAGGAAAGGCGGGGAGTTAAGGTTCATCGTCTCCCACATCTCAGATTCAAGATGTGGGGAGCACCCACCAATCGTAGTGGCTAGCTCAGGGGCTGGGAAGCCGGGTGCCTCGGGTCTCGATTCTGAGACCCGGGAGACCACGGACCTACTGCGAGCGGATAGCGAGCGGCTGCTGCATGCAATGCTTATTCTTCCTCTTCTTCCACCGGGCGCTTGGCGTTGGCAAGGATCTTGTCGGCTACTAGTTGCGGGACGATGTCGTAGTGATCCATCTCCATGCGGTAGCTGCCTTTGCCCTGCGTCATTGAGGTGAGAATGGTGCCGTAGGTGAGCATTTCGGCCATGGGGACCTGGGCGTTGATGACCGTGGTGCGTCCCTTGGACTCCATGCCTCCTACGCGCCCACGCCGTCCGTTCAGGTCGCCCATCAGGGCCCCGGCAAATTCGTCGGGCGCCTCGATTTCAACCTTCATGATGGGCTCAAGCAAACAGGGCTTGCACGACTCCATGGCCTTGCGAAAGGCCAAGCGGCCGGCCATCTTGAAGCTCATTTCGTTTGAGTCCACGTCGTGATAGCTGCCGTCGTAAACGGTAGCCTTGAAGTCGACCACCGGGTAGCCGGCGAGATAGCCACGCGCCGCCGACTCGACGATGCCCTTTTCAATGGCTGGGATGAAGTTTCGCGGAACCGCTCCGCCAAACACCTCGTTGCCGAACTCGAATCCACCCCCGCGCGGGAGGGGTTCCATGCGGATTTTGCAGTCGCCGAACTGGCCGTGGCCGCCAGTCTGCTTCTTGTGGCGGCCCTGCGCTTCGGCCTTGCCGCGAATGGTTTCGCGATAGGGCACCTTGGGCGCCTTCAGCGTGACCTCGGCGTGGTAGCGCTTTTTTAGGCGGCTGACGATGGCTTCGATATGCGGCTGGCCGGCACCGGCGATGAGGAACTCGTTGGTCATGGGGTCGCGGAAGAAGCGAATGAGCAGATCTTCTTCCATGAGCTTGTGAATGGCGGGGGCCAGCTTATCTTCGTCGGCGCGGCTCTTGGGCTCGATGGCGTAGGTCATGGCCGGCTCGGGAAGCGGGAACAGGTCGACCTGAATCTCAGATCCTTTGGCCCCGAGCGTGTCGCCGGTAAGGGTGTCGCGAAGCTTGGCTACGGCGCCGATGTCGCCTGCGTGGAGTTCGACGACCTCGACGGCTTTACGGCCCTGCATGATGGAGAGGTGAGAGAGACGTTCCTGGCCGCGGCGCGTGTAGTTCTCGACGGTGGCGTCGTTCTTGATGACGCCGCTGATGACCTTGAAGAAGGTGATGCGGCCGGCGAAGGGATCGGACATGGTTTTGAAGACCACCGCGCCCGTTGGCCCGGAGTCGTCGATTTTGCGGACGACTGGCGGTGCGTCGGCGGCTGCGCCGGGCGCTTTTCCGGTTAAGGGCTCGCGCTCAGTTGGCGCGGGCGTGTAGGCCTTGAGGAAGTCGAGGAGATGATCGAGGGCCATGTTGGAGAGGCCGCTCGAAAAAAGCACGGGGAAGATGCGGTCTTCGCGGATGGCTTCGTGCAGCGCGGCGACGAGGTGATCTTCGGGGATGGTGCCCTTCTCGAAATACTCTTCCATCAGCTCGTCTTTGCCTTCGGCGACGAGCTCGACGAGAGCTTCGTGGCGGGCCTTGGCGTCGGCAGCGAGCGAGGCGGGAATTTCAGTGGAGACTTTGCCGCGGCCATCGCCGCCGGGCGTGTAGGTGTAAGCCTCCATGGTGACGAGATCGACGACGCCGTGAAAGCCCTGCGCGTCAGAGATGGGCAACTGGACGGGAACACAGTTGCGGCCCCAGCGGTCGACCAGGTCGTCCATGAGGGCGTTGAGCCCGCCACCGCCGCCGGCCTTGGGGTGGTCCATCTGGTTGACGACGACGACGCGGGGGACGTTGGCCTCTTCGGCATATCTCCACACGCGCTCGGTGACTGACTCGACGCCATTTTGCGCATTGACGACGACCACGGCCGCTTCGACAGGGAGCAGGGCGGCGCGGGCTTCGTGGGTGAACATGTGGAAGCCGGGGGTGTCGACAAGATTGATTTTGACGCCCTGCCACTCGGCGAAGGCGACGGCGTTCTGCATGGTTGCGCCGCGGGCAACTTCCTCTTCGTCGTAGGCGGTGACGGCGGTTCCGTCTTCGACGCGGCCCTGGGTCGGGGTCATCTTGGCGGCATGCAGCAGCGCGGCGATCAAGGTGGTTTTGCCGCTGTGCGCATGCCCCACTACAGCTACGTTGCGGATCTCACTTC
>CAYUJM010000193.1:0-8134 GCA_964445025.1 uncultured Occallatibacter sp. | reverse complement strand
TGGGCGTGAGCGGCTCGCTCACCGGCTATCGCTGGGGCGTGGAGCGCAAGCGCCAGTTGCTCGAAGCCGAAGGGGTGTGAACCCGCCGCAAGGTGCCCCATCCTTGGCGTTGTTCCGTCGCGCCAAGGGTGGGAAGGCACCTGCCCCAACCGGCAGCTTAAAGCCGTGCGCCGCCGGACGCCTGGATGGTCTGTCCGGTTAGCCAGAAAGAGTCGTCTGAGGCCAGGAACGCCGCAACGCTGGCGATGTCGCCGGGCTGTCCGATGCGGCCGAGCGGGGTTTCCGCTTCGGTCTTCTTCTGGAAGTCGCTGCCGATGAAGCCGGCCGCGTGCACGCCTTCGGTCTCAACCATGCCGGGATTCAGCGAATTGACGCGGATCTTGCGCGTGCCCAACTCCTTTGACAAGGTGAGGGTTACCGAATCCACCGCGCCCTTGGTGGCGCTGTAGACGGCCGCGGCCGGAACACCGGCTGCCGCAACGGATCCGATGTTGATGATGCTGCCGCCCTTGGGATCGAAGTGCGCCAGTGCCGCCTGCGTGGTCAGAATCAGGCCCAGCACATTCACGTTGAACTGCTTGTGGAAGTGCTCCGGAGTCACGCCTTCAATGGGGCTGAACTCGTAAATGCCGGCATTGTTCACCAGCGTTGTGATTGGCCCCAGCTCGCGGGCCACTTTTGCCACCAGCGGGCCGATCGATTCCGTATCGGCCAGGTTGGCTTGGACGGCGATGGCCTTGCCGCCGGCGGCCTTGATCTCGGAGACAACCTTCTCCGCGCCTGCCTTGCTGCCTGAATAGTTGACTGCAACGGCAGCGCCACGCGCCGCCAGCTCACGGGCGATGGCCGCGCCGATGCCCTTGGATGCGCCGGTAACCAGCGCGACTTTTCCCTGAAGATTGCTCATGTTCCTGCTCCCGCTCGGATCGTCATCACTTCGACAATTCGACAACTATCGAATTGATTAGCGGGCCGGGAATTGGATTCAGGATCATTGTGAAAATCTTTTTGGGGGCTTCAGCGCTCCGCGCAGGGGCTGGTGTCGAGCGCTTCGAGAAGGTTGGTCAGGCTTTTCAGTACGCCGGGCCGCAGGGTCAGGAAGTGAAACTTCCCCTCGCGGCGAACATTGATAAGGCCCGCCGATTCGAGCTCCTTGATGTGGTGCGACAGCGTGGCCGGGGAGATGGGCAGGGCCGCGAGCGCTTGCGCACAGCCTAGGGGACAGCCCGCTTTGGCGATGCGCTCCAGCAGCTCAAATCGCCTCGGATCGGCCAGAGCCTTGAGAATGGCGGTGCGGCGCGCGCTGCTGATGCGAAGGGGTTTGACGGCTTTCGCCGGCGGATTTTCCAACAGTGTCGTAGTCACGTCTGCGCTCCGGTCGTTGGATGATATGGTAGCGCGCCCGGCGTTTTCCAGTCCGAAACAGCCGGAATCCCGGGGTGTTGCCGACCCATGAGCCCCTGTGCCTTGTCCCTTGAATGCGCTCATCCGTGAAAGAACCGTCCAGGCAGCGGACTCCGGAAGTGGAGGACGCGGCATGCAGTGCAACAAGCAGGCACAAATTTGCGGTTGCCCGGCCTTTGCCGGAGGGTCGGTAGCCGCTGGGCAACCCTCCGGGATGACGGAGTCAGGTCGAGCCAACAGACGCGTCCACGAGGTGATTATTGGCGCGAGCCCGAATTCTTTCTTGGTTGGCGCAGGACGGCAGAGCCGACAGCTACACGTACCGGTCCAAATTTGGCGCGGCCGGACATGGGTCGAGCTGGAAGACTGCGGAATCCTCCATTCGTACCCATGAGGCGCTGCCGATACAGGAAGCTCTGCTCCAGCATCCACGGCGCCACCACGGTGCCGGCGACAATCGGAACCAGAAACGCCAAAAGCTCGCCCAGTTCCAGCCATCTGCCGCTGAAGAGAAAGCCCAGAAGCGCAATGGGTATGACACCGACCCCGCCGAACAGAACCCCCACCAACAGCGGAAGCAGGCCCCAGGCAGAATAGACGCTGGTCCCGCACCACAGGCACAGGGTAATGGTCCACAGAACCACGCAGAGGTAAACTGTGAAACCGGCGAACTCGAGCATCTGCTTGACAAGTTTGGTGGACAGGCAAAGCAGGACTGCAACGCCAATCGCTCCCAGAGACATGCTCTGGAGCATGGCAAGTGTATTTAGAAACATGGTAGGACCCCAGGGGGAACAGATGTGGAAAAGTGTATACACGATTGCATGCAAATGTCTTCCAAAAAATGCATTGGGCGAGCCTTTCGGTCGCCCAGCGGCGGATTGGACTCCGCTGGGTTCTTTTGTTTAGAGGGGGAAAAAACGCAGCAGATCCTTTAAATTCGTTTGCCCTGGCGGCAGCGGCCAAGGACTACAGAACTTTCTCAGCGACCGGCTTTGTTCGCCACCGCCAGAAGTGTCTGAAACTGCGGCGTTTCCGCCTCCTTGTGCACGATGGAGGTCTGAATCCCGGTGAAGCGCGCCTTTTCCAGCATCGCTTCCAGTTCCGTCTCGCTGAAGCCCAGCCATTCGTCGGCATAGAGCTCCCGGGCTTCCTCGAAGCGGTGCTTCACCAGGTCGAGGATCACGATGCGCCCGTGGGAGACGAGAATGCGTGCCGCTTCCGCCACGGCGCGCTCCGGATGCAGGGCATGGTGCAGCGACTGCGAAAAGAAGACCAGGTCGACCGAGGACGAGTCGATGGGCACCTCTTCCATGTCGCCCAGGCGGTACTCGACGTTCTCCACGCCGTGGCGCAGCGTCTGCTCGCGGCCAACTTCGATCATTTTGGCACTGGTATCCACGGCGATGACCTTTTTGGCGCGCTGGGCCAGCAGCAGCGCGAAGGTTCCCTCGCCCGCGCCCAGGTCGGCGATTACCATCGGAGGCATCAGGCGTAAGAGCGCCTCGGCCATGCTCTTCCATGACTTGCCGGGCACGTAGTCCTTGCCCAGCCGGCCGGCCACGGAGTCAAAGAAGCTGCGCATCTTGTCCTGCCGCTTGCGCAGCACGCGGCGCATAGCTGCCTGATCGGCCTGGGCTTCGGGGATTTCGGCCTTTGCCCTGCCGAGAATCTCGTCCCAAAGGCTGCCCCCCGCGGGAGTCAGCTTGTACAGGTTGCTCTTGCCGGTGCGCCGGTCTTCCACCAGGCCGGCCTGCTTCAACTGCGAGAGATGGGTAGAGATGGTGCTTTGGCCCATGGTCAGAATCTCTTGCAACTCGGCCACGGAGAGCTCCTCGCCGCGCAGCAGCAGCAGAATGCGCAGCCGGTTGGGATCGGCCACCACGCGCAAAGTTTTTACAATCGAGGACATCGTTCAGCCTTGACGGAGTCTTGAGGTTCTGATACATATCAACATATCACGATTTGACGATATAAGGAGACTGACGATGGCAAGTTCAACCCTCGAAATCACCGACCTGGCTTACAAGGTGGCCGACATGTCGCTGGCCGACTGGGGCCGCAAGGAAATCACCATTGCCGAGCACGAGATGCCGGGGCTGGTCTCCATCCGCAACAAGTATGCTGCCGGTAAGCCGCTGGCTGGCGTGCGCGTTACCGGTTCGCTGCACATGACCATTCAGACGGCTGTGCTGATCGAGACGCTGGTGAGCCTGGGCGCCGAGGTTCGCTGGGCGAGCTGCAATATCTTCTCCACGCAGGACCGCGCAGCCGCGGCCATCGCGGCCACCGGCGTGCCCGTGTTCGCGTGGAAGGGCGAGTCGCTCGAGGATTACTGGTGGTGCACCTACCAGGCTCTGGCGCACAAGGGCGGCAAGGGGCCGCAACTGGTGGTCGACGACGGCGGCGATGTGACGCTGCTGATCCATAAGGGCTATGAACTCGAAGAGGGCGACGGCTGGGTCAACACTCCCTCCGGCAACCACGAGGAGCAGGTGATCAAGGACCTGCTCAAGAAGGTGCATGCCGAAGATCCGCAGCACTGGCACAAGGTTGCCGCCGAGTGGCGCGGCGTCTCCGAAGAGACCACCACGGGCGTGCACCGGCTCTACAAGATGTTGGAACAGGGCAAGCTGCTCGTCCCCGCCATCAATGTAAACGACTCGGTGACCAAGTCCAAGTTCGACAACCTCTATGGCTGCCGCGAGTCGCTGGCCGACGGCATCAAGCGCGCCACAGACGTGATGGTGGCGGGCAAGGTGGCCGTGATCTGCGGTTACGGCGACGTGGGCAAGGGATGCGCGCACTCACTGCGCGGCATGGGCGCGCGCTGCATTGTTACCGAGATCGATCCGATCAACGCGCTGCAGGCGGCGATGGAAGGCTTCGAAGTGACCACCATTGAAGACACGCTGGGCCGCGGCGATATCTACGTGACCACCACCGGGAACGTGGACATCATCACCCTCGAGCACATGAAGAAAATGAAGGACCAGGCCATTGTCTGCAACATCGGCCACTTCGACAACGAGATCCAGATGGATCGCCTCAATGCCGAGCCAGGCGTGAGCAAGCTGAATATCAAGCCGCAGGTGGACAAATACATCTTCGCCGCTGGCCCCAATCAGGCCGCGCACGAGATCTTCGTGCTGGCCGAGGGCCGTCTGGTCAATCTCGGTTGCGCCACCGGCCATCCCAGCTTTGTGATGAGCAACAGCTTCGCCAATCAGACGCTGGCGCAGCTTGACCTGTGGGCCAATAAAGACACCTACAAGGTGGGCGTCTACGTGCTGCCCAAGAAGCTGGACGAAGAGGTTGCCCGGCTGCATCTGGAAAAGATCGGCGTGAAGCTGACCACGCTCACTCCCCGTCAGGCCGACTATCTCGGCGTGCCGGTTGAGGGGCCGTACAAGGCGGATCACTACCGGTACTGAGACGAGTTTTCAGTCGTCAGTTCTCAGTTGTCAGGTGGACGTCGGCTGAAGACTGCCGTTGCACTCGCCAATAAATGCAAACAGCACTGAAGAGCGGCTTCCTTTGAAACGGAGCCGCTCTTCCTGCGTTTGCAGAGTGTTTGCAACTGATGCGCCGATCCCTGCGCAGCCGTGGCATGATCTTGATAGCCTCTCCTAGGAGATGAATCGCATCATGATCGATATGGCCGGTTTGCTCTCGCGCTATTCCAGCATTGTCGGCTTTGCCGTCGCTTTGCCGATGACGGTCGCCACCTACTACCAGTCGTTCAAAGCCCGCCAGGAGGCGCGGCAGGCGCGCGACGGATCGCCGCACAGCCTGAACTGCCTCGAATTTGTCAGCGGCGACGGCAGTTGCATCAATCTGGTGCCGCTGGACTGCCTGCGCTCGCTGCCGAGGCCCGGGGATGTGGTTCTTTTGCCCGGACACGGCGCCGGCGAGGATGGAGAGTTTCTCCCCGGCGCGTATCTCGTGGGGTCTGTCGAACACATCTTCACGCGGGTCGATTCAAAGGGAAGCCGGCCGCAGGAAGCGCGGCTGACCAAAGCAGTGGCGCAGGTCACGTCGTTGAATCCTGCATTGATTGTTTGAGCAGGATGGAAGACGCTCACGCCCGGACGCGCTGTTCCTCGCGGCCCGTTGATCTTCGATCCCCAATCCCTCGTCCCTATTTCCTGGTCCCTGGTCCCTGCCTCACCTCTTCCCGCGATGGGTCACGCGGCCCCAGAACCGTGAGAGTGAGTTGTTCAGCAACCGGGTCTGCTCTGTTTTGAGCGCCTGGTAGGAACGCCGCACATATAGGTCGAACTCCGGAGGCCAGCCGATGGTGGACCGGCGCTCGCTGTAGTCGCCTTCCGCCCATTGCGCCAGCAGCGCCTTGTAGCCCACCACGTGGGTGACGAAATCGAGCAGACACTGCGGCATCTGCTCCTCCACGATCAAGTAAGCCTTCTCGATGATGATCTTCTCGCGGACGTCGTTGAGGGGCATGAAGATGGTGGTCATCCACAGCACCCACTCCTTCAGGTCCTCGTCGCGGATGGGATGGCATTGCGTCTTTCCCTGCTTCTGGAGCAGGGAGCAATACGCTATGTTGCCGGCCTCGGAGGCAACGTAGAGCGGGCCGTAGAACTCATTCAGCCGCATATTCACCAGGCGCAGCTTGTCCTGGCGCCGGGCCAGCATGCGGGTGCTCATAAACGTAACCAGGTAACCGGCAAACGCCAGGACGATGGTCAACGTGGCGGCGTCCTGCAACTGGCTTCCCAGCGACAGAGCAAAGAGATTGGAGAACGGCATTTGCGAAGAGTATAGCGCTGGAAGGCGAGCACGGGGAGTGACGCGATCAATGCGGCTTTGGAGCTTCGCTGCTATTTTCGCCGTTGGGCCTGAAGCGGCACAGGATGCGCGGGGATCACTTTAATCTCAAATATCTTCGGCCACAGCTTTCCGGTCACGAAGAGGCGGCCGTGTACGGCGTCCCAGGCAATGCCGTTGAGCACCGCTCCCGGGCTGGAGCGCTCCGCCTGGGGAATCAGCCCGCTCAGGTCGATCCAACCCAGCACTTTGCCGGTTGCCGGCGAGATGCGTGCGATGCGGTCGGAGTACCAGATGTTGGCGTAGATTTCGCCATGGATAAACTCAAGCTCGTTGAGCTGGGTGACCGGAGTTCCATGATCCCGGACGGTGATGTGGCGGAGTTCGCGCAAGGTCTCCGGATCCAGGAAGTGCAGGGCGGCGGTGCCATCGGATAGGATCAGGCTCTTGCCATCCTGGGTGAGCCCCCAACCCTCGCCGGAGTGGGGAATCGTGCGCAGCAGGTGGAAACTGAAGCGGTCGTAGACCAGCGCGACGTGATTCTGCCAGGTGAGCTGAATCAGCGTACTGCCCCAGTTGGCGAGCCCTTCAGCAAAGTAGGGGCTGGGCACATCGTGGAACTGCTCGATCCTTCCCGTTTCCAGGTCTTCCATGCGCAGCGAGGAGTGTCCAACGAGGCCGGTGCTCTCATACAAGTGGCCGTCTACGTAGACGAGCCCCTGGGTGAAGGCCTGCGTGTCGTGCGGATACGTGGCTATCACCCTGTAGGTGTCTGCTGGCTGGGCCGCTGCAACGGCTGCCATCCAGAGGGAGAGCAGGCAGAGCGCGCGGAGGTAAGTCATGAAGCGCATTGGGGGAGCCGGTTCCAAACGCCAGTTTACGTCGCCGGCCAAGAAGATTTCGAAGGGAAGATTGCGGGTCAGCCGTGAATTGGCGATCCGCACTTCGCGCTCGCATTTGTGCCTCAGCTTGCGCCCAGATAGATAAAGCGGGCCAGAAACAGTGCGGCCAGCAGGTAGAGCAGCCAGTCCTGGCGGCGATAGCGGCCCGTGGCCAGGTGCAGCACGGCCCATGCGATGATGCCGAAGCCAAGTCCGTTGGCAATGGAATATGTGAGCGGGATGAGGACCAATGTGAGGAATGAAGGAACGGCAACCAGCGGATCGGTCCAGCGGATCTCGGTAATAGTGGCCAGCATCAGCGAGCCCACCAGGATAAGCGCCGGCGCCGTGGCCGCGGGAGGCACGATGCCCACAAACGGAGCCGCGCCAATGGCGCCCAGAAAAAGCAGCCCGGTGACGATGGCTGTGATGCCGCTGCGTCCGCCTGCCATGACGCCGGCCGTGGATTCCACATAACTGGTCACCGTGGAGGTACCGGTGAGCGAGCCGAAGACGGTAGCCGTTGCATCGGCGAAAAGAATGCGGTTGAGCCGTGGAATCGAGTGGTCCGCAGAGATGAGCCCGGCGCGCTTGGTCACGGCAACCAGCGTGCCCAGATTGTCGAACAAATCGACGAAGAAGAAGACGAAGACGATTTCGAGCAGGCCCTTGTTGACAGCGCCGCGGATATTGAGTTGAAAAGCCGTCGCTGCCAACGCGTGAAAGCCGCCCGGCGCGGGAGTCCAGTGGACCAGGCCCAGCGCCCAGGCAATGCCGGTGATGGTAAGGACGCCAATGAGGATGGAGCCGCGCACCTTCTTCACTTCGAGCGCCACCATGAGGATGAGGCCCAAAAGCGCCAGCGCGGCGGTGGGATTGCGTATATTGCCCAGCCCAACCAGCGTGGCCGGATCGCCCACCACGAGACCTGAGTTGCGGAAGCCGATGAAGGCAATGAAGAGGCCGATGCCGCTGGCCACCGCTGCGTAAAGCTGGTGCGGAATGGCGCGCAGAATCATCTGCCGGATGCCGGCCGCCGTGAGCGCAAGAAAGATGAT
>CAYUJM010000192.1:0-8246 GCA_964445025.1 uncultured Occallatibacter sp. | reverse complement strand
CGAATGCCTTCTACTACCATCGGCTCAGCGTTGCGATGGTAGGGCCGGCAGGGTCTCCCCTTTCGCCATGGGTCATGCCGGTGATTCCCGTAGTCGGTGGACTCCTGGTTGGGCTCATGGCGCACTACGGTTCGGACAAGATTCGCGGACACGGAATCCCCGAAGCGATTGAGGCAATCCTGCTGCGGGGAGCACGAGTAGACCCAAAAGTGGCGTTGCTCAAGCCCATCTCCGCGGCGATTGCGATTGGCTCCGGTGGACCTTTCGGTGCCGAGGGACCGATCATCATGACGGGCGGAGCCTTCGGTTCGCTCGTGGCTCAGCGGCTCAATCTGACGGATGCGGAGCGGACAACACTCCTGGTAGCGGGCGCGGCGGCCGGGATGTCAGCAACCTTCGCGGCACCCATTGCGGCGATCCTGTTGGCTGTCGAGCTACTTCTCTTCGAGTGGCGGCCACGCTCTCTCGTTCCCGTCGCTGTGGCGAGTTTGATTGCCGGAGCGCTACGGATCGTTTGGCTCGGGGCTGGACCGATCTTCCCGGTCGAGCTGCACTCCGCCATCCCCATGGGACAGACACTTTTGGTGGCTGGCCCTCTGGGGATTCTGGTTGGCTTTGCATCGGCTGGGCTAAGCCGGCTCATGTATGGATTCGAAGACGCCTTTGAGCACATTTGCGGTCGCTTACACGTGCACTGGATGTGGTGGCCCGCGATCGGCGGCATCGGCATCGGACTGGGCGGGGTCTTCTTCCCTCGTGGCCTCGGCGTCGGTTACGACAACATCGCGGAACTTCTCCGCGGAAATGCTCCGATTGGATTACTGGTCGGCATATTGCTGGCAAAGTCGCTGATGTGGGCATTCTCGCTCAGCTCGGGAACTTCCGGCGGCGTCTTGGCCCCACTGTTGATGATCGGAGCGGCTGTGGGCGAGTCTGTCGCCAGGCTGGCACATCTGCCTATTGAGACACAAGCGCTGTGGGCCTTGATGGGGATGGGCGCAATGCTCTCCGGAGCATTGGGTGTTCCGCTGACCGCAATACTCTTCTCGCTCGAACTAACGCACGCCCTTCCGGCCCTCTTGCCGCTCGCCCTTGCCTGCATCGCATCGTATCTTGTGACCTCGTTGGTGATGCCGAGATCGATTCTGACGGAAAAGCTCAGCCGCCGCGGGTACCATCTGTCGCGCGAGTATGGCGTCGACCCGCTTGAAATGGTCAGCGTGGCGGACGTCATGACGGAGTATTCGGTGAATGCAATGCAGGAGGAAGACGGACTCCAGGCCTTGCCCGAAGTACTGGCGTACTCCGATGAGACCTGCCGGGCAGTCGCGGAAGAGATGGCCACCACCGGGGTCACAAGTATGCAGGTTATTGATAGGGAGACCGGTAGAGTCTGCGGAACGATCGGCGCACAGGAACTCCTGATGGGGAGAAAGCGAGCAGTCGAGCGGGAGTCAGAACGCAACCGTTCCTTTCCTGTTGAGCTCAGGCGAAAATAGCTGTGCGAACTACTGGCGGATCAAACGCCTCATCGATTGCGACCCCAGCTAGAAGGTGGGGCGGTGAGATTTGTCTCACGACCCCTCGCTCCATCATTGCACTCCGCATTTGAATGGCGATGTGAGTCAAGCTCTGTCTGGCGGAGTTTTCATTTGAACGAGTAGCATGCGGAGCGGAGATTTCGCGGAAATGCCGTGGTGCAACATGGGAGGCATATACACAAACGACCCTGCCTGTGCCTGGACGGTGTCCTCTCCCAATTTGACCTCGGCCTCGCCTTCGAGAAAATAGAGGACCGCCGGCGTTGGAGCTGAGTGGCCGCCAAGTTCCTCACCAGCCGAAAAGCCAAACAGCGTGACATTGACGAATTCGTCCTTTTGCAGCACGCGGCTCAATATACCCTTTTCCGGCAGCGCGAATTCCTGCTGAAGATTGGCGAGAAATATGTAGTCCATGGCAACACTCCTTTGTGTCCAAACTGATTGTGGTGAAGAGCCGGCGGCGCAAGCGGAAGAGAACCTGGCGAAAGCGCCGCAAGCCTCGTTGCTATTCGATCAACGGCCCGCGAGTACGGCTACACGCTCGTCCTCCTTGAGGACTGTCTCATTGAGAGGTGCGGGATCGCTGTACGAGTGTCCGGTAAGGAGTCCGAGTACGAACCATGCGAACAGAACGGCTCCAATCGAGAACAGGATATCTCCCGGAACGCGCATCCAGCGCAGCGTTTGCATGGTGCCGGACTGCATGAACTCGGCAGACCGCGCATACCAGGTGCCGCGCTCGATGGAGGCCCAGGCCTGAAGCAGTCCCACTGGCAGCATACTCAGAATGACCATGAAGATCAGCCCAAGGTTGAGCGACCAGAACGAAAGCATGAGCGGTCCCTGCTTCCATTTCCGTCCTGGCTTGAGCGCGCGCAGGCAGAACAGAGTGAGACCCAGACCAAGCATTCCATATACGCCGAACAGAGCCGTGTGGCCATGGACGGGAGTGAGGTTGAGTCCCTGCACGTAGTAGAGGGAGATTGGTGGATTGATAAGGAAGCCGAAAAGGCCTGCCCCGACAAGGTTCCAGAAGGCAACGGCAACGAAGAAGTAAATGGGCCACTTGTAGTTCGCAATCCACTCTGATTTCTTGGTTGGTTGCGCAAGACGAATGTTCTCCCATGCTTCATAGCCAATCAGAGTCAGCGGCACAACTTCGAAAGCACTGAAAATCGCACCGAGGCCAATCACCGCGGGAGTTGCACCCGCGAAGTAAAGGTGATGGAAGGTGCCGATGATTCCGCCGGACAGAAAGATGGTTGTCGAGAAGAGCGCCGCCTTGGTTGCGGTGCGGATCTCAATCAATCTGAGCCGGGTGAACAGGAACCCGATCACAACCGTCGCGAATACTTCGAAGAAGCCTTCAACCCAGAGGTGAACCACCCACCAACGCCAGTATTCGGCCGTCACCAGATGGCTCCGCTGACCGTACATCAGGCCTGCCGAATAGAACAGCGGAATGGCTATGCTGGAGATGAGGAACAGGATGAGAAGTGACCGGTCTTCGCTCTTGCGAACCAGCGCCGGTTTGAGCGCAGCAACCATCAGAACCAGCCATAGAACGAGGCCGATGAACAACAGAATCTGCCAGAATCTTCCCAGATCGACATATTCATAACCCTGGCTGCCAAACCAGAACCACATGTTGCCAAGGCGCTGCTGGATTCCGAGCCACTCGCCGGCAAGCGATCCGCCCACCACGAGAATCAGTGCGCCGAAGAGTACATTCACGCCCAGGCGCTGGTACTTCGGCTCATGCCCGCTGACGGCTGGCCCAACATAGAGGCCAGTAGCCAACCACGACGTAGCGATCCAGAAGATTGCGATTTGCAGGTGCCATGTGCGCGTGACAGCGTAAGGCAGATACTTGGCGAGCGGGAATCCAAAGAAGGACTGTCCCTCGACACCGTAGTGAGCCGTTAGGATGCCCATGAGAATCTGGACGCCCCAGAGAATCACCACGACGTAGAAATATTTGAGTGTGGCTCGTTGCGATGGAGTCGGCTTCAACGCAAGAAATGGATCCTTTTCAGGATATGGACCATGAACGAGTTCCTTCTCTTGCGACGCGTACCACCATACAAGGCCACCAATGCCAGCCAGCAAACCAACGAAGCTGAGGACACTCCAGAGGACTGCTCCGGAGGTCGGAACATTTCCAATCAGGGGCTCGTGGGGCCAGTTATTGGTGTAAGTCGTGTCAGACCCTGGACGATCCGTGCCGCAAGCCCAAGCGGTCCACCAGAAGAACGCGGCCAGTTGCTTTTGCTTTGCACCGTTGGTCAATGCGCCGTTAGGGATCGCGTACTCAGACCGGCCAGTGGCAAAGACATCGGTATAGTAAGCCCGAAGCTGCTCGAATGCCGCGGCGCGATCGGCGCTCAAGATAACTCGATTGCGCGAAGCGTCATAGGTATTGGTGCGCATCTCGCGAATCAGACGAGCCTTCAGGACAGCCTGCTGATCAAGAGTCAGAGCATCGAAGCTGGCCGCACCATCTCGGAGCGCCCAGGTGTTGAGCAGAATTTCTGATTCCCGGTGCAGCCAATCCGCGCTCCAGTCAGGGGCAACATAAGCGCCGTGGCCCCAGACAGTACCAATCTCCTGGCCGCCGATGGACTGCCAGACACCCTGTCCGTCGGTGATGGTGCTCCCGGTGAAGAGAAGCTGCCCGTTTGCCGAATACACATCTGGAAGGGGCGGAGCTTCGCTGATCATCTTTCTACCGACTCCCCCGAGAACGGCGAAAGATCCAATGATGACGATGGCCAGTGCCACCCAATACCGCTTGTAGGACATAATTTCTCCTCGATGAATCGCGCAAATAGTGCCGCGCTAGAACCACCGTAGCGTTGCGTCTTTTCAGTTGCAGGGACTTTAGTCACAGGAAAGAGACGGATTTTCACTTATTCTTCGGACAGGTGCTTTCCGGTTCGCATCGGTTTGATGTGGATTGTCCGGTCAGCCTGATAAAGTTGGCACTGCCCGTCCTGCGTGCGGAGGAAGGCCTCCAGGGCAGCTCACATACGCACAGTCTCCCGGGGGTTCGATTTCATGTCGTTTCGTTCCGTATTTCTCGCTGTGACCATCGCATTTGCGCTCATTGTGTCAGCTTTCCTTATCAATCGGCAGCGTCCGAAGGTTGAAACGGCTCAGCCTACGGCCGACTTTGTACGGGCGTCTGGAAAGTGCGCTGAGTGCCATGCACGGCTTCAGTACTCGGTCGTCCATGAATACGAGATGTCTGCCCACGCGAAGAAGGGCGTCAATTGCCTCGACTGCCACCAACCCGGTCCCAATCAGCAAAAGGTCGATCACCACGGATTCGTCATCAGTGCTCACCTAACTGCCGGTAATTGCCGCTCCTGCCACGAAGGGATCTATCAGGAGTTCTTGCGCAGCCGCCACGCCGCTCCGAGTTGGGCCGCCGTCCACGGGGAGAAAGGCCTGACCCCGGAGCAGGTTTCCTTCAGCGAACAATTCCAACCGGGAGGCACGAAGCGCCCACCGAACCCCCTCGTTCTTCCGGAAGGACATCCTGCGGCCACTTCTGGTTGCGAACAGTGCCACGCAGTCGGCAAGCCCAATGACGACGGAACGATTGGGACTTGTACGCAATGCCACTCTCGGCACACGAGTTCCGTAGAGCTTGCGCGGTTGCCCAGTACGTGCGGCCAATGTCACATGGGGCCCGATCACTCACAGATCGAGATTTATAACGAATCAAAGCACGGCGTCATGTTCGCGGCTCAGCGGAATCTACTGAAGCTTGATGCAGACCCACGCACGCTCACAACGCGGGATATGTTCGTGCCGACTTGCGCCACCTGCCACATGAGCGGCATCAACGGCCTCAAAGTTACGCACAATCCATCTGACCGGCTCGGCTGGTACCTGGCCGATGCAATTACCACCCATCGCCCGAATTACCTGCAGGCCCAGATCAACATGAAGCAGGTCTGCACGCAGTGCCATACGCAGGCCCTCGTCGACCGCGTTTACGACCAAGGCCAGCAGGTCATCGAAAGCACCAACGCAAAGGTTCTCGCCGCCAAGGACATCATGGATGGTCTTCACAAGGATGGTTCGCTCTCCGGACCGCCATTTACGCACACCATCGACTTCACCTATTTCAACCTCTGGCACTACGATGGCCGTACGTCGAAGCACGGCGCCTTCATGGGCGGAGCTGACTTTGTGCAGTGGCACGGCAACTACGAACTTCTCTCAAAGACGGTTGAAATACAGCATGATGCCGACGAGCTGCGGAGAGAACATGCGCATAAGTAGGCTGCTCTCGCCGATTCAGAGAATCATTGCCGACCCACGACTGCGCTGGGCTCACGATCCACAACTCTGGGTGGAACTGTTCGTGACCGTCAATCTGGCTATCCTTGCGGCAGATATTTTTATCGCGCATTCGGTGAATCATTTTCAGAAGGCGGCGGAGTATATACCGCTGTATTTCTCGATTGGAGCGCCGGTCGTATTGGCCTGCGTGATCGCCTTGCGCTGGATGTGGAACCTGGAAGCGCCATGGCGCGATGTGGGCTATGCGGTTGGATGGCTTTCCGTCCTGGTCGGTCTCGGAGGCGTGCTCTATCACCTGGAGAGCCGGTTCTTTCTCGACAGAACGCTGAAGAGCCTCACCTACGCAGCTCCTTTCGCTGCGCCGCTCGCTTATTCGGGCCTTGGATTCCTGCTGCTGATGAACCGCATGGTCGCTGCGCGCAGTTTGGAGTGGGCGCGCTGGGTCATCCTGCTGGCATTGGGCGGCTTCTTCGGGAACTTTGTTTTGTCACTCACCGATCACGCCTCGAACGGATTCTTTGCGCGCACGGAATGGATTCCAGTTATCTCATCGGCATTCGCAACGGGCTTCCTTATCATCCCGCTGATCCTGACAGTAACGCGCCGCTTCCTCGATCTTTGCCTGGTGGTCATGTTGGGGCAAGCATTTGTCGGGGTACTCGGATTCTGGTTCCACATGCGCGCAAACCTTGTCGAACCAGGCCACAACATCTTCGACAAGCTCGTGAACGGCGCCCCGCCGATGGCCCCTTTGCTCTTCCCAAACCTGGTTGGTCTGGCGCTCATAGGCTTATGGGCTTTGATTCCTCATGTCTCGGAATCCGGTCCCAGGCGCTCTTGGCTCGGCGCAACCTATGGTTGGATGCATCCAGCAGAAGAATCCGAGGCCGGAGACTAAAGTAGCAGGAGTCTCGAATCACGGCCCCCAAACGTGAGCCTTTCAGGATGCCACAATAGGCTCGCGCAGGCCCTTCGCCGCAAATGCGGAACGGCCCAGCAGAAAAGTGAGCGCCAGGTTTGTCGCGAAAAGCAGCACGCCGCTCAGCTCCAGCATTCCGGACACAGGCAGCACTTTCCACGCGAATGGAAGGAGACCTTCATATGCGAGAGGCTCTGAAGTCACCCGCACGATGCAACCAGTCTGGAGCAGAAAAAGGCTCAAGAACATCAGGCGCTTACTGAAGATGCCGTAGATTCCGGCAAAGTGCGGCAGTATGCGAGGCCCAATAGTAAACACCATCGTCGCCGCAAAGCCCACAGTCAACGCGTGACGCGACGCGCCCCAGATACCGCCGTGTACGTCTGCAAAAGCAGCCCAGACACTCATTGATCCTGCCACGATCAGCCATGCATAGGCCAACCGGATGAAAGTGGGGAAGCTTGGATGGATACCCTGAGTTTTGGCGTGACCGTGGGGCTGTTCTGTAAGACGCAGTGCAAGGCAAATTATGGCAGCGCTCAATGCGAACAGAATCGTTGCCGGCCTGGCAAAGCCGGCCACCCCAAATGCCACTCCCGCAATGTCCAGGCATAGAGCTGCCCGAAACAAGCCAACAGCGGGCTTCGCAATTGCAAGAAATGCTGGCAGCCATCGCGCCGAGAATCCCCAGACCACTGGCACGACAAATCCCCACCCGAGCAGCACAAGATACTTCTGATCAAGCGCGTGGGGAAAGGAACGCAGGCCGCCTTGAATCCCCAGTCGCAGACACTCGACGAAATTGAAAATCACCGCCAACGCGAGCCCCGCGGTTCCTATCAACACAGAGACCATCCAAAGCTCCATGCCCTGTTTCTTCTTGTCAGCCTGTTCAGGCAGCTTGTGATGAGAGGCGGCCGAGAGAAAGAGCAACACTCCAGCTAGTTCCAAGCCTGCCGAGACCGGCAACAGAATCCTCCAGTGCCAGCCGTAGATATTGCCTGACCAGCGCATGGCAACGCCGAGTGTCCACAGCACGAAGCAACTCATCGAGACCCGAATTGCTGAGCGGCCGCGCGCGGGCTGAGAGTAAAATCCGATGCCCAGGATGAAGCTGCCGATCCAGCCGAACATCTGCGCGTGGCCGTGACCTTCCATCCACGCGGCCGGCAAACTTCCAAGTCCATGGTTGGTGCTGATCGCCATCAGGTTCGAGAAACCCAGCAGTGTTCCGGGGAGCGCCATGAAGAATAGACCGCTCAGAATCCAGGCGCGGAGCATCAGACTCTTTTGCCTTTCCTGCTTCGCGATTGTTGCGCTCGGTACAAGCGGTATTTCGAATTGGCCGGTCGTGTTCATGACTATCCTTTCCTATTCAGTTCGGCTTCCATCTGGATGGCGCGCGGGAAGAGAACGCCGTTTTCGAGATGCACATGCTGCTTCAGATCGGACTCGAATTCACGAATGCCGGC
>CAYUJM010000191.1:0-8258 GCA_964445025.1 uncultured Occallatibacter sp. | reverse complement strand
TCGCCCGGAATGCGCAGGTAATTGGGCAGGTCGTAATACCCCGTGGAAAGCGCCAACTTCCGCGTCTTCAGCGAACCGGGACGCCCAAAGCGGTCCTCCGTGTGCACCGTGAAGTTCCCGTCCGATCCGGTCACCCGCTCCACGCGGTGGTACTGGCGCACATCCAGCTTGTAGTAGTTCGCCACCAGCCGGTAATACTGCAGCGCCTCGTTGCGGCTGGGCTTGGGATTGGGGCTCGGAAACGGGATATCGCCGATCTCCAGCAGCTCCGGCGTCGTGAAAAACGTCATGTGCGCCGGATAGTGAAACAGCGAGTTGCACACGCATCCCTTGTCCACCAGCACCACGTGGAATCCCGCCTTTTGCGCTTCAATGGCGCAAGCTAGTCCCGTAGGCCCCGCGCCCACAACCAGAAGATCGAAGATTTCAGTTTCCGCCTGAGCGGCAGTTTCATGATTCAAGTCGTTCATGGCTCTAGCTTAGGGCATGGCGGGGATGGTTTGGGAAGTTGGGGGTCTCTGTGGATTGATTGACCCCGTAATGGTGGAATGGTAGAATCAAGAGGTGGAAAGGTGGAACTCGATGGCCCTGAACATCAAGAATGAGGAGACCGAGCAGCTTGCGCGCAAGCTGGCGCAGCGGAACGGTGAGAGCCTGACGACGGCCGTGACGGTTGCGCTCAAGGAGCGGCTGGAGCGGCAGGAACAGCCTCCCGACCGAACAGGCCGTCTTGAGAGAATCCGCAGAATTGTCGAACGGACGGCCCCGCTCATGGACGACGGCCGCACGACCAAGCAGCTTTTCGACGAACTCTATGACGACGAGACAGGCTTGCCCAAATGATCGTTGACTCATCAGCCATCGTCGCTATATTGAGGGACGAGCCAGAAGGTCTGGCCTTCTCGCGGATATTAGTTTCGGCGCCGTGCGTGCGCCTCTCTGCCGCATCCTACCTGGAATCCTCCATTGTTATCGACAGTAAGCGCGACCCGGTTCGGAGCGCTGGACTTGATGACTTGATTGAAGAAGCAAGAATCATTCTTGAGCCTGTGACGGCTGCGCAGGCCCGCATCGCCCGCCAGGCTTATCGCGACTACGGCAAGGGCAGCGGCCACCCCGCCAACCTCAACTTCGGCGACTGCTTCAGCTACGCCCTGGCCCGCGACAAGCGCGAACCCATCCTCTACAAGGGCGGCGACTTTGTGCACACGGATTTGAGACCGGCATGAGTCCAAACCGCACAACAAGGCAATGAACAGCGCGGAAACGCAAGCCAAGTTGAGGTAATGTGGTCCCGTGGAGATCAACACCCTATTCACGATTGGCCATTCAACGCATCCGATTGATGAGTTCATCCTCCTCTTGAAGGAGAACGGCGTCACGGAAGTTGCCGATGTACGGACAATCCCCAAATCCCGCCACAATCCACAGTTCAACTCGGAATCTCTTGAGGTTTCTCTGCGCGACGCGCGCATCGGATACACACGCATCGAGAAACTGGGAGGTCTTCGACACGCCAGGAAGGACTCCATCAACCTTGGCTGGCGGAACGTTTCCTTCAGGGGATATGCGGATTACATGGCCACTGCCGAGTTTGCAGAGGGCCTGGATGCCTTGGTCCGCATCGCGCGTGCGCGACCGACCGCAATCATGTGCGCGGAAGCCGTTCCCTGGCGCTGCCACCGCTCACTGATTGCGGATGCGATGAGCCAGGCGGGATGGGAGGTCTGGGACATCATCGGTTCCAAGCCGCCAACGGAGCATCGCTTGACTCCCTTTCTGAAGGTGGTCGACGGGCGGCTGACGTATCCGGCTTACGCCGAAGAAAAGCTATGAAAGCCGAGGCTCGACATGGCTGGCTGAGCAATGAAGACCCCAGGCCCGCCAGCCCAGGAGCATGCGTGGTTCCCAACGCTCCTGTTTCCGGAGTTGTATCCTAAGACCGACACAGGAGCCCCCATGACCGTGATCCGCCAGGAAGATCTCATCTCAAGCGTCGCCGGCGCATTGCAGTACATCAGCTACTACCATCCGGTGGATTACATCACCAGCCTGGCCAAAGCCTACGAGATCGAAGAGTCGCCCGCGGCCAAGGACGCCATCGCGCAGATCCTCATCAACAGCCGCATGTGCGCCGAGGGCCATCGGCCCATCTGCCAGGACACCGGCATTGTGACGGCCTTTGTCAAAGTCGGCCTCGATGTGCGCTTCGCGGCAGAGCCCGGACAGGAGGTCATGGATCTTCAGCAACTGGTGGACACCGGCGTGCGCCGTGCCTATCTCGACCCCGACAACAAGCTCCGCGCCTCCATCCTCGCCGACCCCGCCGGCAAGCGCACCAACACCAAAGACAACACCCCGGCCGTTGTCTCCGTCGAGCTCGTCAAGGGCGACAAGGTCGAAGTCACCGTCGCGGCCAAGGGCGGCGGATCGGAAGCCAAGGCCAAGTTCATCATGCTCAACCCCTCGGACTCGGTAGCCGAATGGGTGCTAAGAACGGTTCCCACCATGGGCGCAGGCTGGTGCCCGCCCGGCATGCTCGGCATCGGCATCGGCGGCACTGCCGAGAAGGCCATGCAACTCGCCAAGGAGTCGCTCATGGACCCCATCGACATCCAGGACCTGATCGCCCGCGGCCCCCGGAACACCGCCGAAAAGCTGCGCATCGAGCTCTACGACAAGGTGAACCGCCTGGGCATCGGCGCGCAGGGTCTCGGTGGTCTGACCACTGTGCTCGACGTCAAGGTCCGCGACTATCCCACTCACGCCGCCAACCTGCCCGTCGCCATGATTCCCAACTGTGCCGCCACGCGCCACGCCCACTTTGTGCTCGACGGCTCCGGTCCGGTCTATCTTGACCCGCCCAGCCTGGAAGACTGGCCGAAGCTCACCTACGACGTCTCCGGCGCGCGCCGCGTCAATCTCGACACCGTCACCCGCGCCGAAGCCGCCGCATGGAAGCCCGGTGAGGTCCTGCTGCTCACCGGCAAGCTGCTCACCGGACGCGATGCCGCCCACAAGCGCATGACCGATATGCTCAGCCGCGGCGAAAAGCTGCCCGTCGACTTCCGCGACCGCTTCATTTACTACGTGGGCCCGGTGGACCCGGTCCGCGAAGAGGTGGTTGGCCCGGCCGGCCCCACGACGGCCACGCGTATGGACAAATTCACCCGCCAGATGCTGGCCGAAACGGGCCTTTTGGGCATGGTGGGCAAGGCAGAGCGCGGCCCCACGGCCATCGATGCCATCCGCGAGTTTGGCGCGGTCTACCTCATGGCTGTCGGCGGCGCCGCCTACCTGGTTTCAAAGGCCATCTATGGCTCGCGGTTGCTGGCCTTCGGCGATCTGGGCATGGAGGCCATCTACGAGTTCGACGTGCGCGAGATGCCCGTCACCGTCGCGGTCGATTCCAAGGGCAGCAGCGTCCACCAGACCGGCCCCGCCGAGTGGCAAAAGCGCATCGCCGGCATCCCGATCCTGCAGTGACAGAGAGCAGAGAAAGTCGAGCCTCCAACACCGAAAAAGCCAGCGGAAAATGAGTCGCTCAAAGCTCCTCAAATCCCGCCGGCTTTTTTTGATCCCTATTCCCTAGTCCCTGGTCCCTGCCTCTTCACTGCTTCCCAAACCGCACCACAACCCCGCATGTGTAACCAAGGTTGTTCTGTTGCGTCGATCCAAATCCGCTCAGGTAATACTCCGGCGCAACGCGCAGACCGATGTTCGGCGCAAGGTTGTACTCGAAGAAGATGCTGGCGCTGGCGGCATAGGTCGACGCGTCCGGGTAAAGGACGCCTAAGGTGCCGTAGCCGTTGGTGTCGCCCGTGAAGTTGCCGCGCGCATATCCGGCAAGCACGCGGCCGGAGATTGAGTATTTGGGCTGGACGTAAAAGCGGTAAGTGGGTCCAATCAGCCCCGCATACTGGCTGATTGCTGGCTTGTCCAGCCGCACGCTGCCCGCCGGCGGAGTGCCCTGCTGAGGCTCGATAAACGGTGTGCCGTAATACCCGCGCCCATCCAGGGTTATGCCCAGGCGCTCGTTGAAGTAGCGCGTCAAGCCCACATTCCAGTCATATTCGTTCACGCGCTGCAAGGTCGGTCCCGGCGTAAAGCGGAGGTACCCCGCGCCGACATACGTCTCATAGAGATGATCGTAGGCCTCGTGGATGGCGGTGGCGCGCCGCTGTTCGCGGCGTGCCTTGATCCGGGCCTGAACGCTCAACTGCGGCTGCGACTGGGTTTGGGCTGCGGTGGGCGCCTGCTGCTCAGCGGGTGCGGGGTTGCTGCTCGAACTCGGGCTTTGAGCCGGAAGAACTGGGATGACTGCAAACGCGAGCGCCAGCAGCAGGGCAAGACGGCGAAAAGGATACATCGGTCTAGGGTTTCCTCCACGGGAGTACGGAAGCACACCACCGCTCTAGGCAGCGCTCCCCCCAATTGGTATTAAACCATCTTGGGGTAGCCTTGTGCCTGAGCCTGTACTCCTTTGGACGCGCGGCGAACCGATTTGCGGCGGAATCGCCGCCAACAATTGCGACCCGTTTCGGCCTGGATGAGGGAAAATTGCTTCCTCTATCGGCGCGGAATAGGCCCTCCATGTTCTACGATGAGAACCAAAGGATTCTCACAAATATGGGTCGAGTTCTCTTCGGAATCATCCTCGGTGCGATTCTCGCGTTTGCCGGCATTCTGGTTTGGCTTCACTACGGCACGTTGCCAGTCGCTGTGACAGATGCGCCGTTCCCCGAGGAACGGTTGCTGACCCACACTCCGCTGCACGCGCGCATCGACCGCGAGCTGATCAAGACTCCGCCCATCCAGCCCGATGAAGCCAACCTGGTGGCCGGCGCCCAGATCTACCGCGACCAGTGCGCCGCCTGCCATGGCTCGCATGGCAAACCATCCTCGTTCGGTCCCCACATGTACCCCGATGCGCCGCCGCTATGGGAGATGCATCACCACGGTTCGGAGACGATGATGGGGGTCACCGACGACCCGCCCGGCGAAACCTACTGGAAGGTTGCCAACGGCATCCGGTTGACCGGCATGCCTTCCTATAAGCAGGTCTTGACCGATACCGAGATGTGGCAGGTGAGCCTGCTGCTGGCAAACGCCGACAAGCCTCTGCCCCCGGCCGCCATCGACATTCTGAACGGCTCGGCAGCCCCATCAGCCGCACCCGCAGCGGGCGCTCCAGCCGCCAAGAAGTAAGCCGGCGTTGTCGTCTTCGGGCCGCCGCCGCGCGCATGCCGTGGCGGCGAGATAAACTGGAGTGAAGGGGAACCATGAGCGTGCTTGACTCGTTGCGCAAGGGATTCGGCTTTCTCCTCATGAGTTTTGGCATCTCCAGCCCCGCCAAGAAAAGCAAGCCGGCGGCAAATCCGGCGCCAAAACCCGAGGAAAACAAGAGTTAGCCCTCTCATTCTGCGGAGTAGGATCGGAGAATTCCTGCGACCGGCAGGACAGTCCGGCAATCGAATCTACTGACGGCCGGTCTCTGGCCGAGTTCGTCCCGGAGGTTCTTTCCCATGACCACAGAAAAGAAGAAAAACTTCCTGCGGGCTTTTTGGGACTTCTTCGTCCTCTTCAGTGGAATTTCCACGGCTTCCAATCTCACCCGGACGCAGGGCAGCCCGGTGCGCAACCGCGGCTTGTTTCTGTTTCGTCAATTCAGAAATCGCCAAGCCAGCGACAGCCAGAGTCCCCGCTGACGAGCCCGCGTTCGCGCGAATTGTTAGAATCGAGTCATATGAGCATCACGCGCCAGCAGGCCCTCGACCACTTCAACTCCCCCGACCTGATCGGCCTGGGCTTCGAGGCCGATGCCGTGCGCCGCCGCCTGCACCCCGAGGGCGTGGTCTCTTACATCATCGATCGCAACATCAACTACACCAACTTCTGCACCGAATATTGCAATTTCTGCGCCTTCTACCGTCCGCTTAAAGGACCCAAAGCCGCCGAAGGCTACATTCTCGACTTCGAGAAGATCTACGAAAAGATCGCCGAGACCCTGGAGATGGGCGGCACTGGCGTGCTGATGCAGGGCGGCATCCATCCCGACCTGAAGATCGACTGGTTCGAGCGGCTCTTCAGCGGCATCAAGCAGCGCTTTCCGCAGATCTGGCTGCACTGCCTCACCGCCTCCGAAGTGCTGGCCATCGCGAAATACTCCGGGCTGAACGTGCGCGACACGATCATCCGGCTGCGCGACGCGGGCCTGGACTCCATCCCCGGCGGCGGCGCGGAGATACTGGACGACGACGTGCGCCGGCGCATCGCCCGCATCAAGTGCAACACCGAGGACTGGGTCAGCGTCCACCGCACCGCGCATCAGTTGGGCATGAGAACCACGGCCACCATGATGTTCGGCGTGGGCGAAACCTTCGAGCAGCGCATTAACCACTTCGAAGTTGTCCGCCGCCTGCAGGAAGAAACCGGCGGATTCACGGCCTTCATTCCTTGGAGCTTTCAGCCCCACAACACCGCCCTCGGCGGCCGTGGCTGGGAAGAAGCCACCAGCGTCGAATACCTGAAGGTGTTGGCTATCTCGCGCCTCTATCTCGATAACATCGAAAACGTGCAGGCAAGCTGGGTAACTCAAGGACTGAAGGTCCTGGAGTTAGGCCTCCACTTCGGCGGCAACGATGTAGGCTCGGTGATGTTAGAAGAGAACGTGGTCAAAGCAGCAGGCACCAGCAACTGCACCACCGAAGAAGAGCTGCGAAGAATCATCCGCGACGCCGGCTTCAAGCCCGTCCAGCGCGACACCCTCTATCGGACGATGTTTTTGAACTGATGTGAAGGTCGCGCGAGCGATGATCTACCTCGTTGGTTGTAATCACGATCGGCACCAACGATTCTTTCCAGCACATGGCTTACGCCCAGGTCACGAAGCTTTCAAGGCCTTCATCAAGGGCACCGTTTTCAAGTACAACATCTCTTTAATTGCTGAGGAGCTTAGCGATCCCAAAGAGCCAGATCTGGAAAACCCTAACCGAATTCCGCGTTCTTCGGTTGCATTGCATTTGATCAATGAGCTTAGAGCAATCAGATGCATCGAACACAGGTATTGCGAACCTTGTTCAAGGGACAAAAATCGACTCGGAATCGGGGGAGGCTTTCCCTTTATTCAGGAACCTTGCAACCGCGACTTCAGCAGTCTGATTCGCAATAAGCGAGAAGCCCATCTCCACGACATCGCCCATCGATGGCCGATCCGCGAGAAGTTTTGGATCGAGAGATTGGTCGATGGCCTTGATAGGGAGGTCCTGTTCATTTGTGGTGCGCTTCACCGCTGCACCTTCGGCAGCAGGCTGCATGCGGCAGGAGCCGAGACAAGAGTCCTCGACAGGTTTTTTGAACACGAAGTGGGGCTATGCAGATCGGATATCTGCAAAGAAGAATTCGAAGCCTATCGTGAAGTTCGTCTTCACCGCTTCCAGACTGAAGACGAATGCCCTTGCATCAGCCTTCCGAATCGGAGACAGTCATTGTAGCTTTTATGCTACACTTACTCCGTGCTCGAACTCATCCGTTACCGGCAAGAGGATGGGCGTGAACCTTATACGGAATGGTTCCGCGGTCTCCGCGACCGCTTGGCGAAGGCCCGGATTGAGGCCAGGCTTCATCAAATTGAATCCGGCAACCTGGGTGATTCGAAGCCAGTGGGCGAGGGCGTGACCGAGTTACGCATCCATGTGGGCGCTGGATACCGGGTCTATTGCGGACGGCATGGGCAACATTGGGTGATTCTTCTCTGTGGCGGAGACAAGGACAGCCAACAAAGGGATATAGCTAAAGCGAAGGCATTCTGGGCAGATTGGAAGCGGAGGGAACCTTGAAAAAATTCGGCGCTGGTGTTTCGCATCACGAGCGGGAGATTGAGGAACTGCGCGAAGACCGGGAGTATGCCGTTGCGCTACTGCAGGTCGCCATGGAATCCCTGGACAACCCCGAAGAGCGCGGCGGTGGCCTGCTTGCTCTGCGCGCAGTCGCGGAGGCCTACGGCGGCCTCGGTGCCGTTGCCGCAGCAGCCGGCATCAGCCGGGAATCGCTCTACCGCTGTCTTTCTCCGAAGGGCAATCCCACACTCAAGACCCTGATTGCCGTCCTGAATACCCTGGGCCTCAGCCTCTCCGTCGCCGAGAAGAAACAGGCTGTAAAAACAAAAGAGAAACATGGCAAAGAGCACGTCGCGGCTTGATTGGCCTCATCCAGCCGCAAGTCGGTCGAGGTTGGGTCCTTTGCCGTCCGCCACACCT
>CAYUJM010000190.1:0-8258 GCA_964445025.1 uncultured Occallatibacter sp. | reverse complement strand
CCATGTTGCCAGGGCTTGCGCTCAAGCGGTCAGCGAAACCTCTCGCGGCGGCACAATGAAAGCGAAGAGATGATTTCCTCGGAGATACACGATGATGCCTTCGTTCGCGGGGCGGAAGCGGCGGCGAATCAGTACAGACTGAGCAAGGCTTAAGGCTTCCAAAACACAGAAGCTGGCGCCGTAATCATGATCTTGTCATCGCGGAGCGACCGCGAGGTGTCGAGAGATCTGCCGTTTCCTTTACAATTTGCCGATTTATTTGTGGGCGCGTATGCTCAAGGCCATGCGCGCGCTGCCCCTCCTCATTTCTCTCGCGCTTTCAAGTTCGGTTGTGGCCTTCGGTCAAGCCACAACGGCGACGCCTGCGTTCGACGTTGCTTCGGTGAGGCCGAGCCGGCGCTCTGTCGGACCGGACTATAACAATCAATTGACATACACGCCAACTGGGATCACAGCCAGAAATGTCACCCTCAAGCGCCTCGTTGCGGAGGCTTACCATCTGCAGCTGAATCAAGTGTTGGGGCCAGGCTGGCTTGACCAGAGCGAATACGATATCGATGCAAGGGCAGCAGGGGTTGGCACGAGGGAGCAGATGGCCCTGATGCTGCGAAGCCTTGTAGCCGAGCGGTTCAAACTGACACGGCACACCGAGATGCGAGAGATGCGCGTTTACGAGTTGGTCGTGGGCAAATCGGGCTCCAAGATTCGCCCGTTCAACGATGGAGAAACCGTGACGACGCAAGCCGGATTTCATTTTCACGGGGATTTGCGCCAGTTCGCGGACCTGCTTGCCGTCCAGTTATCCATACCGGCTGCAGACAATCCAGCCGAACCGGCCAGAGCAAGCGCATCTCAGATTCCGGTCCTGGACAAAACAGGGCTTCCGGGTATTTTTGACTTCAGTGTGGACATCCACCCTGAGCTGGGCACTGATATGTTCACGTTATGGCAGAGGGCTCTTGAAGATCAGTTGGGACTGAGAATCGAAAGCCGCAAGGGAAACGTAGCCGTATCGGTTGTGGACGAAGCGGAAAGAATCCCCGCTGAAAACTAATCACAGCGCTCATGCGTTCGAGCGCAGAGTCATGCCTCCTGGGTTTCGCAGTCGCTGCCGTTACACTTCCGCGCTTGCTGGCATTGGCATTGGTCGGAACTGCCGCTAAGGCCGGCTGTAATACCCGCTGCTCGTCCGCACCGTCACCCCCGGTCGGCTCACCTCCACCTTCAGTTCGTGATACTCATTCACCTTGTCGGCCCCCGGAGGATCGAACGAAATCGTATAGTACGTCTTCGCATCCTCGACCGCCGTCGCGATCTGGCCCGCCAAATCGTTGTCCGGTCCCAGGACATTTCCCCCGCTCTCGGTCGCCAGCACCTTCAACGCCAGGTTCGATGGGTTCATCTTCTCCACCGACTTCACGCCTTTCAGAAACTCCTTGTACTGCGACATCCCATGGTCTAGCTCTCCCGCGGAGATACTGTACAGCGCCACCTGCCCCTCCCGAGTCCAATTCGTCATCTCCACCAGTTGATCGAAGATCTGCTTCTGCGCCTTGTCGGACATCTGCAAGGTTCGCCAGTCGAGCATCGGCCAGCCCGACCCGGCCCAGATCACCAGCTTCCGCCCCGGCTGATCGGACTCGTATCCCACAATCGAGACCAGCGTCTTGATCGACTGCGAAAACCGGTCCACCGCCCCGTATTCGCCCCGCGAACTGGCCACGCTGCGCATTTGGGCAACCGCCTTGGCCAGCCCATCCGCCAGCGCATTCCCGTCTGCCGACATCGGCGGATGCATGTCCGTTCCCTGATTGCCAAACAGATAAATCGAGACCGGATACGCCAGATGCCCGCCGTTCTGCCGCAGGTATTTCACCATCTCCGCGCGCGCAAACGCCGCCTGCGTGAACCCCATGTTCACCGCGTCCAGAACCAATACCACCTTGGTTGGCGGGGCCCCAGCCAGACTGCCGTCAACGGCATGAAATGACGAAATCTTCACCACCCGACCAGTGTCCTTCACCGTGAAATCCTTCGTCTCCAGGCCTGGGACCGGTTGGCCGGATTTGTCGGTAACCACCACCACCAGTTGAATACGCCCGTCTTCGCCTGGGGCCGCTTGTTGCCCGGCCGAAAGGACCGGAACAGACATCAAGAATCCGCAACAAACCTGCCGCAACACATTCATTCCGTTCTCCTCTTTCTCGCTCTCCGATTCGCACCCGCACCGTGCCGCCCTTTCCGGTCTTGGCCAGAGCAGGCCGAATTGCCTCAACAATTGACTGCTGTTTCTCGACGGAAGCGGAACACCGCCTCCTGACAAAAATCCAACTGAAAGAAATATAGCTTCTTACCTACAGGGCGTAGGGTGTGATCCGGGATATTGGCCGTCTATCTCCCTGGTATCGTCAATTGAAGATCAGGCGGAGGAAGTTTGGCCGACGGTGGCCAACCGGACGGTATGCATCGTGAAACTCGCCTGGGGAGCCTGCGACTTTACGAAATGGGTCGCTCAAAAAGTTTCTTGAAGACAATCTCTTTGAAGTCCAGAAGCGGGGTATCGCTTTTCTCGGCACGCATGCGTAATAGAGCACCCTCCCAGCTGTTCATGACGAACTTTGCCAGCAGCGATGCTGTGAATTGATTTCCGATCTCACCTTTTTGCTGCGCTTCCGCAATACAAGCCTCAAGGAGATCGCACCACGCACCAAAATGCTTCGTAAGGCCCTCGCGTATCATCGCACTCTGGTCAGCAGCTTCCGCACTGAAATTGCCCATCAAACAACCACGGACATACTGCGCGGCTCTGAATGCCTCAATCCTGTCATCGAAATACGCTTCCAATCGGACTCGCGGCGCGACATCCTGATTGAGAAGAAAGCTGCGCAGCCTTTCCTGGCCACGATTGGAATAAGCATCGATTACCTCTGCAGCGAAAGCCTCTTTGCTGGGGAAAAAATTGTAAAAAGATCCCTTCGGTATGTCAGCCATTTCGACAATGCTCTGAATGCTGGTTCCACCATATCCACTGGTATGGATTGCGAGGATTCCCGACTGGATGAGTTTTTCTCGAGTGTCTAGTTTCGGCTTGGGTCCCCGCTTTGCGGGCGTACGAGAATCCATTATGTGGCTCCGGCTCTATTGTCGCCGACGGAGACCTGAAAGCCATATTTTGTCATTATTTAATACAAGGTGACCGGTCGTCTTGTATTATTCTGGTGTTCTCAGAGATGCAAGATCGACCTTTCAAACCTTCCCCCGAGGAGTAAACATGAATAGAAGTGAAGGAAACCTTAAATGGGATGTATTGACCAGCAAGCGCCCAGGCCTCAGCCGTGATCTTCCCCCAGGCAAAGAGGATTTGTTGTGGGTATCGAACTCCGCGACGCTCATCTACGGAGAGCGTGATGCAGTCCTAGTCGATACATTTCTGACCATCGACCAATCTCAGGTTCTGCTGAATTGGATCATCGCGAGTGGCAAGAACCTTACCGCGATCTACCTTACGCACGGTCATGGCGATCATGTGTTCGGAGTTGGGTCGATCCTGGAGCATTTCCCGGAGGCAAAGGCTGTTGCAACCCCGGAGGTCGTCGCGGCCATCCGTGCGCAAGTGTCGCCAACCTGGCTGGAGGACTTTTGGCGTAAACTCTTCCCCGGTCAAATACCGGAGCATCTTCCGGTCGCCGATCCTCTCCCAGGCAATGAACTTGAGTTGGAAGGGCACAAGCTTGTGGCGGTGAATACGGGGAGGACGGACACAGCCCAATCGACTTGTCTGCATGTTCCTTCTATCGGACTGATCGTCGGTGGAGACGCCGTCTACAACGGAATTCATCCCTACCTCGCAGAGACCAGTACAGAGAGCCGCCGCGAATGGATCGCCACGCTCGATCGACTCGAGACACTCAGCCCGCGAGCCGTCATCGCTGGGCACAAGATCCCAGAAAATGAGGACGACCCTCGCATCATCGGAGAGACGAGGCAGTATCTTCGCGATTTCAATCGCCTGGATGAAGCTACCACCACGGTCCGCGAACTCTATGACGCCATGCTGGAGATCTACCCCGATCGCGTAAATCCTGGCTCTCTCTGGGGAGGCGCGAAGGCTGCGAAAGCGCAGGCGACCCCGTCGACCAGATAGTTGTGGACCCGGCCACGGGAACCGGCCAAGGAGATGCCATGAAGAAGCGCCGAATGATTTTCGTTGCTGCCCTTGCGCTGGCGGCGGTTGCTAAGGGATCGGCGACCGCCGCGCCTCCTGCCGATAGAAATCCGCTTGACGCTTCAACGCTCGACACCGTCCGTTCGCAATTTGACAAACTCATGGAACTTGCCAACAAGCACGATCTTAAAGCTCTGCATGAAATGTTCTGGCAATCGCCTTCTGCGCTTCTGGTTGCAAAGAGCGCAACCCCGTCCGAAGGCAACTGGGCAGGTGTCTGGGGCAACGAGGCGATCGATCAAAAGCTGCACGATATTGCCGCGGCCGGTCCGGCGATACTTCAGCCGGACTTTTCGAAGCTCAAAGTTGTCGGCCTGACCAAGGACCTTGCGGAATCCTATGTACCGATGAGTATCACGGTTTCCTATGCAGGCCAGGACGGAACACCCAAACCATTTCTGATGATCATCAACTGGATAAAGGCTGGGAAGGACTGGAAGGTAGCCACGGAAGTAATCCTGCCTGTGCCACCCGTGCCTGCGGCCAGGAATTAGGCATGGGTTTAGGTAGGCCAGACGCGCGACAGGAGAAGCAACGCATATGAAGATCCAAGAGGTTCACGTCCAACGAGTGAGTGTAGTTACCACCGAGCCGTTTGACACGGTGGTTGCCCGCATCGACGCGCAGATCGGTCATCCGGATATGGCCGCGTTTCGTAAGAGTTTTTCAGCGGCGCAAAATGAAGCCGAAATGCGAAGCGTCGTCAACCCGGTGACGGAGCCGAACGGCCTTATGGAGTTTATGCGGATCGATCTCGGCGAGGTTCTCCAAAAAGAGAATGGCACTACCAAGCCGAGAATTCTGCGCATTGTTGCAGGAAATCCATTGATCATGAAGGAGATGGTGAAGCATGTTGTTGACGCGGGTTCGTATGCGCCAGTAACGATCCTCATTGAGGAGCGCGCCGATAGCATCCGCATCTCGTATGACAGAATGGCCTCCTATCTTGCGCCGTATGGAAACATCGACGCTCTGAAGGTAGCCCGAGAGCTTGACGCGAAGGTGGAGAGGATTCTGACTGCGGCCGCGGAGTAAGCTCGGGGGCCATCTGGCTCCCGGCGAGCTTGCCGATTGGTTGGCATCTTCGATCAGAAGGACGGGAAGTCAGACCAGCAGCGAGCAGGTTTGGAGCGCATGGGAGAAGTCTAGGATCGGTACCAGGAAACGCGCCTTGGTACGGGAGCATTTCTGGAATGATGCCGATGCACTCACCGAGGCTGGATTTGTAACGCGAAGTTGGCTTCGCGCCAAGATTCCCGAAGCGATATCCTTCAACACCAGCTTGCCTAGGCTCAAATCCGCCACCAACCGCTTCAACTTGGCGATCTCCTGCTCAAGTTCCTTCAGGCGTCGAGCCGGCTTCCCATCCCCGTGAATTAGGAACGTCTGCGCGGGGAACAAGGCGATTTCCGGGCGTCGGAAGCGGGTTGCACATCCTCGTCGGCGAGGCCTGACGGATCGATTTCTCGTACACTGATTTTCCGTGTTTAGACAAAAAAACGGCCGGGGGTTGAAGGCTAAAATGGAGGTTTTCGATGCCGATAAGTCGATAAATCTGATGGAGTTATCGATTGAGTGGTAGGCGAGGCGGGGATCGAACCCACAACCCCCGGCTTAGAAGGCCGGTGCTCTATCCAATTGAGCTACTCGCCCCTGCATTCTCATTGTAGCCTTGAGCCGCTACAAAGCGCATCGACAAATGCTGCCAAGGCTTCTCCCAGAGTATCTCTGGTCTCATCAGTACCCGCCCCGCACGCCACGATGTAGGCGGTGACTCCCGTGCCCATACGATCGGGAGCGATCAATGCGCGGCGGATCACGAGATCCACGCGGCAGCAGCGGAACGGCACGGCGCGCAGGCTGCTGCATAAATCCCGGCAGAAGGCGCTGGCCATGGCAGGCGATGGCCATCGCTGATCGCCCTTGGGCAGAAGGTCGATGTAACAGCCCATCGCGTTGGTGAAACAACCGATGGGCGAGTCCAATTCGTCGAGATCGAATTCATGCGACTGCAGGACGGGCCAGAAATCGCACTTTGAGGTCCACACGGGCGATTGGCGCGAGTTGAGTTTCTCAAGGGCTGCAGCCAGCGATGGAAGTTGGACTGCCTCGGGCAGATCGCGGGCGCGCTCAGGAGAAACCTGCAGATCGACGAAGCCGGGCCAGCATGCATCGATGACAGGCGCGTCACCGCCCACCTCAAACTCCCAGTCACCTTCCATACGGTTGCACCGTCTCGGCAAGCAGAAACCGGATTACGGTTGCCTCGGCCCAGTGAATGTCGTTTCCCGGGTCGCGGGAAAGATAAGCACAGTGGCCTCCGCGGCTGGTTTCGATGAACGCAATGTGAGGATTGGCAAGAATTTTGGCGCGCGTCTCGGGAAACAGGCGAATGAAGGGGTCGTCCTTGGCTTGCAGGATGAGCGTGGGAACAGAGATTCGATCCACGACTCGGGCGCTGGCAGCACGGTAATAGTAGTCGTCGGCATCGCGAAAACCGCAGTAGCGGGAGACGATTTTGTGGTCGAACTGACGAATTGAGTGCACCGGTCCAATCTCACTTGGAGACGCGTAGCGGGCCGGGAATCGCCCCCACTTGCGGGCATAACGTGCTTTCAAACCGCGCAGAAAGTTCCACTCGTACGCACGGTTCTGCGGTTCGTGCAGCGCATCAGCGCCGGCGGCCAGATCGATGGCCGGACAAACCGCGGCCACGGCGCTCAGAGGCGGCTGGCTGCCCCACTCGCCGGCCAATTTGAGCACCAGATTGCCACCCATGGAATAGCCCACCAGAGCGACGCGCTCGAGGGCAAATTGCCGTGTAAAGTGCCGGACCACTGTGCCCACATCGCCGGAAAGCCCGGAGTGATAAAGCGTCGGCGTCAGCGTATCCGTGCCGCCGCAGTTGCGCATGTTCATGCGGATTACGTTGCATCCGGCATCCCAGGCGCGTGCGGTAATGCCCTGAATGTAGCGCGAGTTCGAGGATCCTTCGAGACCGTGCACCAGCACCAGCGAGAGCCGTTTGGCACGGTCGGACTCAGCCTGCCAGTGGCAATGGCACAGCACGCGGCTGCCGTCGGCCGGGTCCACTTCGACGGTTTCTGCAACTCCGTCAACACGAAAGGGAGGACGGGGAAGATAATTGCCAACAATGGTCTGCAAATGACCATTGCTCAGGCCGCGCTTTGGCTGAAAGGGCGCAAACCAGTGCGGCATCCCAGCTGGCGCTTGATCAAGACCTTTGTTTTCCTGGAAGTCTGGGTTCACGGAAACTCGGCTATTCGGCCAACCGGGCTCATGACGCCCCCTGCGGTCCGTGCAAGATTGGGGCGGCTAGTGGGGATCGAACCCACGACATCCTGAGCCACAGTCAGGCGTTCTGCCGCTGAACTATAGCCGCCATGTACCCTATCGATTGTAGCATCGAATGAGGCCGCCAGAACCGCACCGGCCGAAGGGAAAACCGCCCGTGCCGAGCCCCGGACCCAGCCCGTTTACCACTCCTGGAACACAAGGGGCTCCGGGCACAGACGCGCAAGGCGAAGGATTTGCGCAGGATGGGAACCGCTGGAACCGGGGCGCATGGCTGTTCCGCGACCAGACACTGCAAGCGCTCGAGATCCTGCTCGACGAGGCATTCCGAATCCCAGGCACTGGGATCCGCTTTGGCCTGGACGGCATTATCGGGCTGGTTCCCGGCCTGGGCGACGTGCTGGCCGGGTTGCTCTCGCTCATCATTCCACTGGCAGCATGGATTCGCGGCGTACCGTACATCACGCTGGTGCGCATGGCCGCCAATCTCGGCATTGGCGTGCTGGTAGGCTCGATACCTCTGTTCGGAGACATCTTCGACATTATCTGGAAGGCCAACCGCCGCAATTACCGCCTGCTCTGCCGCCACCTGGACGCGCCGCGCCGTCACACTGCCCGCGACTGGGGCTTTCTGCTTCTGCTGGCCGCGGCCATGGCCCTGATTTTCGCCATTCCCGTGGCATTGGTGGTGTGGCTGATTGTCTGGCTGGCCGGCCGC
>CAYUJM010000189.1:0-8327 GCA_964445025.1 uncultured Occallatibacter sp. | reverse complement strand
AAGGCGTTCGAGGAGGTTCCCGACCTCAAGAAGGCGTACGACAATGACGCCGTGATTCGCGAGCTGCTGGATACGGCGAAGAAGCTCGAGGGCCTGGTAAGAGGCTCGGGCGTGCACGCTTCAGCGGTGGTGATTGCGCCGCGGCCGCTCACCGAACTGGTGCCGGTGAACAAGACCAAGAACGACGAAATTGTGACGGCCTACGACATGAAGGCTGTCGAAAAAATGGGCCTGCTGAAGATGGACTTCCTGGGCCTGACCACGCTGACGGTGATCGACGATTGCCTGAAGCTGATCGAGCAGACGCGCGGGGAGAAGCTGGATATCGACGGGATTCCGCTCGACGACGAGGAGACATACAAGAAGGTCTTTCACACGGCGCTCACTTCGGGCGTGTTTCAGTTCGAGTCCGGCGGCATGCGCGATATGCTGCGGCGCTACAAGCCGGACCGTATTGAAGATCTGACGGCGTTGACGGCGCTCTACCGCCCAGGGCCAATCCAGGGCGGAATGACGGACGACTTCATCGAGCGCAAGTGGGGGCGGCGCAAGGTGGAGTACATGCTTCCCGAGATGGAGCCGATGCTCAAGGAGACGCTGGGCGTCATCGTCTACCAGGAGCAGGTGATGCAAATTGCCAACGTGCTGGCGAGCTACTCGCTGGGCGAAGCCGATCTGCTGCGCCGCGCTATGGGCAAGAAGAACCCGGCGGAGATGGCCCAGCAGCGCGACCGCTTCATGAGCGGTGCCGCGGCGCTTGGGCATCCGAAGGGAATTGCGGGCGAGATCTTTGACCAGATGGAAAAGTTTGCCGGGTATGGATTCAATAAGTCGCACTCGGCGGCGTATGGGCTGGTGAGTTACCAGACCGCTTATCTGAAGACGCATTATCCGGTGGAATTCATGGCGGCTCTGCTCACTTCGGAAACCTCGAAGCCCGAGAATGTGGTGAAGTACATCGGCGAGTGCAAGGAGATGGGCATTCGCGTGGAGCCGCCGGATGTGCAGGTTTCCGGTGCGCAGTTCACGCCGCACATTACGCCGGAGGGCGAGGCGATCCGCTTTGGTCTCGCGGCGGTGAAGAACGTGGGCGGAAACGCGATTGAATCCATCATGAAGGCGCGCGCGGAGGTGGGTGGGCGCTTCACGAGCCTGTGGCAATTCTGCGAGAAGGTCGACCTTCGGGTGATGAACAAGCGGGTGATTGAGTCGCTCATCAAGGCTGGAGCGCTTGACTCCTTGGGTGCGCGAGCGGCGCTCATGAAGGCCGTCGATCGAGCGATGGAGCGCGCGCAGAAGGCGCAGAAGGATGCAGCGCAGGGGCAGACAGGATTGTTTGGACTCTTCAATGAAGCGCCGGCGCCCGGCCGCGATGCCGATGATCTGCCAAAGACGGCCGACTGGGAAGAAGGCGAGCGGCTGGCCAACGAAAAAGAGGTGCTGGGCTTCTTTGTGTCCGGACATCCGCTGGATAAGTATGCGGAGAAGCTGCGCAATCTGACCGGCGTGATTTCAACCGCGGAGGCGCTGGAACGCAAGCCTCCCGAGAAGCGCTGGGGAACTCAGGCTGACCCGGCAGACGAAATTCAAGTGGCAGGAATGATTCTGGGGCTGCGCGTACAGAAGAGCAAGCGCGACCAGAAGCTCTATGCGCAGGCGGCACTCGAGGATGCGGTCGGCAAGATCGATTTGATCTGTTTCTCGCGCGACTACGAGAAGTTGCAAGGCCAGTTGAAAATCGAGGCTCCGGTGATTGTGCGCGGCGTGCTGATGGGGGACGAAGATGCCGCGCCGAAGATTGCGATCAGCTCGATTGTTGCTCTGGAAGACGTAAAGGTGAAGCTTCCGCTTGGCCTGCGAATCAGGATCAATCTGGACCACGCCACGGAGGAGATGTTTGCCGGGCTGAAGAGCGCGGCGGATGCGGCGCCGGGACCGGGTAAGGTGATGCTGCAGTTGGAAAAGAAGGGCGAGTACGCGGTGATTCTGGAGCCGGAAGGGATGAGCGTGGCGGCCGATCGCGGCTGGGTAGAGCGCGTGGAAGAGTTAGTGGGCAAGGGTACTGTGCAGGCGGTAGGATAACTGGCTGGAGTTATCCCGCCACCCATTTATGTTGAACCTTCATTGCGTGGTGAAGGAATCACCTTCTACGCCGCGATTGCCGAGCGGATCGTCCACCCATCCTGCCTTTCCAGTTTTGCTGATGGTGGCGGTCACCGTCCCGACGTCCCGAGCCATGAAGCACAACCCAAGCAAGCCTGGCTTTTTGGCATTGGCGTGGGCTTCCCATGCCATGCCGCCGGCGGCCACAGTGTAAGTGAAGTTGGGATCGGTCTTGTTGGGATCAAACTTCAGATGCTCAATATGAGAGCCGGCTGGGTAAGTGCCGGAGAGCATCTGGTCAAGGGTGCAGGCGCGCTGCAGGTCGAGTTGGCATTCGTGCTCGATGACTTCGATCGCAGAGAGAAACAAGTAGGCGATCTGCTCTTCGCGCTTCAGATTGACCTTCCCGCTGCTGTCTTCCACGTCAAATTTCGCCTTGGTGGCGAACGGCCCAGTGGCGGCCGCTGGGACCGTACCGCCGGTTGCTTCACCTGCAGACGCCGTAGGCGAAGTCCCCGCGCTGGCATAAATGGCGGCGACCTCATCCGCCTTCAAGACGCGGCTCCACAGCGCAACTTCTTCTATGCCGCCCTTGAACCAGCGATTTCCAAAGTAGGTGCTCGCGCCGATGGAGAACGCAGCCGTCTTTCCTGCTCTGCCGCCGCCGGTGTCATGAGCCGCGAGCTTTCCATCCCAATAAATGGCGCGGCTGCGGCTGACAGTATCCAGCGTGGCAACGATCATGTGCCACTGGTTGAGAAGCGGCGCCACAGGCGGTCTGTATTCCAGGTTACCGCCTCCCGCGGTAAAGAACCGAAGCACATTGTCCGTTTCGATTTGAAGATCGAGATCGTTCCCGCTCTGCGACTCGCCGGCGACGTAGAAAATGCGATTCGACTTTGACGGCAGATCGGCGAGATTGACCCAGGCCATGATGCTCGCTGCCTGACCCACTCCGCCATTCTGGGTCGTGAGTATGTATCCGCTGGTTCCATCGAACTTGGCGTAATGGTTGCTTGAGCCGGCGATCACCGCGCCAGGAGACCCGGTTGTAACGCCGCCTTGAGCACTGTAAGTCGAGGTTCCAACCCGGCTCTTGCCCGACGTCGCGTCGAGGCGGTAATAGGCGACCGGTCGGCTGGAGACGACTGCGGTGGCAAAATCTGCCTGTGCCTCAAGGCGAAGAGCATAAAGACCGGCTGGAACGATCAAAAGTGCAACCGGCAAGCTGATCCATTGACGTGCGAACATTTCAGGTATGCCTTTCTTTGCGCGAGTGACCGCCGGAACGGCTGCGAAGCCCCATTGTGTAAATCGACGATCGGTCCGCTATGCTGGGTTTGCACAGTCTATTGGATCGCAAAGAGATTGATCAATTGAAAAATGGAGTCGTGGAGAATTGGGAAGACGACTCCGGCCATTGTCGAATCAGAATCAAGGGACGGGAAAGCAAATCGGTCGGATGCCAAAGGTCCGTGATGCTGTGGCGCAAGCCGGAGGTAGCTGTATTTGCAGCCTGCGCGCTCCCCGAGCAGATTGCGGAGAGTGTGCGATCGATCGGGCAATGCTCCCGCCCGAGGCCCTGCATTCGATGGATCGTGCAATCGCAGACGTTGAAGCTTGGCCGTGAGAAGATGCAAACTGAAAGGAAATGCAATGGATCGCACCTGGACACGGCGAGAGTTTCTTGAGAGCGCAATGGCTTCCGCCGCGACTCTTGCATTCGTTGAACCGGCCCAACGTGTTCTCGGTGCGGTCACAAACGCATCCGGTCTGCGCGGTAGATTCATCACTCATGTCTCCGTTGTTCGCGTAAATCAGATCGAAGTAACGCCGACGCATTCCATCGGCGATGACGAAGTTCCGGACAATCGTCCGGAACGGATCCGATCGCGCCGTGAGGCCTTTGCGCGCGGCTGTCCGGAGGGCCGGATGACCTGGGCCATCAGTTGGCTCGCGTTGAAAGACGACCGGCAGCAATACAAGGATGCGCGGCGGCTCCTGGCCAGTTACCACGATAAATATGGCGATGAAATCACGTTCATCCCTGGCGGCTATTTCGCGCCCATGTTCGACACGCGTGAGCACAACCGGCAGACGATCGCCAAAGCCCTGGAGATGGTCTCCGAGATGGTTGGCGGCGGATATCGACCGCAGTGCCTGGTGGCAGGCTATCTGGATGCGGAGAACCAGAGGCATTTGGCCGAGGATGAGGGAATTCATGTCTGTCAGGGCCAGATCTGGAGCCAACACGGCATCGACAACGGCGACGGTGATGGAGGCATCTGCTATCCGTATTACCCCAGCCGCGAGCACTACCTGAAGCCCGCCCAGGGACCTGGAGATTTTATCGATTGTGTCTGCCTCGATGGCTGGACGTGCGATTTTCTCACCGCACGGCGCGAGGGGTTTCAAGGCGGGTTCAACAGCCGCCTGGGCGTTGGGCCAATTGAGTCGGTCGGGAACCTGGGGCTGGAAGCCGGGCGCCGCGAAATGATGGCCACCACCGCGATGCATTTCGACAAAGGCTACGCGCTGAACCGATTCGGCTGGGCAACGGGAATCTGGGAGGTCTCCGTCGGCCACGACGACGACCTTGCGTGGTGGCTGCAGGCCGTTCGCGAAAAATGGCCAGACACGCAGGTGATGACTGAGGGAGCATTCGGCCTGGAATGGCGCAGGCATACGCCCAACAATGACCGGCTCGACTATCGATTCGTCGCCAAAGGTACCGGAGCGCCCGGCTCGGAGAAGGAGCTCGAAATCGAGTGGCGCATGAACCGCGAATTCCGTCTTGGCCTGCTTAGAAATTGGATGACAGACGGCCCCACGATGGCGATCGACTTCACACGCTACGATCTGTCGGCGCACGAACCTGATGGGCCGCAGCGCGAATGGAGCCTGATGAACGTGTTGAACCAAAAGGGCCAGCGCCCGCAGGACAAGCCGCTCCGGCTGGGACAGCTTAGCAGGGAGGATCAACGCCGGATCTACGCACGATACCCGGATCTGAAGATGCTGGCGTAGGAAGGGGCGTGAGTTTGACTCCGGCTGCCAGCAGAAGACATGGCAAGGATTAATCCCGATAGCCGCATAAGAGAAAAGACTCCGGCACCTTCCCGGAGTCCTTTCCTATGAACCAGACTGCAAATTTGCGGCCCCCTGCAGGGCTCGCCTTCTGCTACTCCCAGTGCGCCGTGCGCTCGGCGTTGTCGACGATGCGATGCGCCTCATCCACATGCAGAATCGCGCGATCCCGGAGCCCGCGGGACTCAGGCACATCTTCTGCCCTGGACAGATCGTTGTGTGCCGACCAAAGCAGTTCCTTCGCCTTCCGGAAGCGGCCGTGCGGGCTCAGGCCCGTATCGATGGGGAATGGATCGTTGAGCCCTTTGCCGTCGTCGATTGCGGCCCGCTTGATCTCGTCGATTGCTTTGTCGATTTCGTGGATCGCCACATCGTCGTCGTGCTTTACCGGCGCCCATGCCCAGCGATCGTTGAGATAGTGGCGGGCGGCACGCAGGTCGCTTAACGCGTGCAAATAGGCCGGATGAGGTCCGGGAACCTGTTGTGCCTGCATTGCGGTGGGCAGAGTTGCTGCCAGCATCCCAGCAGCCAAAACGATCCAACGTACATTCGTGCGCATATCTTCCTCTCTCCTTGAGTTGCATTAGAACTGCAACCGTATCTCGTTATACCCATCCCCTCGGGGCAAGTTGCGTTCGTCGGCATAAGAATTGATGGGCGGTGAACAGCATACCAGTTGCCGATCATCGTTCGCCATGAAATCCGGGTGAAATGCAGGGGGCTGGGAGTTACCTTTGTAGTGTCCTGATCTTGTTCGCGAAACACGCACACACGGTTGCGTTCCAACATCTTCGCCCGATCGATTGCTGATAAATGCTGGTAGTCATGAACACGGGCTGAGGCGTTGCGACCATTTGCGGATTGCGTCTGCCGTGACCGGCCGGCCATCGGCATCGCCCGCAGCCAACTGCACTGCGAGATTGCCAAGCGTGGAGCTTTCCGGGTGGCCAATTTCGACCGGCCGATGGGTGCGCTGTTCAGTTAACTCCGTGAGCAGCTTGTTGCGGCTGGCTCCGCCCAGGATATGAATGCGATCGAGCTCACGGCCGAGCAATTTTTCCAGGCTGCCAAGCGCGAGCGCATAGCGCTCGGCGAGGCTCTCGAAGATCACGCGCGCGAAGACGGGCTCGTTTCCGGCCACGTCTGGAATGGTGGCCCAGCGCCGGCGCCATAACTGATGGTTGATGCGCTCGGGCATGTCGGAGTCCAGCAGCAGCGGCTCGGCATCCACGTCAATGATGCCGGGGTAGCCCGATACCGCGGCCTGGGCGATGAGATCTTCAATGTTCCAGGTTCGGCCCTCCGCGCTCCAGGCGTCCATACACTGCTTCAGCAGCCACATGCTGTTGACAAGGGAATGAAAGCAATAGCTGCCGCCCGCTGCTCCAAGGTTGGTGTAGCGAGCATCGAAGGCCTCGTCGGTGGTGACGGGCTCGGTGATTCGCGTTCCAACAAGAGACCAGGTGCCGGAGCAGATGTAGAGCGTTGCATCCAGGTCCGAAGGAATCGCCGCAATGGCCGACGCTGTGTCGTGGCAAGCAGGGGCGATCAGTTGCGTCTCGCGAAATGCATCGAGAGCCGCAAGCGGTCCCTGAAGTTTTCCCAGATGGGTTCCGGCGTGGACGATGGGCGGCGCCGCTTCGAGGTCGAGGCCGAGTTGAGCGAAGAGATCGGCATCCCAGTCGCCAGTCTTGAGACTGACGAGGCCAGTGTGGCTGGCGTTGGTGAGTTCGGCCACGCGGCGGCCGCCGAGCCAGTAAAGCACATACTCGGGCAGCATGACCCAGGGAGCGCGAGCGTCGACGCCGGCGGCCTGGTCGGCGAGCAACTGGTAGATCGTGTTGATGCGATGAGGCAGCGCGCCTGTGCGCGCAAAAAGCTCGCGTGGCGGAACGATCTTGTCCGTGGCTTGCTTAACCGGATCGGTGCGTTCGTCGCGATAGCAGAAGGGCGGATGCAGCGGCTGGCCGCCCGGCGCGAGACGAACGTAGTCCACGGACCAACCGTCTACGGCGATCGAGGCAATGCCCTCTGTGGCGATCGCCGCGGCCTTGCGCAGGCCTTCATCCAGGCCGGCGAGGATGGTCTCCAGAGGCCAGTGCATGGCCTTGCCGCGATGCACCGGGCCATTGGGGATGCGATGAACCATCTCGATATGCGGCCCGTCAGAAAGCCAGCGGAGCATGGAGACACGGCAGCTTTCAGCGCCCAGGTCGATGGCAATGCGTGCGGGTTCCGGCATAGAGGCAGGGTGATCTCTGTTGGAGTTTACCGCAAGAATGCCTCGGTGAGTCCGCCGTCGACGGGAATCAGATGGCCGGTGGTGCAGCGGGAGCGCGGGCTTCCCAAAAAGAGAATGGCCTCCGCGCAGTCGCTCGGATCGATGGGCTGATGGGTGAGCGTGCGCTTGGCATAGAAGCCGGCAAGCAGGTTGCGCAGCTCGTCATCGGAGAGCGAGTCGTCGAAGGGGATGTTGTATTTGGCCAGCGAGGCGCGAACGCGGTCGCGTGGGAACATGGTCGAGCCTTTCACAACCGTGGCGGGGCTGATGCCGTTGACGCGCACGCGAGGCGAGAGTGCGACGGCGAGCTCGCGAATAAGGTGCGAGACGGCGGCCTTGCTGACGTCGTAGGCCTCGGAACCGCGCTTGCTGACGACGGCGTTGGCAGAGCTGGTCAGGACAATTGCCGAATCGAGTGCCTGCTCGTTGAAGATTTTTGCGGCCTCATCGGCGAGCAGGTAGTTGGCGGTGACGTTGATGTCGAACGTGGTGCCCCACATGGCATCGGAGACTATGCCGTCCGGAGATGTGGGGAAGATAGCCGCGGTGTTGATGAGAACGTCGAGGCCGCCGAAGGCCGCAACGGTCGCGTCGATAGCTTTGGCGATGGCTTCGCGCTTGCGGATATCGACCGGAGTCACGGCGGTGAACTCGGCCGAGGTAACGGACTTCAGCTCAGCGACGACGCGAGCTGCGGCGGCTTCATCGCGGTCCGCGACCACAACGTGAGCCCCGCGCGCGGCGGCCAGCAGCGCGACCTCGCGACCGATGCCGCTGCCTCCGCCTACAATGAGCGCGATACGGCGGCTGAGTTCCTTTTCCGGCGGCTGGCGGCGGATTTTGGCCTCTTCCATGG
>CAYUJM010000188.1:0-8330 GCA_964445025.1 uncultured Occallatibacter sp. | reverse complement strand
GACATTCAGCTTGGGAAGCTGACGTTCTGCCACTGAACTACTCCCGCCCTTTTAAGACCAATCATCTACATCTTGTGTAGCCACTTCTGCGGGGCCAAACCGAGTCCTCACGCGCCACACATGCCCATTATACGTACCGGAGTACCCGATTTGTCGAGCCTCGACTGGCCACAATTTCGGAGCTCTGCAATATGGCCTTGCAGTTGGGACCTTTGGCAAGGGTCTCCAGACGTTTAGGACGGCGAATCTCCCGACCGGCTCAGGTGCCTCTATCCTCTAGGCGATCGCCAGGCTTGCCTCAGGCACTCCCTTCTTCTTGATTGCCATCAGTTCCACAGCCTTTTGAGCGATGTGCTCGGCGCTCACTTCCAGCTCTTTCACCAGCTCCCAGGGCGCGCCCGAGTCGCCAAAGCGGTCCTTCACGCCGATGGCGCCCGTGATTAGAGGAAGACCATAAAGCTGCGGGCATTCCGTTAGGATCGAGCTTACGCGCCATGCCAGCGCGCCGATCTGGTGCTCCTCTGCGGTAACCACCACACCCGTGTTTCGCGCCGCGCAAATCAGAGCCTCCGCATCGATGGGCTTGAGCGTGTGCATGTTCAGGATGCGCGTCTCGAAGCCGAAGTCGAGCTTAAGGATGCGTGCCGCGCGCATGGCCTCCGGCACCATAGGCCCGATGGCCACGATGCTCAGATCTTCCGACTCGTTGCGGTAATTGGTGGCCAGCCGGATCTCGTATGCATCGGCGAAGTTTGCCGCCTCACCGCGCATGCGAATCACGTTGGCCTTCCCGAAGACGAAGGGCGTTTTCTCATCGGTCACAATGGGCGTAGCCTCGCGCGCGAAGCGAATGTACTTGGGCCCTTGCTTTTGCAGCAGTAGGTAATTCGTGGCTTTGCGAGCCTCAACCACGTCGCAGGGCACCACAACCGACATGTTGGGCAACCCCTGCATGGCGAACAGATCTTCCAGCGCCTGATGCGTGGCGCCGTCGGGGCCCACGGAGACTCCCGCATGTGCCCCGGCGATGAGGACATTGAGGTTTGAGTAGCAGACCGAGACGCGGATCTGATCCAGGTTGCGCGCCGCTGAAAACGTAGCATAGGAGCCGAGCACTGGCAACTTGCCTTCCCTGGCCATGCCCGCGGCCGCTGCGGTGGCCGATTGCTCGGCGATTCCCATGCTGATCCAGCGCCGGGCGCGCTCCGGCTTGCCGGCAAAAAAGTCGCTGATGGTAATCGACCCCGAAATGTCTAATCCCAGGCAAACCACGCGCTCATCGTCCCCGTTCTCCGCCAGCGCCTGGCCGAAGCCTTTGCGGTTTGGCTCCATCTTCACCTGCATCGTGGTGCCAGCATTCCACCAGTAGTCGCGCGAGAATCGGGGCATTTTGGATGCCAGTTTGCGATCCACTTCGGCTTGATAGCTCCTTGCCTTGTCGAGCAACTGTTCCACGCGAATGCGATCGGTCAGGCCCAGCTCCTTGAGCGCTGCGTCGAGTTCCTGGCGATTCGGCGCTTTGCCATGCCAGCCCGGCTGGTTCTCCATGAAACTGACGCCTTTGCCCTTGACGGTATCGGCGAGGATCACGACAGGCTTGCCCACCACTGCTCGGGCTTTCTGGAAGACGTCCACAAGCTTGCCCATGTCATGGCCGTCGACGCGCAGAACTTCCCAGCCGAAGCTTGAATATTTCTCGCTCAGAGGCTCAACCTGCATCACGTCCTTCACCCAGCCATCGATCTGCAGGCGATTGCAATCGACGATGCCGATGATGTTGTCGAGATGGAAGTGTCCCGCCTCCATTGCGGCCTCCCAGATTTGGCCCTCCTGCTGTTCGCCGTCGCCCATCAGGCAGAAGATCTTGTGATGTTTCTCCTCCAGCCGCGCAGCCAGCGCCATGCCCACGGAGATGCTCAAGCCCTGGCCCAGCGATCCGGTCGAGATCTCAACGCCCGGCAGTTTGAGCCAGTGCGGGTGACCCTGGAAGGGCGAGCTGAGCTTGCGCAGCGTGACAACATCGTCCATTGGACAAAAGCCCGCAATGGCCAATCCGAGATACAGGCTGGGGGCCTTGTGTCCCGCGGACCAGATGATCCGGTCGCGGTCCGGCCAGGATGGGTTTTGGGGATCGTGGACGGCGGCATGGAGGTACAGCGCCGCGGTAATATCCATCACCGAGAGCGTGCCCCCGGCGTGTCCTGATCCTGCGGCGCACAGAGCCACCAGGTCGTAGCCGCGCATTAAATTGGCGGCGTCCTGCAACTCTGCGACGGAGTACTCCCGCATGACGCCTCCTGTTTTCGAATCCATGAGTGCCATAACCTTCTCCTTGGCGGAAAACACACACCGCTCTGCACAGATTTCACGAGGAACAGGCCGTTTGAGCCTCGAGGCGGCCTCATTTCCTCGCAGCAAAACCCGCTAGAGATTCTGCTTCGTCCAGCGGTCGATGCGCTCCAGCGCCTGGTGCAGCTTCTCCATCGAGTTGGCCACGCTGAAGCGCAGGTAGCCCTCGCCGAACTCACCGAATGCCGTTCCGGAAAGCGCTGCCACTCCAGCTTCCTCCAGCAGAGCGTCCGCCAGGGGCTTCGATTTCCACCCAGTCCGGGTGATGTTGGCGAAGACGTAAAACGCGCCTTTGGGCATGCGGCAGGAAAAGCCCCTGATCCCGTTCAACCCGGTGACAAACGCTTCGGAGCGCCGTTGAAACTCGGCGCACATTTGGCCCACCGCGCTTTGGTCGCCGCGCAATGCCTCAATTCCAGCCATCTGCGTAAAGCTGGCGGTGCACGAGTTGGAATTGGTCATCAGGCGGGTGATGTGCGTGGCCAGGTCCGCCCGCATCACGCCGTAGCCGATGCGCCAGCCGGTCATCGCGTAGGTCTTCGAGAAGCCGTCGAGCAGGATTGTGCGCTCCTGCATGCCCGGCACGGACATGATCGAGAATGGCTGCCCCGCGAACTGCAGCCGGCTGTAAATCTCGTCCGAGAGTACCAAAATGTTCCTGTCGCCGATTGCCCTGGCCACCTGCTCAATGTCGCTGCGCCCCAATACCCCGCCGGTGGGGTTCTGCGGAGAATTCAAAATGATCAGCTTGGTTCGATCGGTTATGAGCGAAGCCATCTCGCCGACATCCATGGCGAAATCGCGCTCCTCGCGCAGCGGAACCGGCACGGCCTTGCCGCCAACATAGTTGATCATCGACTCGTAGATGGGGAATCCCGGATTGGGATAGATGACCTCATCTCCCTGATCGATCAGCGCCAGCATGGTGAAGAAGATGATGGGCTTTCCGCCGGGCACCACAACCACTTCATCGGGAGAAACCGCAACCCCACGGGTGCGGCTAACGTACTCGGCAATCGCACGGCGCAATTCCGGCAGCCCGGCGGAGGGCCCGTAGTGCGTCCACCCCGTGCGGAGCGCGTCGACGGCCGCTTCCACAATGTTCACAGGCGTCGAGAAATCGGGCTCCCCGATCTCCAAGTGGATGATGCTCTTGCCTCGTCCCTCCAGCGCTCGCGCTCGACTCAGGACTTCAAAAGCGGTCTCGGTGCCCAGCCGCGACATTCGCCGGGCCAACGGCAATTCGTGCTGTACGGATGCTGCAATCATGACTCACGCTCCCGGGCATCGCTGCAGCCGGTCATCGCATGAGATGGCAGGCTCCAATGCCCCGATACGGCTTGAAACCGGCGAGAATTATACGAATGTGGAGGAGCAGGGGAAGTGATGGGGAACACTGTGAATCGACCGGCCAGGAGCCGATCAGAGCGCGACAGTCTGGGACGCGTGTTCCTTCATCGCAATTCACTCATACAATGGAATGCGGCCGGATCAGAGCGATCCGGCCGCATTTTTTGTTTGAGTTGATGGTGTTCCAGCTAGATTTGCGCTCGATACCCAGCCGGCTGAATTCGGCAGGAAGATCGCCGCAATAGAGTCCAGCCAGGATCAGAAGATGTGATAGAGGACACCCGCGCTGATGCCGGCTGAACTCATGGTTCCGTAGGTAAACTGGGGCCAGATTTGATATTCGAAATCGGCCAGGCGGAAGCTGATCTTGCGCTTCCAGTGGTAGTCAACTCCGCCGCCGGGAGCGATCACCAGATAGTTGCCCTGAGCCAGGTTATAGGGAAATGTGAATTGTGAAACGCCCACCAGACCCTTCCCATAGACCTGGAATTTCCCAAAGTCGACGCGGTAGCGGGGACCGCCCATATAAGTGGTCGCCTGCACCTGGTTGGCGCCGTTGAACAACAGCCAGCGCCCTTCGCCTTCCAAACCCAGGCGGCGATGAGAGTCTACATCCACAACAGCGGCTACGCCGAGCAGCTTCTGCTGGCCATATTGCACTTCGTAACCCGAAGCTGTAGCGCCCGCGGTAAACACGAAGCCACCCTTGTCACCGTGGAATACAACCTGGGCTGACGCGGTTCGCGCCATGCCCAGGTAAATGCCCAGAAGAGCGATCAGTAAGATTGCGCGGCTGCGCAACACGCTGAGCTTCTCGCGGGCCACTTTGCAGGAATGATTGGAGCTATTCATCTCTCTTTTCCCTTGCCTCACGAGTTTGTGCTACTGGGTAATGTTGAGTGTAACGGCCTGGTATTCCGTCACGTTGGTGTTGGCGCCCACTCCGATCACCTGGATGGTATAGGTGCCGGGTTTGGCGCTGCTCTGGGTAATTCCGATGCAACCCGTGGTCAGGAGGGCAGCGCCGGAAAGAGCCAGAATCAGTACGATGCTCCAAGCGCCCGCGTGACGCTTGCGGAAGCGCCACAGGATCCAACCCAGAAATACGCTGAAGGGAAGGAACAGGCCGGCCAACTCCAGCTTCCGCTCGCCGGATTGCTTGTTCATGGCCGTCGCTCCGCCACCCAGTGGGTTATTGGTGTCGATAGTCAGCTGCACCGTCGCGGTGCCGTTTGCCGCCAGGGGGACATCGATGTTGGCGAAATGGCAGTTGACGCCCGCCGGCAGCGACGCGCAGCCCAGGCCGATGGTATCGGTAAAGCCGTCGACCGAAGCCAGCGTTACGGTGAGCTGGGCGTTTTGCGTGGTTGGGATGGTCACCGTGGAGGGGGTCACCGTGAGGGTGTACGAGCCCACGCTGGTATATGAAACGGCAGCCGAGGTGGACGGACTGTGCAGCGCGTCGCCGCTATACATGGCAACGATGTTGTAAGTGCCAACCTGCAGGTTTGGAGTCAGTGTTGCCACTCCGTTCGCGTTGACGGGTGCCGCTCCAACATTCGTCGTTCCGCTCATGAAGGTCACCGTTCCCGTGGGCCCGGGGCCAACGGCGCCGCTGTTCTGGACAATGGCGATGAGGGTTGTTTGAGAGTCAACGCCGCCCGACGTTGCGGTGGAGAGACTGGTGGTCGTGGGAATCAGGGTGACGGTTTCGGTGACCGCGGCAGAGGTAGCTGAGGCGTCGTTCGGGTCTCCGTTATAGACGCCTACGATCTGATACGTGCCGGGGGCGAGCGTGGCATTCAAAACGGTAGCCACGCCGGCTGCGTTCAATGGCGCCGTTCCAAGCGGGACGACTGCGCCGCCTCCGCCAGGATTCGCAGTGAAGGTCACGGTTCCGGTCGGCGTCCCGGCGTTGCCGGTCACCGTGGCCGTGAAGGTGATCGTGGTATCCACGATCGCGGGATCGGGCGCCGCCGTGACCACGACGGTTGTGGTCGCCAGATTGATGACCAGGGAAAGCGGTGCAGACGTGCTGGTGGCATTATCCGCATCGCCGCCATAGGTGCCCACAATAGAGTGTGTGCCCGCTGCAAGCGTGGATATGGTGAGGCTGGCCGTGCCGGCAGCATTCAGTGTCGCCGGGCCCAGCGTCACTGTTTGCCCGTTGAAGGTATCGGTGAAAGTGACCGTGCCGGAGGGAGTGATCTTGCCCGAAGTGGGCGCCACGGTTGCGATAATCTGCACCGGCTGGCCGGCGAGGGCCGGGTTGGGCGCTGCGGCAAGCGTCGTTGTGGTCGGCACCTTCGTCACCACCTGGGGAATTGCCAGGTTGGCCGTCGCGGCGGCGTAGTTCACGTCGCCCGCGTAGGTAGCCGTAGCGGTGTACGTGCCCACCGGCAGAGTGGCGATGCCCGCCCCGCCCGTGGCCGGGTTCCCACCCAGGGTTACTGTCAGAGGATATGTCGGTGCAACTTGACCGGCCGGAACAATGACGATGTTCACATTTCCGGTTGCAGCGACGTTCCCGGTGGTCGGGATCGCGGCGGTAAAGGTCACCGTCGTGCCCAGGATGGAGGGGTTGGGAGCCGATGTCAGCGTGAGCGGGGAGTTTGCCACCACATCCTGGCTGATGGTGACCGGCATGCTGGTTTGAATCAGCGGAGGAGTAGTCGGCGTGTAGGTCGCGGTGATGACGTTGATACCCTGCAACAGCGCCGCCGTGGTGTAAGTGGCTACGCCGTTGACCAGCGCGATTGTGTTGTTCGCGAGGGGCTCAAGGCTGTCGGTAAAGGTGACCGAACCATTTAGCGGGAACGCTCCGCCATCTGTCACTGTAACCGTGGCCGTGAAGGTGACGCTCTGGCCCAGCAGCGACGGGCTCGCGGGCAGAGCGGTGAGAGTCATCTTCGTGTCTTCGTAAATGGTTTCTGTCGCGTCTCCAGGCTGCGAGGCGAAGTGGGCGGGGTCGCCGTTGTAAACGGCAGAAAGCGTATGCACTCCGACCGCCAGCGTGGACGTGGTGAAAGTAGCAACGCCCGCAGCGTTCACAGTAACGGGTGCTCCCAGTTGAACAGTGACGCCATTCAGGGTATCCGAGAAGGTGACCGTCCCCGTTAGAGCGCCGGTATTGGGGCCGGTGGTTACGGTGGCCGTCAAAGTGACCGCTGTGCCAAACTCCGCCGGGTTGGGAGCGGAAGTCAGCGAGATGTCCGTCGAATTGACGGGGAGTGCATTACCGGCCAGAACAATATCCAGCGGGGAGTTGACCGAGTTGTTGACCACGTCGACATTGCCATTGATGTTGGCGGGCAGCGTGGCCGGAACGATGTTGAGCGAAGGCGCAAACTCCGCGGAGATGTTGCAATCGGCGTCCTCTGTCAAAGCAAAAGGAGTGGGGATGCAACTGGTTCCAGCCGCATTGATCGCAGCATTCTGGTCGGGGGTAACGGCGGTCAGATTGGAGGATGCGTTGCCGTCGTTTTCCACCATCTGGGCCTGGGGTGCGGATTGATTGCCTTGCCGGATGGGTGTGGCCTGGAAGTTCAGAACCGCTGTGTTGCTCTGAATTTCGCTCACCAGCATGTCGTAGTAGTCGGCATAGTAGACATTGCCGAGCCCGTCCAGGATGATCCCGTCAGGCGCGAAAGCGTTTACGGAAACCAGATCGCCGCCGGCAATGGCATTTTGGCCTTGCACCGCGAGAGCGACGACGTTTCCGTTGGCGATGTTTTCTTTCCGAACGCATCCATCTCCAGTGTCGGAGATGTAGATATTGCCGGCTGGATCTATGGCAACACCTTCGGGCGCGTTCAGGTTCGAAGCAGCGACCTGCTCAAGCGCCGGGCAACTGCTGCCCGCTATTGCGGTTCCGACTACAGTGCTGATGGTGCTGGTTGCGGTCAGAACTCCGCCTGTTGCCTGGACCATGCGGATGCGGTTGTTAGCCGAGTCCGGAATGTACATGTCGCCGCTCAGATCGAAGGCAACCGCATACGGAAGGCTGAGTTCGGCAGCGTTCGCTGGTCCGTTGTCTCCCCCGAATTTGCCCTTCCCATCTCCCTGCCCGCTCGGGGTACCGTTGCCGGCAGCTGTGGTAATGATGTCGGTGACCGCGTCCACTCTGCGGATGCGCTGGTTGTTGGTGTCGGCAATGTACAGGTTTCCGGAGGCGTCCACCGTGACGCCCTGGGGCCCGTCCAGTTCCACCCCGGCGGTTGTCGCAACAGTGCCGTCTCCGCCGTATCCCGGCGTGCCGGGGAGGGAGCCTACGACGGTGCTGATGAAGCCAGTAGCAGCCGAGACTTCGCGAATGACGTTATTGCCGGTGTCTGCAATGAACAGGTTCCCCGCGCCGTCCAGAGCCAGGCCGGAGGGGTTGTTCAACTGCACGTTTATCCCCCACGCCCGCGTGCCGTCGCCCGCGTAGCCCGTTTCTCCTGTGCCGGCGATGTCGATAATGAAGCCCGCCTGTGGGCAGGTAAGGCCGGCGATGGTTGCGCTGGTGTCGCTGAAGCAGACCATCCGGACTTCGTTGTGCGCGCTGTCGGCGATGTACAGGTTACCGGCGCCGTCAAGGGCCACGCTGGCAGGCTGCTTTAGATCAGCTGTGGTGGCCGCAATCCCATTTG
>CAYUJM010000187.1:0-8334 GCA_964445025.1 uncultured Occallatibacter sp. | reverse complement strand
GAAGACCACTTCTGCGGCAAGCTGCTCGGCCTGCCCATGGGCTGCGATGTCTGCTACACCAACCACGCCGAGGCCGACCAGGACGACATGGACACGCTGCTCACGCTGCTGGGCGCGGCCGGCGTGAACTACATCATGGGCGTGCCCGGAGCAGACGACGTGATGCTCAACTACCAGAGCACCAGCTTCCACGACACGCTCTATCTGCGCCGCGTGCTCGGCCTCAGGCCGGCTCCGGAGTTTGAGGCGTGGCTTGGCGGCGAGAGCTTCCATCGTCTGGCGCTTGAGGCCAACCATCCGGAGAGGCTGCTGACCGCATGAGCGACAGCTCGCATCGCGATCCTGCTTTGGCTATGGAACTGGCTCCGGCGTGGGCCGCGCGGTTGCGGGCGCTCACTCCGGCGCGCGTGGGACTGGCGCGCACAGGCGTGAGCCTGGAGACCCGCGAACTGCTCGATTTTCAACGCTGCCACGCACAGGCCCGTGACGCTGTGCATAGCCGCCTGGAGGCCGCCACACTCGCCGCAGCTCTGGCTGGATTGACCGGGGCAGAGGCGCTGCGCCTGCACTCGGCCGCGCCGGACCGCACCACGTATCTGCAGCGACCCGATCTGGGGCGCAAGCTGGATGAAGCCAGCCGCGACCTGCTTGCCCGCTACGGCGTTCAGGGAGGCGCACGGGACGAAGGACATGAGCCGGTTCTCGCGCTCATTGTAGCCGATGGTCTTTCCGCCCTGGCCGTGGAAAGACACGCAGAGCCGCTGCTCAGGGAGCTGCTGCCACGCCTGGATGGCTGGCACTTGGCGCCGCTCTGCGTGGTGGAGCAGGCTCGCGTGGCCGTTGGCGACGAGATTGGCCTGGCATTGGGCGCACAACTTTCGGTGGTCCTTATCGGCGAGCGCCCCGGGTTGAGTTCGCCCGACTCTCTCGGCGCCTACATCACCTGGGAGCCGCGACCGGGCCGCACGGATGCAGAACGGAACTGCATCTCCAATATTCGCGCGGAGGGTCTCAGCTACTCCCAGGCCGCCGCTCAACTGGGCTACTATCTGACTGAGGCCCGCCGCAGGCAGTTGACCGGCGTGGCGCTCAAAGAAGAATCACATTCGCTGAAAGAAGGCTGAGTGCCGATGAAGCGTTGGATCCAACGCGTCGTGGTGATCCTGGTAGCCGGCTTCGTGGTCGCCTATGGCGGCGACTGGGCCATCTACAAGCTGCGCGGCTCACCCTCGGCCACGGTCACCGTCAATCGCTTCCAGACTGTTCCGCTGAAAGGGAACAAGATCGAGTACGACTATCTTGGGACTGCGGAAGTGCCCTGTTCGGTCTCGCTCTTTCCCCAGGCCGGGCAAAGCCCCTGCTGGCATCTGCGCCGCAATCCGAACCAGACAACAAATCTCTAGCCGACTTTCCGGCCGGAAATGGGCCCCCACGAGGAGCGGTCACAGAAATAGGTGATGTGAATCACGCCGGGGAACCTGAAGAACGTCTAGCATCGTGAAATCTCACTGAGCTTTGGGACGCGATGTATAGCCGGACACAAAACGAAAATGGCAGTTACAACACCCGCTGCCTGGACTGTTTCATCACTATCGCCTCGGCAATCGAGACGGAGTTGGAACTGGATGCGCGTGAGGCTCGTCACATTTGCCCGGAGAGAGCCCTGGCCGACCTGTTGGCGCGGGAAAAGTCGATTGTCGCCAAGGACCATTTGAACTAGAGCCTGTTCCGCCCCTGCCATCGACAATCGCAACCTCCGCAAGGTCTATTGCATACGCGCCTGATCCCGTAGTTGCCGCGCCGCGGCTTCGAGAAATGTCTCCACACTCGTCCCCGCCGGCACTTCCAGTCCGGACTTTGCCTGCACCGCGGCGGCAATGCGCTGGGCCAGCGCGCGGCGGGTTTCCATGCTCATGTCCAGACGGCGGGAGAAAAAGCCCTCCAACACCTCCAGGTCAGCGGAGGAAAGCTTGGCGATGCCCATGGCCGGCAGCGTGACCGCCGTATGAGGCTCGGGGATAGGCGTGTTGGCATTGAACACTTGCGCTGTGAAGGTGCGCGAACCGGAATCGCCCCATAAAGGGGTCTCCACTTCCCGGTCCCGCACCACCAGGGTGCCCGCGGCCAGATCACCCAGGCGCTGGTGCTGGCGGGTCACAAACATGGCGATCACGCCCACGGCGTAGAAAAAGGGGAGTTGGTCCACGTAGCGCACCAGGTTGCGCGCCATGGACTCCACCAGCCCGATGGAGCGCCCCGAACGCTGGATCACGCGAATTCGAGCCACCCGCTTGCCTGGCGTGCGCCCGTTCCAGAAGGCTTCAAACAGAGTAAAGTAGCCCCAATTCAGCAGGAAGAAGATGAAAATGACGATCGCCTCGGCCCACTGCGCCGAGATCCGGTTGAAGGTGTGCAACGCCGGCAATAGGAGGGTGACGAAGATGATGAGGAGCACCAGCCCCGCGGTCCAGATGAGGTAATCCACCAGCAGGGCAATGAAGCGGCTGCCGATCCCGGCCAGCGGCATCTCAATGCTGACCAGTTCCGGCGTGTCGATGTTAATCTGATCTCGATTCAGCTGATCAGAAGTCAGGTCTCCACCTACGTCCATGCCTCAAATCCTCTCCAACCAGTGGATCGCGAAGCGCAGGCCCCACTGGGACCGGCTGGCTTCCCTCTTGAATCAATCGGACGCGAGCGGCCTCGGCCAGCTTTCCCGCGCCGAGTTGCAGGAGATGGCCCTGCTCTACCGCCAGGTAGCCGCCGACCTCTCCGTGCTGCGCCAGGACTCGACCGCCCGCACCTATGCGGTGCATGTGAATCAATTGCTGGCTCGCGCCCACCATATCATTTATTCCGGCCGCAAGACGAATCTGCGCACCCTGTTCCTCTTCCTGCGCGACGAGTACCCGGCGGTCTTTCAGCGCCAGTTCGGCTATGTTCTCGCTTCGCTTGCCGTCTCCGTCGCCTTTGGCGTGCTGGGCGCCGTGCTCACCAGCGCGCGGCCGGAATTCATGCGCCACTTTGTCGGACCGGAGATGATCGCCACAATGGAACGACACCAGATGTGGACCGAATCCATTGTCAGCGTCGCCCCCAGGGAGACCAGCCACATCATGACCAACAACCTCACCGTCAGCTTTGTCACGTTTGCGGGAGGCATCACCTTCGGGTTGGGGACTTTCTATTATCTCTTCTTCAATGGAATGATGCTGGGGGTGATTGGCGCTGCCTGTCATCAATACGGGATGTCCGTGCCCTTGTGGAGCTTCGTTGCGGCTCACGGTTCGCTTGAGCTTCCCTCCATCATCATTGCCGGCGCGGCCGGGTTCCGGCTTGGCCACGCCATGCTTTTTCCGGGCACGCTGCGCTGGAAGGAATCCGTCGCCGAGGGCGGCATCGAGGCTACCCGCCTGGTCTCCGGCATCATTCCGCTGCTGGTCATAGCCGGCTGCCTGGAGGGTTTCTTCTCTCCATCGCACGCCCCCGTCTGGCTCAAATTCACCATCGGCGGCATGCTCTTCACACTGCTCAACCTGTGGCTCTTCCGGCCGGTCAAGGAACCTGCACAAGCTACCTGAGAGCAGGCGCGGCATTGGGCCCTGCCTGGCTTTCGTGCATTCGCTCGGCAGCGCTCGGCAAGCCGTAGAATGGGGTTGGCCTTCGGCTGCACCTGACTCGAAGCAGTGTACCTGGGCATTCAGGAACCAACGAACAGGCCCGGTTGGGGCCAAATGAAATGGGGGACAAAGTGGGAGCTGCAAGCTTCGTCGCGCGCCGCATCGTGTGCGCAAGCCAGTTGCGGTCTATGTTGCTGGGGACAGTCGTCATGGTTGCGGCGCACGCAGCCGCGCAGGTGGAGTATGTCGACCCCACCATCGGCAACGTCGGCATTTTGCTGGTGCCCACACGCCCTGCCGTGTTCCTGCCCAACAGCATGGTGCGCGTGTATCCCATGCGCGAGGACGCGATGGATGACCGGGTTGCGTCCTTTCCACTGACCATCAGCTCGCACCGCATTGACGAGCTCTTCAGCATCATGCCGGGGAACGGCAGCCCTGCCGCCTACGACCAGGAAAAGACCACGCCGTATTACTACTCCACTCGATTTGACGACTCTTTGATCCGGACAGAGTTCACCGCAACCGAACGCTGCGGCTATTTCCGCTTCAGCTTTCCTGACGGCAAGGCGTCTTTGGTGCTTGCCAATCGCATGCCCGGCAACCTGGAGACACAGGGTGGCGCCGTGATCAGCGGCGAAGAGCGCTTCGACAATATGAAGGCCTATGTCTACGGCGAGTTCAGCGCGCCGGTTGCGGTCAAGCTCGATGACCTTGGCGACAGAAACCGCGGGACTGTCTCAAGCCAGGAAGCAAAAACGCTCGAATTCCGCTACGGCATTTCTTTTATCAGCGTCCAGCAGGCAAAGAGCAACCTGCGCCACGAGATTCCTGCGTGGGGCTTTGACGCGGTTAAAGATGCTGCGAAGGCGCGCTGGAACCAGGTGCTGGGCCAGATCGCCGTCGAGGGTGGAACCGAAGCACAGCGCAAGGTGTTTTACACCGCTCTCTACCGTTGCTACGAGCGCATGATCAACATCACGGAAGACGGCCGCTATTACAGCGGCTTCGATCACCATGTGCATGAAGACAAGCGCCCGTTCTATGTCGATAACTGGCTCTGGGACACGTATCGCGCGCTTGAGCCGCTGCATACGCTGCTCAATCCCGACATGGAAGCGGACAAGATCCAGTCCTACGTTCGCATGTATCAGCAGGCCGGCATCATGCCGACGTTTGCCATATTGACCGGTCCTTACGCCTGCATGAACGGCAACCACGCCGCTCCGTGGTTTGCGGATGCGTGGTTCAAGGGCGTGCGCAACTTCGATCTGCCGACCGCTTTCGATGGTGTTCGCAAGCGCGCTCTTGAAGACACGCTGATTCCCTGGCGTCTAGGTCCGAAGGGTCCTCTTGACGACTTCTATGCCGCGCACGGCTACATGCCCGCACTGCGTCCCGGCGAGAAGGAAACCGATCCCCGCGTGACTCCCTTCGAAAAGCGGCAGCCCGTTCCTGTCACTCTAGAGAACAGCATGGACGATTGGGCCATCGCGCAGCTTGCGCGGGCTCTCAACAAGTCTCAGGACGAAACGCTCTTTCTCAGCCGCGCGGCGAACTACAAGAATGTGTTTCGCGCGGACAAAGGGATGATGTGGCCCAAGGACTCCGCGGGGCAATGGATCGATCCGCTCGATCCAAAGTTCGACGGCGGCATGGGCGGCCGCGATTACTACGACGAAAACAACGGCTACACCTATACGTGGGATGTGGCGCAGGACTTCAATGGCCTGATCGCGCTCATGGGCGGCCCCGCGAAGGCCGCGGCCAACCTTGACCAGCTTTTTCGCGAGCCCCTGGGCCGCTCGAAATATGAGTTTCAGGCCAAGTTCCCCGACTCCACCTCGATGGTGGGCCAGTTCTCAATGGGCAACGAGCCTAGCCTCGCCATCCCCTATATCTACAACCGGCTTGGCGAGCCCTGGAAGACGCAGAAGCGCATCCGCATGCTGCTTGAGTCGTTCTTCACCAACACGCTGCAAGGCATGCCCGGCGATGAGGACGGCGGCGGCATGAGCGCCTTTGTTGTGCTTTCCATGATGGGCTTTTATCCGGTCACGCCCGGAATTCCAACCTACGACATCGGCAGCCCGGTCTTTGAGAAGACGACCATCCATCTCAGGGACGGGAGAGACTTCGTGATCGTTGCGCACAACACATCTCATGACAACAAGTACGTGCAGAGCATCCGCCTGAACGGGAAGCCGCTTGACCAGGTCTGGTTCCGGCACGCGGAGATCGCCAACGGCGGAAGGCTCGAATTGACCATGGGAGATACGCCGAACACGTCGCTCGGCGCGAGCCCTGCCAGCCTTCCACCTGCGTCGATCCATGTGCACCCAGAGGACTTCGGCAAGTAGTGAGCGGTCTGCGGGGCCCGGTCTACAGCAATTCCGAAAATGCTATAGTCCCGCCCCGCAGCACTTCGATCGAAGTGGAGGCACGTTTCCTACACCTTCACGAAGATCTTCTTGCGGTACATGATCCACACCGGAATGAAGCAATAGGCCAGCGTGAAGAATGAGTAAGCGAATGCCGCCCAGCCTGGAGTGGGCATGTGGATGAACACATGTCTGGCCAGCCACGCCATGGGGTTGGTTTCCCTGCCGTCAGCCATGAACTGAATGCGCTCCAGGGCGCCGGGGACGATCTCGCTGAACATATAGGCTGTGATCGCATTCGAGCCCAGCACCAGCCACGGATACACCAGGGCCTCGCTTTTGCCCTTGCCCCAGCCCCACACGTCCATGACCCAAAACGACAGCGTGAGTACCGTCAGCGAATAGCCGGCAGCCACCAGGACGAAGGAGCTGGTCCACAAGTTCTTGTTGAGCGGGAACTCGAGCGACCACAGGTAGCCCAGCGCCAGGCAGGTCACGGCTCCGGCGGCCAGTCCAAGCGCTTTCTGCTTCACCGGTCTCGCAGCCCGCAGCCACAGACCGGCCAGCACGCCAAGCAACGTCGTACCGAGCGCCGGCAGGTCGCTGAGCAGGCCTTCAGGATCGCGCAGGTTGTGCGGATCGGGCCCGCCCCACTCCAGGTAGAGATGGTGGGGCATAAGCAGCCGGTCAAGCCAGCTAACCAGGTTCATGCGGATGTCCATGAAGGGAATATCGCGGCCCGGCATGCCCGCTCCCGGCACCGGAACCCAGCGCAGCAGCACCCAGTAGCCGACCAGCGCAACAACCAGGGCCACAACCTTGGTCCAGACCCGCTGATCCCAGATGTAGAACAATCCGACAACCAGGTAGCAGACGGCGATCCGCTGCAGCACGCCGTAGAAGCGCAGATGATCGAGTGCGAAGAACGGAAACCCGTTGACCACAATGCCCAGCAGGTAGAGGATCACGGCCCGTTGCAGCGTGTGTACGGCTAACTGCGCACGCGTTGCCCCGCGCTTCATCCGGGCATGAAAGGCAAACACAATCGACGCGCCCACCACGAAAACAAAGGTGGGAAACACCAGGTCGGTGGGGGTGAGCCCGTTCCATTGCGCGTGGTTCATGAATCCCCACGAGCCGGGGCCGCCGTTGTTGTTCACCATGATCATGAAGGCGATCGTGATGCCGCGCAGAACGTCTAGAGAGAGCAGCCGCTGCACAGGGGTCTTGGCGAGTGCCGGATTTGTCATTCCTGTTTTGTTCTCCGATTACCATTGGTACGGGGTTGCACATTACCCTACGCGCTCAGACCCCTGTTCGCCAACCCCTTCCGGCTGCAATTTCGACCTATTGCCGATTTTGGCGTAATCTTCGGTATTTCAGGGATGGAATCGAAACCATTCCATGGACGCGATTTGGCGTCGGATGGATGGCGCGCCGAAAACTTTCGCCGCCGCACCCGCTTCTGTCATTCCCTCCCCGTTCGCTGTTACACTCCCAGTTTCGGGGAAAGGCGGCCCAAAGCCGCATGTGCTCCTTCGGAGGAAATCCATGTCCGACTTTCAGCCTTTTGTTGCGCCCAGCGAGAACCGGCCCGAATTCACCTTCCGCGCTCTGCTTCTCGGCTCTCTCTTCGGCATCGTATTCGGCGCTGTCACGGTGTATGTGGGCCTGCGCGCCGGGCTCACTGTGGCTGCCTCCATCCCCATCGCGGTGCTCTCTATCAGCATCCTGCGCGCTTTTGGCCGGGCTTCCATTCTTGAAAACAATATCGTCCAGACCACCGGCAACGCCGGCCAGTCCATCGCCTCCGGCGTCATTTTTACGTTGCCGGCGCTGGTTTTTCTCGGCTTCGATCTGGAATACTCGCGCATCTTCATGCTCGCGCTCATCGGCGGCTGGCTTGGCGTGCTGTTCATGATTCCACTGCGCCGCCAGCTCATTGTGCAGGAGCACGACGCGCTGCCCTATCCCGAAGGCACGGCCTGCGCCGACGTTCTCATCGCCGGCGAAAAAGGCGGCTCTCTGGCCAGCCGAGTCTTTCTCGGACTCGGACTAGGCGGCGTTTACACCCTGTTCCAGAACGGAAACCTCTTCAAGGCCTGGCCGCATGCGCCGGAATACCAGCCCGACTTCGGTCCCCAGCACGTGCTGAAGGGCTCATCCATCTACGCCGACGCCACCTCCGAATACCTCGGAGTGGGCTACATCATCGGGCCCAAGGTCGCAGGCGTCATCTTTGCCGGAGGCGTGTTTTCCTGGCTTGTGGTCATGCCGCTGATCTACTTCTTCGGCAAGGAACTCGGCCACCCGGTCTACCCCGGCCAGGTTCC
>CAYUJM010000186.1:0-8408 GCA_964445025.1 uncultured Occallatibacter sp. | reverse complement strand
TCTTCATTCACTGGGGGCTGTATTCGGTGCCGGGCTGGGCTCCGCTGTCGCATCCCGAGCACGATTTCGAGTCGCCTGACTATATAAAGTCCAATCCTTATGCTGAGTGGTATTTCAACTCTATGCGCATTGATGGGTCGCCTACCCAGGCTTATCACCGCGAGCATTTCGGCGCGAACTTCAACTATTACGACTTTGCGCCAATCTTCGACCGCGAGACGAAGAAATGGAAGCCGGAAGAGTGGGCCAAAGTCTTTCAACAGTCCGGTGCAAGATATGTGGTGCTGACGACGAAGCATCATGAAGGCTTCACATTATGGCCTAGCTCCGTCGCCAACCCTACGCTCCCGGTAGACCGGCAGCATGCCGAACGCGACATCGTTGGGGAGTTGACGGAGGCAGTAAGAAAACTAGGGCTGCGCATGGGACTCTATTACTCCGGCGGCTACGACTGGACCTTCGTTCCGGGGCCGATTCGGACGAAGGCTGACTATGAGACAGTGAAACCGCAAAGCGAAGAGTATGGCAAGTATGCGAACGTACAAATTCATGAGTTGATCGAGCGCTACCATCCATCGATTTTGTGGAATGATATTGACTGGCCGAAGACGGGCAACGCTCTGGAAGTTGAAGCAGACTACTACAACGCGGTTCCGGACGGCGCCATCGACGATCGTTTTGGCATAGCTCACGCGGACTTCAGTTCGCCGGAGTACAAGACTCCGGGCGAGATCAGCAAGAAGAAATGGGAAGAGTGCCGGGGGCTGGGCCGATCGTTTGGCTACAATCGCGCCGAGGGCGAGGCGGAAACCATTGCTCCCGGCGAACTGATTGCGTTGCTGGTTGACATTGTCAGTAAGAATGGAAACCTGTTGTTGGATGTGGGCCCAGAGGCCGACGGAACCATTCCTCCTGTACAGATGGAGAGACTCAAGGCGCTAGGCGCATGGCTCAAGCAGAACGGCTCGGCGATTTACGATACGATTCCATGGGAGAGAGCGGAAGGAAAAAGCGTCGAGGGCGACGATCTGCGGTTTACGCGCAATGGGAATGATTTGTTTGTAACCGTGCTTGGGAAACCGAAAGCGCAGACGATTACGATTGCAGATCTGCCCGCCAAGGTTGGTGTGCCGATTGTGCAACTGGGCGGTACCAGCGAGCTTGGGGCGAAAGTGCAGCATAGCGAAATGCGGATTGTTGTGCGAGAGCCTTTGAAGGGCGATTACGCCTATTCGTTCAAGCTGGCAGGTTATTTGAAATAAGGAGTGAGCTCACTGCATCCAGGCGTGGATAGTGCGTACGATGGAGTTGCAGGCCTGGGGGAGCGCGGCGTTAACCGGATCGCTGAAGACTTCGCCGAATTCGGTAGAGCCTGCGCCAATGGTCAGCGACAAAGCATTTCGGGGCAGGGAATGATAAAGCTCTTGGCCCAGCGCGAGCAGTTCGGCTGCGCCAAGGTGGTGAGTGTTGTGTTCCGAGCCGCTGGAGAGGGGTTCAACGGGCGCGAGTGTTACCGATCCGGGAAGGGAACTGACGCAGCAATCGATAAACAGGACGGACTCGGCACGAGCAACATCTTCGGCGAGTTCCGGAGTCCATTGATGGTCGGCGATGACGCGCACATCGGCTTGTGTTGAGAAGCGTTGCCCCGCCCACTCAGCAAGCCAAAGCCCGACACCGTCATCCCCCCGCAGCGTATTGCCGCAGGCGAGAATGAGGCATCGGGCCGGTGTCTGGTTCATCAATTCAGTTTAGCGAACAACCCGGTCCACTACTTCGCCGTCAGCATTGACGAGAGTGAGGGCCAGGGGCATCTGTCCGAATGCGTGCGTGGAGCAGCTAAGGCAGGGATCAAACGTGCGGATCACGGCTTCGATGCGGTTCAGTGCGCCGGGAGTAAACTTGCCGTCCTTCACATAGGCTTTCGCCGACTGAAGCACGCCCTTGTTCATCGCGTTGTTGTTATGGCCCGTGGCGACTACCAGGCTGGCCCACGTAATCTTGCCGTTTTCGTCCACCTTATAGTGATGGTTGAGCGTGCCGCGCGGAGCCTCGATCTGACCCGCACCTTCGAGACGGTTTACGCCTGCCGTGGCGCGAACATGCTTGTCGAGAATGAGCGGATCGGTAAGAATCTCTTCGATCTTCTCGATGCCGTAGAGTGCCTCAACCAGCCGCGCATGATGATAGTGGAAAGAGCTCTCGACCGGACCGTGGGATAACTGTTTGAACTCGGTGAGCTCTTTGTCCGCCTTCGGAGTTCCCATGGATTTAACGATATTGAGCCGCGGCAGCGGTCCCACGCGATAGCTGCCCTGGGGATAGCCGAGCGGCTTGTAATAGACGAATTTGGTGTAGGTGTAGTTCTCTACGGCCTCGCCAATGACTTCCGTAAATCGGCTGGCGGTAATGCCGTCCTCAATGATCGCGCCCTGAGGATCTATCAGGCGCAACGCACCATCCGTGATCTCGAAGGACTCATCTTCGTTAATGAGGCCGAGGTAATTCGAGGGGAAGTTGGCGAAGACCTTGATCTCCGGCTTGAATGTGTCCGCGATTTGCTTGTAGGCGGTCAGCGCCAGCTTGAGGTTGGCATAGGCGTCGGGAAGCATCGCCAGGATCTCGTCGCGGTGAGCAGAGGCAAGCGGTTCTGTGACGCCGCCTGGGACAACCCATCCGGTATGGATGCGCTTGGTGCCCAGCAACTCGATAATGTGCTGGCCGAAGCGTCGCAGTCCTATGCCGGCAAGGCCCAAGTCGGGCCGGGCAGCCGCGACTCCAAAGATGTTGCGAGCTTTGGGGTCGGACTCCATGCCGAGCAACAGGTCAGGCGAGGAGAGATGAAAGAAGCTCAGGGCGTGCGACTGAACCAATTGCGCCAGATTCAACATACGCCTGAGCTGCGCGGCAGTATGAGGAATGCGGACCGACATGATAGCCTCGCAAGCCTTGGCCGATGCCAGCATGTGCGAGACCGGGCAGATGCCGCAGATGCGCGCCGTGAGGCTGGGCATCTCATAAAACGGCCGGCCTTCGGAGAACTTCTCAAAGCCACGGACCTGCGTGACATGAAAATGTGCGTCCTCTACCTCGCCCTGGCTGTTGAGCTGGATCGTTATCTTGCCGTGGCCTTCAAGGCGCGTTACGGGATCGATGGTAATCGTCTGGGTCATGACTCATGCTCCAAAACGGGTGAGGGCTGAGATATCCAGCGGCGCACCGGTGACCAGCGCGGTCAGCGCTGCGTGAAAAGTATCGGCGGAGGGAGGGCAGCCGGGCAAAAAGACATCGACTGTCACAAATTCGTGGATCGGGCGCACAACCTTGAGCAGCTTGGGCACCACGACACAGGGAATCTGCTGCTGTATGCTGGCGTTTTCGATGTACGCTCTGTCGAGAATTGCATCAGGTCCAAAAGGATTGCGCATGGAAGGCACATTCCCGGCCACCGCGCAGTCGCCCATGGCGACCAGCAATTTGGAATGAGCGCGAACCTTCTTGATCTTCTTCTCGTCATCTTCCGACGCAACGGCTCCCTCGACCAGGGCGATATCGACCTCGTCGGGAAAGTCCTTTGCGTCCACGAGAGGGCTGTAGACCACATCGATCAACTTCGCCAACTCGAGGATCCGCTCGTCCATGTCGAGGAACGACATATGACAACCGGAACATCCATCGAGCCACACCGTTGCCACTTTCAGTTTGCTCATTGCGCTTCCCTCATGAGATTCAGGTAAGGCAGAAAATCGGGGTATTTGGGGTGATCGGAGCCGATCTTGCTCTTGTCGAATAGAGCTCCGGTGGGACAGACCTGCACGCACTTGCCGCAGCGGGTGCAACTGGATGCTCCCCACTCGTCGTGCAGATCGGTAATGACGATGGAATCAATGCCGCGGCCCATCACATCCCAGACGTGCGCCCCTTCAATTTCGGCGCAAACCCTTACGCAGCGCGTGCAAAGGATGCAGCGGTTGTGATCCACTGTGAAGCGCTCGTGAGAGGCGTCCACGGCGAGGGCGGGGTTGCGATAGGGGAGACTGATATGAGTCACGCCCTGCGACTGGGCCAGCGCCTGCAACTCGCAGTGGCCGTTGGAGACGCACACCGAGCAGATGTGATTGCGCTCGGCGAAGAGCAGTTCCAGGATGACGCGGCGATGCTTGCGGAGCCGCTCTGTGTCGGTCATGACTTCCATGCCTTCATGGATGTTGGCCACGCAGGCGGGCAATAGCTTGTTGCTGCCCTTGATCTCCACCAGACAGAGGCGACAGGCGCCCACCGCGCCCAATCCTTCGATATGGCAGAGGGTGGGAATGTTGATGTCGTTCTCGCGTGCCACTTCCAGGATGGTCTGGCCTGAGCGTGCGCTCACTTCCTGGCCGTCGATAATCAGAGTTTTGACGCCCATGCTCTCGGTCATGCCAACACCTCGTTCGAAACTTCGGGCGCGTGCGTTTCCATGTTGCAGACGCCAGCCGGACAGCGCTTGTGCACGATGTGTTCGATGTATTCGTTCTTGAAGTACTTGAGCGTACTCAGCACGGGATTGGGCGCCGTCATGCCCAACCCGCAGAGGCTGGTTTCCTTGATAGTGCCGCACAGGCTCACCAACAAGTCCAGATCTTCCATGGTGCCCACTCCCTCGCAGATGCGGCTCAGGAGTGTATACATTTGCGCCGTGCCTGCGCGGCAGGGGATGCATTTGCCGCAGGATTCAGTCATGCAGAATTCGACGAAGAAACGCGCCACGTTCACCATGCAGGAGGTGTCATCCATGACGATCATGCCGCCCGAGCCCATGATGGAGCCGACCGCCATGAGCGCGTCGTAGCTGACGCCGAGGTCTAGCATTTCAGCAGGGATGCATCCGCCAGAAGGACCGCCGGTTTGCACCGCCTTGAATTTATGCCCGCCGGGTACTCCGCCTCCGATGACTTCGATGATCTCGCGCAGCTTGATGCCCATGGGCACTTCCACCAGGCCGGTGTTGGTGATCTTGCCGGTCAGGGCAAAGACCTTGGTGCCTTTGCTCCGCTCGGAGCCCATGTTGGCGAACCACTTGCCGCCATTGCGAATAATGGGCGCGATGTTGGCGTAGGTCTCGACGTTGTTGAGCAGTGTCGGCTTGCCCCAAAGGCCGCTCACAGCCGGATAGGGAGGCCGTGTTCTTGGCGCGCCGCGCCGGCCTTCGATGGAAGCCAGCAGAGCCGTTTCCTCGCCGCAGACAAAAGCGCCCGCGCCGAGACGAATTTCCACATCAAAGTTAAAAGGCGTGTTGCAAATACCGTTGCCCAGCAGGCCACGACGCCGCGCATCGCGCAGAGCAGTTGTAAGCCGGGAGACGGCTACCGGATATTCGGCCCGGACATAGATGAATCCTTTGCTCGCGCCCACGGCATAGGCCGCGATGGCCATGCCTTCAATGACGCGGTGCGGATCGCCTTCCATCACGCTGCGATCCATGAACGCGCCGGGGTCGCCCTCGTCGCCGTTGCAGACCACGTACTTCAGGTCGCCGCTGGCTTTGGCCACCGTGCCCCACTTTAATCCGGTGGGATAGCCGCCGCCGCCACGTCCTCTGAGGCCGCTCTCCGTGATGCGGTGAATCACGCCGTTGGGCGTCATTTCCGTCAGCGCAGTAAGCAGCGCCTTGTAACCGTCGCGAGAGATGTAATCGTCGATCTTTTCCGGGTCGATGTGGCCGGCATTCTCCAGAACCACCCGCACCTGCTTGTCAAAGTGGTCGTTCAAGTCGCACTGCAACTCGGGCACAGGCGCGCCGCCCAGGCTGGTCACGATCGCAGCGGCATGGCCGTCATTCACATGGTGGTAAAGGATTTCTTCGGGATCAACGCGCACCAGAGGACCGGAAGAACACGGTCCCATGCACCCGGTACGGCGTATGAGCACCTTCTTGTTCGATGCTTCAGCGGCCTTCTCCAGCGCGTCGCGTAAACGGCCCGCGCCTTGGCTCATGCAGGCCAGGTCCATGCAGACGTTCACTTCAAAGTCGTATTTCTCATTTTCCTGGCAAACGCTCTTTGCTACCTGTTCGAGCTCTTCGATTGTCATTCCACAGCCCACCTTTCGAGTTGCTCGAGCACTTGTTCAGCGGTCATCTCGCCTATTACCTCGCCGTCGCACAAGACCACTGGTGCGCGGCTGCAAGCGCCCACGCAGCGAGCGGTCATCAAACTGATTTGGCCATCTTTGGTTGTTTGCCCGCGGGTAATCCCCAGGCGCTTCTCGGCTGCGGCTACCAGCTTGTCTGAACCCTTGATGTAACACGCCGTACCAGCGCAGATGGTCGCCGTATGCTTGCCTGGTGGCTTGAGGCTGAAGTAGTGGTAAAACGTCACCACTCCGTAGGCCTGGCTCAGCGGAACGCGCAGGGACCGGGCCACAAAACGAATCGAGTCGTCGTCCAGATAGCCGAACGCAGACTGCACAGTGTGGAGCGTCTCAATGAGCGCATGCCGGGCAAAGCCATTTTTGCGCATGGTGCCGTTGACGATCTTCCATCTGTTATCGCTGCTAGGCAGCGGTGGGGGTGTGAATGCAGGCACGAAACCTCCCATTCATGGAACCAAAAAGGCGGCGGTACGTTGCCGCGACGTGTCCATGTCTAGCTAATTTTTACGCTGGGAGGCAATTCTTATCCGTGACCACGGTCACCTCGCGTAGTAACCTATCCCACTCTGTGACAAAGGGATAGATTCGCCCGGATTGGGAAGGGAGGTTTGCGCTCTAACCGAGCGACGGCAGGCGGTCCGAAATTCCGAAGAGGAAGATGATGCCGATGATGAAGCTGTAGGCCGCTCCGGTCCAGGCGATGACGTGGTAAAGGCGGGGACGGTGGTGTCCGCTTGAGCTGAAAGCTCCGCCCATGGTCGCGGTCATCAGGGCATTCATGGCTACCAGGCCGATGGCGAATGCCGCCAGGCCCATCATTCCGCGAGAGGTGCCGCCCAGGTTGGCAGTGAGAAAAAACAGGGCCAGTTGACTAGGCGTCTCGGCACCGACACCATGCAGGATGCCGATGACAAATACCGATTTCCCGTTGTACATCCATTGAAAACGTTGGGGTTGCGGGGCTTGAGGGTTCCAACAGCGGCGCACCTGCCAAGCCATCCACAGGACGCCGTTTATGGCGATGGCCAGGCGGCTTTCGACACGGCTGTGCGAGTGACCGTGCGCATCTTTGCGCAAGATCCCCGCCACCACCCCGATTCCCAGCACAATCAGTGTCAGCCCAATCAGCCGCTCGGTCCAGTGGTCCAGCCCCTCCGGCAGGCCCAAGTGCAGTTCCAGTACGGCAATCCCCAGTGCGGCCACGGTGAAAGCGTGGCCCAGGGCATAGGTCATGCCCAAGCGCAATCCGCTGCGCCAGCTGTGTTGCACGGCTGTGATGTCGGAGATTGCGGCCAGATGATCGTAGTCGAAGCCGTGGCGTAGCCCAAGCACCAGGCAGGAGCCGAGAGCGGCATCGAGTTTCCAGTCCCCAAGAATTGGAGTCACAAGGCCCAGTATAACGGAGAATCGGATCGACTGGCGCAGCGGCTGAGCAGGTTTCGTTCACTTCGCCTGGCTGAGCTGAATCTGGTAGTCGCGATAGTCGATGGTAACGGTCGCCCGGCCAAGCAAAAAACTCTCTGATACGGCCCTTGCCTGGGTGGCCATGCTAAAACCGTCCATACTGGTGTATCGGCGCATCACATGGGCGGGTTCTGTGAATATAGAGGGGCTTTGTGAGGTGGTTCCTTCGAGGCGGACAATCGACCCGTCTAAGGCATCCACCCACAAAGTTCCCTCAATCATGTTGGAGGCCTTTCGTCTTGGGGTAATTGCCAAAGCAAAGCAATCCCTTCCATCCAGTCGTTCGACTACGCCCGTTTTTAGCTTCATCTCATAATTAGCGGAGGTGAACCATGAATGTTCCCGTATGCCGGGCAGGTTGATCTCCTTCTCGTTGTCGAGAAGGGTATTCAGTACATGTTTACCTATGAATTCGGAGCCGGACTGGGAGAGGATCGTATAGCTTTTTCCTGTCTCTTTCCGATAGACGGTCTTCACCGTCATTTCGGCCGCGGGGTGAACCTCGTCCTTGCCGCGATACACAGCATAATGCTCTGTGACGGTATAACCCGCTATGTGATCGACTCTGGCTTTGACCGCAGCATCGACTTGGCGAATGACAGATGCTGAGTCCGGTTGTTGAGCCGCGCAGAAGAAAGCGCCCATGCAAGCAAAGAGAATTGCCACAATCGTCCGTTTCGGCTCAACTCTCTGAAAAATCATCTTGTTTGGGCCTCCCCGGCTCGCCGCTTATTTTAGATTACGCTGCTGCGCCCAGCGATTCTTATGGCCAATCGTCTGGACTGGTGCGCTATGCTGGTGTGCGGCGAGGG
>CAYUJM010000185.1:0-8427 GCA_964445025.1 uncultured Occallatibacter sp. | reverse complement strand
CGCGGGTTGCGTGCAGAGCATCCTCAACGCGAGCCTTCTTCTCCTTCAGCTCGGTTTCGGTTGCCGCGCCCACCTTGATGATGGCAACGCCACCGACCAGCTTGGCAAGGCGCTCCTGCAGCTTTTCCTTGTCGTAGTCGGAGGTGGTCTTCTCGATCTGCGAGCGGATCTCTTTCACACGGCCTTCGATATCCGAAGACTTGCCGGCGCCGTCGACGATGGTGGTGTTGTCCTTGTCGATGGTGACGCGCTTGGCCTTGCCCAGGTCTTCGAGCTTCACGCCTTCCAGCTTGATGCCCAGATCCTCGGTGATGGCCTTGCCACCGGTGAGGATGGCAATGTCACCCAGGATGGCCTTGCGGCGATCGCCGAAGCCGGGAGCCTTGACGGCAGCCACATTCAGCGTTCCGCGCAGCTTGTTGACGACGAGGGTGGCGAGAGCTTCGCCTTCCACATCCTCAGCAATGATCAGGAGGGGCTTGCCGCCACGGGCAACCTGCTCCAGCAAGGGAAGCAGATCCTTCATGGCGCTGATCTTCTTCTCGTAGATCAGGATGTACGGATCGTCGAGGGCAACCTCGAGGCGCTCGGCGTCGGTGACGAAGTACGGGCTCAGATAGCCGCGGTCAAACTGCATGCCGTCGACGGTCTCGAGACCGGTGTGCATGGTCTTGGACTCTTCAATGGTGATGACGCCGTCCTTGCCGACAACCTTTACCGCGTGGGCGATGATGTCACCGATCTCCTGGTCGCCGTTGGCCGAGATTGCGCCCACCTGGGCAACCGAACCCTCGTCAACAGGCTTGGAGAGCTTGCCGAGAGCGCCGCCCTCGGTCCACTTGCCATCCTTGTCACGGGTGCCGATGATGACGGTGACGGCCTTGTCGATGCCGCGCTTGAGAGCGGTCGGGTTGGCTCCGGCGGCAACTGTCTTGACGCCTTCCTTGAAGATGGACTGCGCGAGAACGGTCGCGGTCGTGGTGCCGTCTCCGGCCACGTCCGAGGTCTTGGAGGCAACTTCGCGAACCAGTTGCGCGCCCACATTCTCCAGCGGGTCCTTCAGGTCGATTTCCTTGGCGACGGTTACGCCGTCCTTGGTAATGGTGGGGGAACCGAACTTCTTCTCGATTACAACGTTGCGCCCCTTGGGGCCCAGCGTCGCCTTCACGGCGTCCGCGAGGATGTTGACTCCGCGCAGAATCGCCTGACGGGAATCTTCACCGTGCAAAATTTGCTTTGCCATGCTCTTCAATCTCCTTAGTACAGTTGTCAGTGGTCAGTTGTCAGTCTTCAGTCATCTGTATTCAGTCGTCAGTGGCCGCACTCGTTTCTCAAGCGGCTTTTGCTGACAACTGATAACTGATCACTGACTACTTCTTTACGATGCCGAGGACTTCTTCCTCGCGCATGATCAGGAACTCTTCGCCGTCGATCTTGATCTCGGTGCCGGAGTACTTGCCGAAGAGGATCTTGTCGCCTGCCTTGACGTCAAGGGGGAAGACCTTGCCTTCGTCGTTGGACTTGCCCTTGCCGACGGAGATCACTTCGCCTTCCTGGGGCTTTTCCTTGGCGCTGTCGGGAATGATGATCCCGCCACGAACGGTTTCGCCCTCTTCCAGACGGCGGACGAGGATGCGGTCATGGAGCGGAGTGAAAGTGGTTGCTACGGATGTTGATGCCATTGCTTCGCTTCTCCTTCAGACCCGGCGGGGTTAACTCCCCGCCGCGGGATGTGAGTGGTTTTTCAGAAAAAAGCTTCGGAAGCTGCCCGGGACTGACCCGCCAAAGGAAGGCAACGGGCATCCAAGCAGTTCTGCCAGCGATGTGCTAGCAGTCGAACCTTCCAATTGCTAACGATAGGGAAGGTGGAGCGAGTTTGTCAAGAGGAGATTGTTAAGATATGAGTGCGATCGACTCATAGAATATGACAACCTTCTAATAGGCGGGTTCCACCTAGATTCAGGTCTTCCGGCTATTCCGTCGTGCCCCAGACGATTTACAATGAATGCCATGTTGTGCCGACCTCTCTCCCGCTTTACCGTATTCGTGGCCGGTTTCGGCTTGGCTGCCTGTTCGTTCGCTGTCCACGCCCAGGACGATAGCTCCCATCGTGGCCGCAAATACAAGGCGCCGCCTCCGACTGCGCGGATCGAAGTAACCATACTCAAGGATGTCAACGGCAAGCCGGTCGAGAATGCCGCGGTCGTCTTTCACCCCATGGAAGGGGAGCGGGACAAGGGCAACATGGAGCTGAAGACCAACGAGGACGGCAAAACGATCATCGATGTGCTGCCCATCGGCGACACCGTGCGGTTGCAGGTAATCGCGCGCGGTTTTCAGACCTTTGGCGAGGACTACAAGATCGACAAAGCAGACATGGCCATCGAGATCCGCATGAAGCGGCCGGGCGAACAGTACTCGATCTACAAGAATCACGACACGGCGTCGTCCAGCAGCACGAGCACAGACGCTGCGCCCGCCAAGGCAGCTCCTCCAGCGCCTGCATCGGCTCCTGCCAAGCCGGCGGACTCATCTCCAGCGCCCTCCAGCCAGCCTCAAACCAACTGAATTTCCGCAGATGGCTGATCGCACGACCTTGTGCTGAGAGTTTGGGTTTGGACAAGAAAGGTGAAGCGACTTTGACGACTGTGCTTGGAGTTAGGCTCAATCCAGTCGGTCTCATCCTCGCCATCGCCTACTCGATACTCGTTTCGGCTCTAATTGTTATCATCGAGTTCTCTACTCCGCAGGATCCCACCGGATTGGGGTGGACGCCGGTGCTCCTGCTTTCCTTTCCGTGGTTCCTCATTGGGCTGTTCATCCCCGGCCTCATCCTGAATGTCGGTGTCGCGTACACCATCGGCATGCTTTTGCACCGGCTCTGGCGAAGACTGTTCTCGCGATAAAACCGTCCTGATTCCGCTAAGCTAGTCCCATGCCCCACCAACCCCTACTCGCTAAATCGGTGCTGGTCACCGGAGGCGCGCGGCGCATCGGGCGAGAGATTGCCTTGACCCTGGCGGGAGCCGGCGCGGATGTCGCAATCACTTATCGGAACTCCGCTAGAGAAGCTCAGCAGACGGCACACGAGATCGAATCTCTCGGCTGCCGGTCCCTGGCCGTGGAATGCGATGTTCGTTCCGAGGACTCGGTTCGCTCGGCTATTCATACAATCACAGCGATCTTCGGCCGGCTCGATGTGCTGGTGAATAACGCGGCCGTCTTTGAGACAGCCCCTTTGGAGCACATCAGTCTGGATGCCTGGGACACGGTATTCGACACCAACACACGAGGGCCGTTTCTCGTGGCGCGCGAGGCATTGCCGCATCTGCGCGCCGTGGAGGGAAGAATCGTCAACATGGGTTCGCTTGGCGGCCTGCATGCCTGGCCCGGCCATGCGCACTATTGCGGATCGAAGGCCGCACTGCACATGCTCACGCAGGCCATGGCCAGAGCGTTTGCGCCCCAGGTGAGTGTGAATTGTGTGGCGCCGGGCTGGATCGGCTCAGGCCGGATCGATTCAGGCCAAAACGACTCAGGTCAGACCGATTTGGCCATGGAGGCGCCTGATGCGGGCGACCGCTTTGCGGCAAAGACTCCCATGCGCCGCAACGGGACCGCAGACGATGTGGCGCAGGCTGTGCTCTTTTTTGCCACGGGACCGAAGTTTATTACCGGGCAGATTCTGGCAGTCGACGGCGGGCTGGGGCTGGTCTAAAGGCTCAGCGCTTTGCGTAGCCGCAGGCCTATCGGGCGAACAGGCGGTTCCAGAAGCTCTTGTGGCCCGGCGCAGAAGCTCCCTTTTCAACCTTCCCGGGCGAGGTCTTTTGCGACGAGGGCTTGCGGTTCGTTGAGATGCGATCGGCATCGAACTTCAGCGGCACATAGTCCCGCAGGCCGATGGGCTCAGGCTGCGCAGGCCACGAGGTTCCTTCCAGGGCGGCTTTTGGATTGGAAATGAAGAGCCGCCGGGCGGTCTCTTCGCCCGCCTTCTTGGCTACGTACTGAAATGCCTTTTTCAGGCGTGGCGGACGCCATTCGGGATTATGCGCGTCGCTGGCGATGAAGTGGATCCAATTGCGCTCCAGCAACTCGTCCGCCAAGGCCTCGGCCTGGTTGCCAAAGCGGCCAAACAAAGAGCCGGCAGTGACCTGGACCAGGCATCCCTGGCGCATCCAGTCTGCCAGCATCTCCGGCTGCTGCTGCAGCGCCCGGTTCCGCTCCGGATGGGTGATGATGAGGGTGTAGCCCACTTCCCGCAATCGGCGCATGGCATCTGTCAACGATGGAGGGATGAATGCGTCGGGGAATTCGATCAGCAGGTAGCCTTTGCCGTCGATCGAGTAGCGCGGCGGATTCTCGATGGCGTCGTCGATGTTCTCTGCGTTGAGATGGAAGTCGCATCCCAGATAAAACCGAATCTCATCCCGTAGAATGCTGCGCAGCTCGGCCAGGCGCTCGAGGTTGATACTCATCTGATAGGGATATGTGCTGTTGGCGTGCGGGGTGCAGACAATGTCAGTCACGCCCTCTGAAGCTGCCTCGTGAGCCATGGCCAGCGAGGTCTTTAGATCGGGCGGTCCGTCGTCGACGCCGTACATCAGATGGTTATGAATGTCGATCATGCTGATCGGGTCTCCAGGAACCGAGCCAAAAACCTTATTGCGCTGCCAGCGCTTCAACCATGGATGCAAAAATCTTCCAGCCGTCGGAGGACCCGAGGATCTTCTCGCTTGACCGATCCGGGTGGGGCATCATCCCGAGTACGTTTCTGTTCGCGTTCAGAATTCCGGCGATGTTGTTCAGTGAGCCGTTCGGATTCGCCTCTGCTGTGATCTCACCCTGAGGTGTGGAGTAGCGGAACGCGATTCTGTCCTCGGCTTCAAGTGTGTGCAACTCCTCCGCGGTGCAGAAGTAGTTGCCTTCCATGTGGCCAATGGGAATCTGCAGCACATCTCCCTTGGCGAGCTGGTTGGTAAAAGGACTGTTGGCCGTCTCCGCGCGAAGGTGAACCTGCTTGCAGATGTACTTGAGCCCGGCGTTGCGCATCAGCGCACCGGGCAGCAGACCGGCCTCCGTGAGAATCTGAAATCCGTTGCAGATGCCCAGCACCAGTCCGCCGTCGGCGGCAAACCGCTTCACGGCCTGCATGACGGGAGAAAAACGCGCGATTGCGCCGGTGCGCAGGTAGTCGCCGTAGGCAAATCCGCCCGGAACCAGCACAGCATCCACTCCATCCAGATTCTCCGAATCGTGCCAGAGAAAAGAAACCGGCTGGTGTGCAACTTCGGCAATCACGTGGAATGTATCGTGATCGCAATTCGAACCGGGAAAGACCAAGACCCCGAACTTCATGTCTTCAGGTTATCAGTTTCCTGTGTGGAGAACTGTGCCTTTCTGACTACAGGGATTGGTACTTTTGTGCACTGTCCGGCGGGCTTGAAAGGGCTTAACAGCCGATCGAAAACGCATCCGCAATCTGTTGCTCGATCACAGCCGCGCCAGGCCGGGCCAGGGTGAACACGCTCTCAGTATGCCACCTGCAGTTCCAGGCCCTTGCCATCGTCTGGAAGCAGGGCGGTGATGCGGTGGTGTTCCGGGTCGAAGCCGGGCGTGACCGGGGTTGGCTGTCCGCCATCGAGAGCAGCGCTGGCGCCGGTGGCCGGCCGCGACGCTCCAAACACTTCGATCGATACCAGCTTCCACCACGGCGCAAAGGATCCGGTGTGGCGCTCAACGGTCACCGCAAGCCCCTGAGGCGTGCCGTGACATTTGAAACCGACGCGCAGGAAATCGCCTCGGCGGAACGCGTAACTCGCTCCGTCATCGAGATAAAGGCTTCCCTGGCAGTCACCTCCGGGCTGGGCGGGAGGGTACACACGCAGCGTCAAAGGGCCCTGGGGCTTTTCGTCGGTGCTCTGGACCAATGGCTGCTCGGGAACGATGGCCCCGCTGCGGACAAAGACCGGAAGCGTATCCAGGCTGCGCCGGATGCGGACTTCGGGCTGCGCGATACGGGTGTTGTCGATGGCCTTTCTTCCGGACGCGCCTTCCACCAGTTCGCCGCTCCAGTAGTCGTACCAGCCTACCGGGGGCAAGGCTACGGAGTAATTGTCCACCTCGTCCGGATATGGGCTTTGGGCTACGAGCAGGTCAGGACCGAGCATAAAGACATTGCCGCTGGCCAGGTCGATTGGGCTGCCGTCCGCGGTCGGGGTGGGGAATTCAAGAAACACCGGCCGCATGATAGGCAAACCGGTACGGCTCATCTCCTCGGCCGTGGTGTAGATATACGGCAGCAGATGATAGCGCTCTTCAATGTACCGCCGGCGCAGGTTCACGTCCTCCTGGGTGCCGTTCTCCCACGGCTCCTGGGGGTTGGTGTCAATTGCAGTATGGTCGCGGTCGATGGGTTGAAAGGCAGCCACCTCGAGCCAGCGCGTCAACAGTTCGGCCTGCGGCGAGCCGGCAAAGCCGCCAACATCCGCGCCGCTCATGGCAAACCCGCTCAGGCCCAGATTGACCAGTTGCGGCGTCGTCTGCCGCAGGTGATTCCAGGTGCTTGAGTTGTCTCCTGACCAGGTGGCCGCGTAGCGCTGGCCGCCGGCGTAGCTGGCGCGCGTCATGACGAACGGCCGCATATCCGGATTGAGCTTCAAAAGGCCCTCAAAGGTGCCGCGGCTGTTCTGCATCCCGAAGATGTTGTGCACCTCCAGATGATTCGCGGTGCGAGTGGCGAATCCTGGTTCGTCGATGCGATGCTGGACGTCGTCCGGCATGGTCTTCGAAGGGACCTGGAAGATGGCCGGCTCGTTCATGTCGTTCCAGAACCCGGCAACACCCTTGGAGACGAAATCGGCATAGAGCGTGCCCCACCAGTCGCGCGAAGCCTTCCGCGTAAAATCGGGAAAGACAGCGTTCCCCGGCCACACCACGCCGACGTAGGTCGAGCCGTCAGGATTCTTCACAAAGTGGTCCCCGGCAGCGCCCTCGTCGTAAGGTTTGTAGCCTGCATTGGGCAGGTCGGCGATGTGCAGGTCGGTGATGACCACTGTTCGAAGATGCTCAGCCTTGAGATCCTGGATCATCTGATCGAAATGTGGAAATCGTTCTGGATCAACAGTAAATGGACGATTCTTCAACTGATAGTCGATATCTAGCCAGATCACGTCCGCGGGGATGCGTTCACTGCGCAACCGCGAAGCGATCCGGCGCACTTCGGCCTCGGGATAGTAACTGTACCGGGACTGCTGAAACCCGAAGGACCACAAGGGAGGCAGCGGTGCCGTCCCCACCAGCCACGCCCAGGCTTCGACCACATCTTTTGGATCGGGGCCATATAGGAAGTAGTAGTCCAGCGGTCCGCCTTCGGAGCCGAAGGAGTAGCCGTCGCGGTACTCCTTGTTGAAGTCGAAGCTGGCACGCCAGGTGTTGTCGAGGAACGTGGCCGCGGCGATGCCCCTATGGTAAGTGATAAAGAAGGGAATCGACTTGTAGATCGGATCCGTCGACTCCTGCCAGCCGAAGGCGTCGGTGTTCCAGTCCACAAACGACTCGTTGCGCCGGTCGAGCGGTCCGGGCTTGTCGCCCAGGCCGAAGTAGTGCTCGTCGATAGGGGACTCGCGATACACGCGGAACGACGCACCATGGAATTCGACCGGTCTGCCGGGGAGATCCTGGGCGATGACATGGCCTTTGAGGTCGGTCACTGTCAGCTCCATCGGATCCTTCTGCACGGAAACGATCAACTTGGCCGTCTTGAAGCCCACTGAAGTGGAATTGGAGTGCGGGGTCACTGCCACTGAAGATGTGCGCGCCGTAGGCAGGACGGCCCAGGAAGCGTCTTCAGGCAGTTGCCCGGCCGCGCCTGCGCGCACACGCAGCACGTCGTCGCGCAACGCGGTGATCTGCATGATCGCAGTACCGCAGCGGATTTCAATTCCATTCGAGATTGCCCGGGAAGCGGTGACCCGGTCCAGCCGCACAAAGCCTGATTTCTGTTGGGCTTCGGTGGTGGTATTCGCTTGTGACGTTGCGGCTAGAAACAAAAAAACAGGTAAAACAAACAAAAAACGTACAGCCCTATGCACTCAGCACCTCATGGGAGCCAATTTGTAGGTCGTGGGAAAGAATAATCCCTTCAGGCACGGGATGGGAAACGGTTTCTGAAGGTTTCCACGTCCTCGGACATGTCGGCCAACTCAGGCCTGCGAATCGGTCAGCGCCTGTTCCACAATCTGAATATCGACCAATCCGTTGCATCCGTAAATTGCTGGAAGAACGCGGCTTGCAGGGTAGTTCCGCCGCAGTTCCGCAACCTTTTCCGTGCCGGCGCGGTAGGCAGGAAGATACATCCGGCCCAACAGAGGATGCCGTCCCCAGGCGCCCGAGAGCTTGTCGGCTCGCTCTTCCGTGACCAGAAAATCG
>CAYUJM010000184.1:0-8450 GCA_964445025.1 uncultured Occallatibacter sp. | reverse complement strand
CCGACCTGATGAAGATCGTCTTCAAGATCAAGGAAGACGATGCGCGCAACCCCGGTGTGATCGCCGACTGCACGGGTGACAACGCGGGCGACTCCGTGGGCCCGAGCGCCGACGGCTTCGAAACCTACGGCGTGACCGGCGTGGCCCTGATCACTTTTATTTTGCTGGCGGTCAAGACTCCCGAGACGCAGGTGCAACTGCTGGTTTGGATCTTCGTGATGCGCGTGGCCATGCTGGTCTCCAGCTCGCTCGCCTACTTCGTGAATGGCGCTATCGCTAAGGCGAGATACGCGAACTCCGACGAAATGGACTTTGAGGCGCCGTTGACCTCACTAGTATGGATCACGTCCATCGTCTCCATCATCCTGACCTACATCGTCTCGTACTACATGATCCCAACTCTTGGGGACGGATCGCTTTGGTGGAAGCTGGCTTCCATCATCTCTTGCGGAACCCTGGCGGGCGCGCTGATACCCGAACTGGTCAAGGTTTTCACTTCAACCAACTCGAGCCACGTGCAGGAAATCGTAACATCCGCGAAGGAAGGCGGAGCATCGCTGGGAATCCTGTCGGGAATCGTTGCCGGCAATATGTCGGCCTATTGGCTGGGACTCAGCATGGTCGCGCTGATGGGACTGGGCTATTTGTTCAGCAGTCTGGGCGGGTCCATGGATCCCATGATGCTTGCCCCGGCCGTGTTCGCGTTCGGCCTGGTCGCATTCGGCTTCCTGGGCATGGGACCGGTAACGATTGCCGTGGATTCCTACGGGCCGGTGACCGACAATGCTCAATCCGTTTACGAGCTGTCGCTGATTGAAGAGGTCCCCAACATTGCAGCCGAACTCAAGAAGGACTTCGGCATCGACGCGAAGTTCGAGCGCGCGAAGTACCTGCTGGAAGCCAACGATGGAGCCGGCAATACATTCAAGGCGACGGCCAAGCCGGTGTTGATTGGCACCGCCGTGGTGGGCGCAACAACGATGACCTTCTCGATCATCATGGCTCTGACCCACGGGCTGACCACCAACGTGGAGAAACTCTCTCTGCTGCACGCGCCGTTCATGCTCGGGTTGATCTGCGGTGGGGCAGTGATCTTCTGGTTCGCAGGCGCATCGATGCAGGCGGTGACCACGGGTGCTTACCGCGCGGTGGAGTTCATCAAGGCGAACATCCATCTGGAAGGCGCGGAAAAGGCGTCGGTCACCGACAGCAAGAAGGTGGTGGAGATCTGCACGAAGTACGCGCAGAAGGGCATGTTCAACATCTTTCTCGCTGTCTTTTTCTCGACACTCGCATTCGCATTCATGGAGCCGTTCCTGTTTGTCGGCTACCTGTTCTCGATTGCGATCTTCGGGCTGTACCAGGCGATCTTCATGGCGAATGCCGGCGGCGCCTGGGACAATGCGAAGAAAGTCGTGGAGGTCGATCTGAAGCAGAAGGGGACACCTCTGCACGACGCAACCGTGATTGGCGACACCGTCGGCGATCCGTTCAAGGACACTTCGTCGGTGGCGATGAACCCGATTATCAAGTTCACGACCTTGTTCGGATTGCTCGCTGTTGAGCTTGCAGTGACGCTCAGTGCGAACAATCCGACGCTCACACACGGACTGGCCGTCGCGTTCTTCCTGGTGTCGGTGTTCTTTGTGCGGAAATCGTTCTATGGGATGAGGATTGAATCCAAGGGATAGCAACTGATTCCCAGCATCGAAATTGAGCCCCGGTTTTCACCGCAGACACGGAGAAGCCGGGGTTCAAGGATTTGTATCGTCCGACTGGCGGACTCATGAAACGCAAAACGGCTCCGAGCGCAATTAGCTCGGGGCCGTTTCGTGTTCGGGATGTTTTCTTCGCCGCGTTGAATGATATGATGGCGGGCGCAATCAGAATACACATCGCAAACGTACCGTTCCGGGAGATGGCGTGTGCGGTTGTGCGCGAATTGAGGATTCATCCATGCGAATTCATGTTTGTGCAAGAGGGCTGCTGGCATTGACGTTGCTGGCTATGGCATTTCCGTGTCTGGCGCAGAAATTTCAGGAACCCACGAAAGAAGAGCTGCAGATGATCTCGGACCCAAAAGCGCCGGGAGCTCCGGCGGTCTTTCTGTATCGAGAGGAAGTCACGAACAACCGGAACCACTACATCAGCCTTTACGCCCGTATCAAAATCCTCACCGAACTCGGCAAAGAGTGGGCGACGGTCGAGGTCCCGTACGATCCCAACGGCAGCGCGCCGCCAATTATTGAGGGCCGGACGATTCACGCCGATGGAACGGTGATTCCGCTGGTTGGCAAGGCGAGTGACTTGCTGGTGTTCAAGACGAGGAACAACAATACCAAGGCGGCGGTTTTCAACATGCCCAGTGCCGAGGTTGGCAGCATTCTGGAATACAGGTGGACGATACCTCTGACGGGGGGAAGGGTTTCCGGGGTTCTGGACGAGAATCAGGACGTGCTCTCCGGCATGATGGCCGGTTCGACTCCCGAATGGGAGGTGCAACAACCGATCTATGTGCATAAGGAGCACTTTTACTGGAACCCCACCGCGGACATTGAGACGATGGATGGCGGCGATCCTATCGACTACTACGTGGACGGAGAACGGGCTCACTATCTGCTCTTCACGGAGCGCCTTCCTGACGGATTCCATACGATCCGGAGCAACAAGGGAGACTTCACACTCGACATTCAGGATGTGACCGCCGCTTTGGACGAGGCGAACGCGCCGCCACAGCGCAGCTTTCTTTACCGGGTGCGCTTTTTCCGCACGCCGTACCTCGACGCCAATTTGTATTGGGATAACGAACTCAAGCGCTGGTCCAGGGAACTGGACCAGTACGCGGCGCAGACGTCGACAATTCACGATGCGGCAAATCAGATCATTGCCGGCGCGGATACTCCCGATGCCAAGGCACGCAGGCTCTATGATGCTGTGCAGGCTTTGAATAACACGGACTTCTCCCGGGCCAAGGATGAGGCAGAGCGGAAACAGTTGCACCTGAAAAGGGAACTGAGGAAGGCTCAGGATGTCTGGAACGAGAAGAGCGGTTCGGGGAACGATATAGCGGCGCTTTACCTGGCGCTGGTGCGCGCCGCGGGGCTGCAGGCGGATGGGTTCAAGGTGGCCGATCGCGACCAGCGTATTTTTGACCCGAGTTATCTCAACCTGCGTCAGCTCGACACGCTGCTGGTGGTTCTGCATATTGACGGGAAGGATATCTATCTCGATCCCGGCGAGAAGCTTTGCCCGTTTGGACAATTGCACTGGGCGCACGTAATGGCTGGCGGGATCGAGGAAAACGCCAAGGGGCCGATGTACACACCGCCGAATCAAATGAAGGAAGCTGTTACGGCGCATGCTGCCGAACTGACTCTGGATGCGCAAGGAGGGGCGACGGGCACAGTCAAGATGCTGATGAGCGGGCCGGCCGCGCTCTATTGGCGGCAGCTGAACCTGACCACAGATCCCGACGAGGTGAAGAAACGATTCGATGAGTCACTGCACGCGGTGTTGCCGCAGGGGATCTCCGGCGAGGTGACGGGTTTTCAGGGGATGGATACTTCGGCGGGGTACCTCTCCGCGACGGTCAAGGTATCAGGCCAATTGGGGACCACTACCAGCAAGCGGATGATGCTGCCTGGATTCTTCTTCTCGACAGGTGCGCATACGCAGTTTGTGGCGGCGGAGAAGCGCGAGTTCGCGGTCGATCTGCACTATGCGGAGCAGGTGATTGACGACGCTCTTTACCACTTGCCTGCGGGATATTCCGTGGAGAGCGCGCCATCCGCGTCACAATTGCCTTGGCCGGATCACGCGGCGCTGGTGGTCAAGACGGCGCCGGGAGCAGGCACCTTCGATATCAAGCACGTTTTTGCGCGCGCGTTTGTTCTGCTGGATGCGAAGGAGTACCCGGCGCTGCGGGACTACTACCAGAAGGTTGCGACGAGCGACCAACAGCAATTGGTGCTGACGGTGGCCGGGAATTGAGGGCATTCAAGCGCCCGTTGTTCACGGCCTATGAATTGGGATCAGGCTGCTGCCCAAGAGGCTGGCGCTGGCTGCCGTTCTCGTCGAAGTTGGAGGGGTCGAGCCACTCTTCAAAAGTGTCTTTGCGCGCCGGCCACTCGCTGTCCAGCATGGAGAACCAGGCGGTGTCGCGGTTGCGGTCCTTGATGACCATGTGCTGGCGGAAGATGCCCTCGAAGGTGAAACCCAGCCGTTGCGCCGCGCGGCGGCTGGGCTGGTTCAGCGCGTTGCACTTCCACTCGTAGCGGCGGTAGCCCAGATCGGCGAAGACGTGGCGGGCCATGAGGTACATGGCCTCGGTGGCGGCGGTGGTGCGCTGCAACGACGGCGAGAGCAGGATGTTGCCGACCTCGACCACGCCGTGGACCGGCTCGATGCGCATGAAGCTGGCGTAGCCCGCGGCGCGACCGGTCGCGGCAGGGACGATGGCCAGGAAGACGGCGTCGTGCGGGGACTGTTTCCTCTCGATGGCGGCGTGGAACTCTTCATAGGAGGCGTAGGGGCCGTCGGCGAGCCAGGCCCAGAGGCCGTCGTGGCCGCGGACGGCCTCCCAGAGGGCTGCGGCGTGGCGCGCGGCATTGAGCGGCTCCAGGGTTACGTAGCGGCCCTGGAGCGTTGTGGGGACGGGAGCGGAGACGGGCATCCAGTGGAGCGGTGATGACGGTTGGGTGGGCACAGAAACAGCGTACCAGCCGATTGCGCGGAGGCGCAGGTGCAGGAAAGTGCGGTCTGGAAACAACGGGGTTTCTCGCCCTGAAAATGGCGTGCGTGGCAGCGGGAGCGTCGGAAGACGACGAAGAGACAACGGCAGCGGGTTTGCGCCCGCTTTGCGGGCATGGCGAGTTAGCAGGTTAGCGGCGGAATTGGCGGAGGGAAGTTGCCGCCTTCGCAGACCCGTCGAGCCGGTGCATGAATGACAGTCGTTGCGAATTCGAGGCAGATTCCCAGCGAGTTTCTTCGAGGTTCCACTGGCTGCGGGCCGGCGTCAGGGATGGGTGGCGGGAGTGGGGTGCCAGTTGTTGATGTGGTCATCGGCCTGGGCTTTGTCGGCGGGCTTGAGCTTGGCTGCGGCAGCGTCTCGCTGGACGGTTGCCTTGACGAGCGGATCGCCATCGAGGCGGTTCATGGCCAGGCTCAGCCAGAAGTAGGCATCGGCGGGCTTCGGAGACATCTGGCCCAGGTTGTACTGCGCCCAGGTGTGCCCCTGATCGGCGGCCTTGCGGTACCAGTCGATGGCCTGGTTCTTGTCTTTCTTTACGTCCTGACCGTTTTCGTAGTCGATGCCAAGCTGATATTCGGCCTCCGGCGCGCCCAGATCGGCGGCCTGGCGCAGTAGCGCGAATGCCTTCCGGCCGTCAGCGGGCACCCCGCGCCCGCGCTCGTAGAGGAGGGCGAGGCCGACCATGGCGTCAGGATTGTTCTGCGCCACCGCTTTCTGGTACCAGACGGCGGCCTGGGCATCGTCTGGCGGGACGCCCTGACCGGTTGAGTAGCAGAGGCCCAGCGCGGCCTGCGCCACGGCAATGCCCTGATCGGCTGCCTTGAGCAGCCATGAGGCGGCCTGGGCATCGTCCTTCATGATGCCGCTCTCCTTTTGCTGGTAGAGCAGGCCTAGCTTCAACTGGGCCAGAGCGTAGCCCTGGTCGGCAGCCTTGCGGTACCAGTTGGACGCCTCCACAAAGTCACGGGGGACCAGATCACCTTTCTGGTATTCGATAGCGACCAGGTACTCGGAAGCGGCATCTCCGGATTTAGCCTTGGCCAGCGTGGCCGGATCGATGCCGGCGGGCTGATCCTGGGCGGCGGCACGAGTGCTCGCCAGAGGGAGAGCGAGGAGGAACACGCCGGCAATTCGCATGGAGATGCGGATCATTCGAGATTTCCCAGGGTAAGGAAAAAGATAACAGAAGTTCAGGGCAATCCAGCGCAATTTGGGCTCGATAGTACCTGGGTAGGCATGGAAGCGGCAGGGAAGTGAGGTTGGCCGCGAATTCTACTCTCAGGGTGGACGGCGGACAGGGCCAGCAAAAAAGGGGTTTGTTGTCCACAACTCCCACAGGGCAGGGGCGAATTGAGCCTGTTTTCCTCCTTGTGGCAGACCGCACCGAGGACTAGGCTTTTGGATGTGGGCCGATGCGGCGGGCAGGTTGGGATTGCACAAGATTCAGGGCAAAATCAATCCCTGGAATCCGCGCAGCGCTAGGCCGTTTTGAGCTTTCCACAGACAAATGCCCGTGTTTAGGAAGCGGATGCGGCGGATGTAAGCCAAATACAAGATATTGTGGTTTCCTGTTGACATCCACCACAGGGAGCGGTATTTTTTCATCTGCGGCTGTAATCGGGCTGTAACAGGATGCGATTTTGAGACCCGCCGCAGGCCGCTTGAGAAAAGACAGATCGCGGTAATTTCAGACCATCTGTTTCCCGTATTTCGACCCGGCACCATCAAGACCTTTTCCCGGCCGTGCCACGCCGGTCAAGGCAGGATTTTCACCGATTTCCAGACTACCGAGAGGACCCCATGAACGAGGCCTACCTGCATACTTCAGTTGCCGCCCATCAAGCTCCGAGCACCCAAAAGGGGCTGACGTTCACCCGCCGTTTTTCGACCGAGGGCATTTCGCCCTACGACGATGTGCAGTGGGAAAAGCGGACTGCGTCCATTACCGACACGAAGGGGAACACAATCTTCGAGCAGAAGGATGTGGAGATTCCGGTGGACTGGTCGATGACGGCCACCAATATTGTGGCCTCAAAGTATCTGCATGGGCAGATCGGGACGCCGGAGCGGGAGACCGGAGTGCGGCAACTGGTAAGCCGAGTGGCCGAGACCATTCGCGACTGGGGTATTGCCGGCAGCTACTTTGCCACCGTCGAGGATGCGAACACCTTCCACGACGAGCTGGCGCACATGCTGCTGACGCAGAAAGTGGCATTCAACTCGCCGGTGTGGTTCAACGTGGGCTGCGACCGGCTGGAGCCGGATTCCGACGGGCAGAACTGGCACTGGGACCCGGTGACGGGCGGGGTGAAGTACTCCTCCACGGGCTATCGCAATCCGCAGTGCTCGGCCTGCTTCATCAACTCGGTTGAGGATTCGCTGGAGTCGATTCTGACCCTGGCCAAGACCGAGGGGATGCTGTTCAAGTGGGGCTCGGGAACGGGCACCAACCTGTCCACGATCCGCGGATCGAAGGAACTGCTCTCGGGCGGCGGCGAGGCTTCCGGCCCGCTGAGCTTCATGCGCGGTTTCGACGCGTTTGCAGGCGTGATCAAGTCGGGCGGCAAGACGCGGCGGGCGGCCAAGATGGTGATCCTGAACGTGGACCATCCGGACATCATGGACTTCATCGAGTGCAAGGCCAAGGAAGAGGCCAAGGCGTTCACGCTGATCAAGGCCGGCTACGACGGTTCGGGTCCTGACTCCGAGGCGTACTCGTCGATCTTCTTCCAGAACGCCAACAACTCGGTGCGGGTGAGCGACGAGTTCATGCGCGCCTACGAGAGCGACGGCGACTTCACCACCTATACGGTGAAGGGCCATGAGCCGGTGGCCACGTACAAGGCGCGGGACATCATGAAAAAGATTGCCGAGGCCACCTGGCTGTGCGGCGATCCGGGCATGCAGTTCGACACCACCATCAACAAGTGGCACACGAGCAAGAACACGGCGCGCATCAATGCGTCGAATCCCTGCTCGGAGTACATGTTCCTGGACAACTCAGCCTGCAACCTGGCCAGCTTCAACCTGATGAAGTACGTGACTCCGGCGGGCGTCTTCGATATTCCGGCCTACCGGCATTCGATCTCGGTGGTAATCACCGCGATGGAGATCCTGGTGGACAACTCCGGGTACCCCACCGAAGCCATCGCGAAGAACTCGCACGATTACCGTCCGCTTGGACTGGGATATGCGAACCTGGGCGCGCTGCTGATGGCCTTCGGGCTGCCGTACGACTCGGCGGCGGGACGCGACCTGGCTGCGGCCCTGACGGCGATCATGTGCGGACAGGCTTACCTGCAATCGGCGGTGATTGCGGCCAATTGTCCCCCGATCGCTTCGGCCACGCCGCTGACAGCGAACGTGGAACGCCAGGGCGGCGCGTGCCCCGGCTACTATGTGAATCGCGAGCCCTTCCTGGACGTGATCCGCATGCACCGCGCGGAAGTGAACAAGATCGGCAAGTCGCGGCAGACCGGCGAGCCATTCAACGTGCCGCAGCTCGACGCGCTGATCGACGCCAGCCGCGAGAGCTGGGACACAGCGCTGATCTTCGGCGAGCGCCACGGCTATCGCAACTCGCAGACCACGGTGCTGGCTCCCACGGGCACCATCGGTTTCATGATGGACTGCGATACCACGGGAATTGAGCCCGACCTGGCGCTGGTGAAGTACAAGAAGCTGGTGGGCGGCGGCATGA
>CAYUJM010000183.1:0-8459 GCA_964445025.1 uncultured Occallatibacter sp. | reverse complement strand
GCCATCGCCATGCGCCTGCTGTGGGTGTCGAACATCATCAACCTGATCCTCGATCCCTGCCTTATCTTCGGCCTCGGCCCGTTTCCGCACATGGGCGTGACCGGCGCGGCACTGGCCACATTCACAGGGCGCAGCATTGGCGTGCTCTACCAGTTCTACCGGCTGCTCAAGGGCACGGAGCGCATTCACGTGCTGGCGCGCCACCTGCGCCTGAACCTGCGCGTCATGGTCCGGCTTCTGCGCGTCTCCGTTACCGGCATCCTGCAGTTCGCCATTGCCAACGCCAGCTGGATCGGCCTGGTGCGCATCATCTCTCTCTTTGGTTCGGCAGCGGTAGCGGGCTACACCATCTCCATCCGCATCGTCGTGTTCTTTATCCTGCCAGCGTGGGGGCTGAGCAATGCGGCGGCTACGCTGGTGGGCCAGAATCTGGGCGCGCGATGTCCTGGCCGCGCAGCGCTGGCTGTCTGGCGCACCGGCCTTTACAACATGCTCTTCCTGGGGAGCATCGGCATCTTCTTTTTTGTCTTTGCCTCGCCCATCGTCCGCCTTTTTGTGGACGACCCGGCTGTGGTTCCCATTGCCGCCATGGCGCTGCGCACCTTGAGTTGCGGCAACGTCGGCTACGCCTATGGAATGGTGATGCTGCAGGCCTTCAACGGCGCCGGAGACACGCTGACCCCGACCATCGTCAACTTCTTCGGCTTCTGGGTGCTGGAACTGCCGCTGGCCTGGGCCCTGGCCGTCTTGCTCCACCTTCGCTCCGAGGGCGCATTCCTGGCCATCGTCATCGCAGAATGCTGCATTGCGGCGGCGGGCATCCTGCTCTTTCGCCGCGGCCGATGGATGAAGCAGCAGATCTAGGACGGGCGGCTTACGGTTTGTGTCCGCCAGACGTGTTTTTCGGCCTATTCCGGAATCCCGCCCGCCTGCTGCTTCATCGGATAATGAGAGAATAATGGCAGTGAATCGAGAGGATCATTTTGTCTCCCGGCAGGCGAGCTCACCGGTCGCCGCAGCCGGTCTGGTGCTAATTCTGTCCCTGGCATTCGCGCCGGCTCCGCTGCGCGCGCAGGGACCGAATCCCACTTCTGCCGCCAATCCGTTCTACGGCAGTGTCACTCTCCATCCGGCCAGCGATGACACACTCAGGCTTTCCCTGGACGAGGCCATCGGGTTGGGCCTCAAGAACAATCTGGGCCTCAAGGAAGCAGAGCAGGGCGAAAAGATCTTCAAGGGCGAAAAGAACGAGGCTCTTCAGGAGTTTCTTCCCACCGTCATTCTCTCCGGTTCGACCGGCGCCTACATGCACAACCTTTCGGCCCTCGGCTTCAGGCCCGGCATCATCGGCGCGTTCAGTTCTCTGTTTCCCAGCGGCAAGCCTCCAACCGGGCTCAGCTTCATCACGCGCGACACATTGACGCAGGGCCAGATTCTCTTCAGCCAAACTCTGTTTTCCGGTCCCGTCATTGCCGGATGGAAGGCCGCCGGAGCCGCGGAGCGATCGGCATACTTCGAAAAAATGTCGGCCCGCGGTGAAGTTGTCCAGCAGGTGGCTTCGGCGTATCTCCACGCCATTGCCGCCTCCAGCGAGGTGGACAACGCCAAGGCGCTTGAAGCTGAGGACCAGCTTCTGCTCAGCCAGGCCCACGCAGCGCACGAAGCCGGCACGGCCGCCAACCTTGACGAGCTCCGCGCCCGCGTTCAGTTGCAGGCGCAGCAGCAGTCCCTCATCCTGGCCGAGAACGCACTGGAGAAGGACTTGATCCTGCTCAAGCGAGAGATCGGCGTGGCCCCTGGCCAGAAAGTTGTTCTCACCGACCCCGCACCGTACAGCGATCTAGTCCAGCAAACCCCGGAAGAAGTCCGAGCCGTCGCCTACAAGAACCGCCAGGATTACCAGAACCTGCAGAACCAGGCTGTCGAGTACAAGGCCATCCATGCCGCTTATCGCAGCCAGCGCCTGCCCACTCTCTCCTTCGGAGGCTATTACGGCACCACGACAGTGACCGGCGTCAATACCCACGGAACTTTCGCTGCCCAGGGCACCTTGAGCGTGCCGCTCTTCCGTGAGGCCAAGCTGCGGGGTGACACCGAGGCTGCCCAGGCCCAGTTGGACGCCATCAACAATCAACTCGCCGACCTGCGCAGCCACATTGACCAGCAGGTGCGCTCCGCGCTGCTGGATACAGGCTCTGCCGCACAACTGGTGCAGGTGGCTCGTTCTAACGTTGACCTGGCTACGCGCGCTCTGAGCGACGAGACCGACCGCGTCAGCGCCGGCGTAGACGACAATCTGCCCCTGGTCACCGCCCAGGCCACGCTGGCCTCGGCGCAGAGCAACCTGGTGGAGAGCCTCTACCAGTACAACCTGTCCAAGCTGGCACTGGCACGCGCCGCCGGCGTTGTCGAGACTCAGTACCGCGACTACCTGGGGCGATAGCGAGCTGATCTCCTTCGCGGGATGAAGGACAACGTCCTTCATCCACGTGTGAACCGGGCAGAGCCAGTTCGTGGCAACTCCCTTTTCTTTACTGCGCCGCGAAGCTTCGCTTGCAGTGCAAATTCAACTCCTAAGCGGACACCCTGTGTCCAGGTCGACGGCGCCATCCCCGTTGAATCCAAGTGAATCAACCCGCATCTCACAGGCATCTTGGAACTTTTCGCGTACCTTAAAGAAGGGGGAGGAACGAATGCGCGCGACCAGGCAGTTGAAGATCAAATACTACGTGGAACCGGATCCGGAAGCCCTGGCACGCCATGCGGCGCAATATTTCCTGGAGATGATCGGCGAAGCCGTGGAAGCGCGGGGACGGGCGCGGGTGGCCATCAGCGGGGGATCCACGCCAAAGGACACATTTGCTCTCCTGGCCGATCCGAAAGAGCCCTGGCGCAACCACATGCCCTGGGACGCGCTCGACATCTACTGGGTCGACGAGCGCTGCGTGCCGCCGGACCACGCCGACAGCAACTACCGCATGACCCGGGAGGCCATGCTGGACCGCGTTCCGCTGCGGCCGGAACGGATCCACCGCATCCAAGGCGAACTCGAGCCCGAAGCCGCCGCCGCCCTTTACGAGTCAGAGCTGCGCAACAGCTTCCGGCTGGAAGGCGCCGAGAGCCCGCGCTTCGACCTTATCTCCCTGGGCATGGGCCCCGACGGACACACGGCCTCGCTCTTCCCGCACACCGAGGCGATCCACGAGCTTGGCCGCCTGGCCGTGGCCAACCATGTGCCGCAGCAGAAAGAAAGCTGGCGCATCACCCTCACCTGGCCGGTCATCAACCACGCCAGATCGGTTTTCTTCCTCATCGCCGGCGAGGACAAGGCCTCCGTTTTGAACGAAGTTTTAACCGGCCCACTCGATCTGGAGCGGCTGCCCAGTCAACTGATATGGCCTGCGAGCGGTATACTTACGCTGATTCTGGATAAGGCTGCAGCTGCGCTTTTGCCCGCAACTGACGGGGAAGGCTGTGGGTTTTTGGAGAGGGAACGATGATTCTGGCGGGAGACGTAGGCGGCACCAAGGTCGACCTGGCGCTGTATGACTTTATAGATGGCAAGCTGAAGTACACACGGGACAAGGTCTACAGGGCTAAGGAGTATCCGGGCCTCGAAGTCATCGTTAAGGAGTTTCTGGGCGGAGACAAGGTAACCGCAGCGTGTTTTGGCGTGCCGGGGCCGGTACGCGACGGCCGTCTGCGCCTGACCAACCTGCCGTGGACCCTGGACAGCCGCGAGCTCGCAGCGGGCCTGGACATCGAGCATGTCTTCCTGATCAATGACCTAGAGGCCAATGGATACGGCGTCGCCGAGCTCTCCCCGGATCAGATCTACACCCTTTCAGAGGGCGACCCCAGCCAGATCGGCAATCGCGCCCTCATCGCCGCCGGAACCGGCCTGGGCGAGGGCCTGCTGGTGTGGAACGGCCGCAGCCATGTCCCATACCCTTCTGAGGGCGGCCACGCGGACTACGCGCCCCGCAACGAGGATGAGATCGACCTGCTCCGCTACCTGCGTGAGAAATACAACGGCCGCGTGAGCTTCGAGCGCGTCGTAGCCGGCATGGGCCTTACCAGCATCTACCAGTTTTTGCGCGAGGTCCGCGGCATGGATGAGCCGGCCTGGCTCACCGAAAAATTCGCCGCGGTCCACGACCCCAACTCCGTCATCACCGAGATGGCGCTGACGGCCAAGAGCGAAATCTGCGAAAAGGCGATGGACATGTTCGTCTCTGCCTACGGCGCCGAGGCCGGCAACCTGGCTCTCAAGGTGCTCTCGGTCGGCGGACTCTACGTCGGCGGCGGCATCGCTCCGCGCATCCTGGAAAAGCTGAAGGACGGCACCTTCATGAAGGCATTCACCGACAAGGGCCGGCTGAGCCAGTTGCTCATCAATATGCCGGTGCGCATTATCCTGGAGAGCCGCGCCGCGCTGCTGGGCGCTGCGGCATATGCTGAGGCGCGCGCTGCGGAGCTGAGCGGGGTTTCGGCGCGTGCGGCTTCAATGAAGGGGTAGTTACGCTCGATTGATCCGGCGCAAAGATTGTTGAGGTTTCTCACCCGGCCTGAGCCGGCAAGCACGTACGCAAGAAGGGCCAGCCAAATTCGGCTGGCCTTTTCCTTTTTTTGAGAACAAGCGGGAGCCCTTGGGTTTTCCCGGCAGGTTTCGCCTTGCGCACCTGCCTCCGGCCTGTGAGAATTGTCCGAATCGATCTTCGCCCGGCAACTCACGCCCGGAGGAAAGCCATCATGATGCGGATGCCAGTGCTCGTCGCCATCCACGCGCTCTTTCTCGCTTCCAGTCTGGCCAGCGCACAGTCTCTCTCACCGGATGTCGCGGCGCAGGTGGACAAGGTCTTCGAGAAGTGGAACCGCACCGACTCGCCGGGCTGCGCGCTGGGCGTCTACATGGACGGCCAGTTCGTCTACAAGCACGGCTACGGAATGGCCAACCTCAATGACGACGTGACCATCACGCCAGCTACCGTCTTCCATGTGGCTTCCATGTCCAAGCAGTTCACCGCCGCATCCATCCTGCTGCTCGCCCAGCAGGGCAAGCTCTCGCTCGACGACGATGTGCATAAGTACATCCCGGAGCTGCCCGACTTCGGCGAGCACATCACGTTGCGCCACATGATGCACCACACCAGCGGCCTGCGCGACCAATGGTCCCTGCTGGAACTGGCCGGGTGGCGCTATTCGCAGGATTTGATTACCGACGACGACGTGATGTCCGTCCTCGTCCACCAGAAGGCGCTCAACTTCAAGCCGGGCGAAAAGTACATGTACTCGAACACCGGCTTCACCCTGCTGGCGCTGATTGTGAAGCGCGTGAGCGGCATGTCGCTGCGCGAATTCACCGACAAAAACATCTTCGCGCCGCTGGGCATGACCCACACGCACTTCCGCGACGACCACGAGGAAGTGATCAAGCACGACGCGCTGGGCTACGAGCGGGACGGCAAGGATAAGGCCTTCCGCATGAATCTGACCAACTTCGACACCACCGGAGCCACCAGCCTGCACACGACGGTGGAGGACCTGCAGCTGTGGGACGAGAATTTTTACAATCCCCGCGTTGGAGGGCCCGCTTTCATCCAGCAGATGCTGGAGCGCGGCAAGCTGAACAGCGGCGAGTTGCAGGACTACACCTCGGGCCTGGTGCTGGGCACATACAAGGGTCTGTCGACCGTGGATCATGGTGGCGCAGACGCCGGCTATCGCTCCGACATGACGCGCTTTCCCGATCAGCATTTCTCCGCCGCGGTGCTGTGCAACCTTGCCGACACGAATCCCAGTGCGCTGGCCCGCCAGGTTGCGGATATTGTGCTGGCCAGGGAGATCGCGGCAGCCGCAACCGCAGCGGTGAAGGACCAGCCCAAAACAGCGGCGGCGGCAACTGCCGCAAAGGCATCGACCAGACAGCCCGTGCCGCTTGCGCCACTGACCGCGGCACAGATGGCGGAGATCGCCGGGACGTATTGGGGCCGGGACGAAGACGATTTCGCCAAGGTGCAATTCAAGGACGGAAAGCTGCAGGTCGATATCGGGCGAGACGATTTCCACGAGCTGAAGCAGTTTGCCCCGGCTCACTTCCACGTAGCCGATGTTCCCTGGGGCGATGAAGTCGACGTTCATTTTGTCCCCGCCGCTGCGGGCAAGCCACGCCGGCTGGAGCAGTTCTCCGACGGAGGCAAAACGGAAATCTACGAGGCCGTCACGTCCTTCGACCCGACAGCCGCCCAGTTGGCCGAGTACCCCGGCGCCTTTGTGAGCGAGGAGATCGACCCCGTTTACCGCATTGCTCTACAGGACGGCAAACTGACTCTCCTGCGCCTGAAGCATAAGCCCGACGTGTTGCGGCCGGCGACACAGGATGTTTTCACCGGCGATATCGGCACAATCCGATTTACGCGCGACGCGAGCCAGCACATCTCCGGCTTTATCCTCGATGCCGGCCGCATCCAGAACTTCCGTTTCACGAAGAGGACGAACTGAGCCGCTAGAGACTCGGAGAGCTGCGGAAGATAGGCCACCTGCGGAAACCTCGCGGTCCTCGATCTTACCGCCGCATCACCGAGCCTAGAGTGGCAATGCTCCCGTGGTAGAAATACTGTCCCAGCCCCACTGTGAACAGCCAGCAGCCATACAAAGCATGTTCAAAGCTCGAAGTCGCCAGCGAACCGGTCTCTGCGTATCGGATTGCAAAAAGCAGGCCACCCGCGAACGTGAGCGCTACGGCCAGCCAGTTGCGGAAGATGATGTGCAGAAACGCGAAGACCAGGGCGCTGGCCACAATCATGGCCCACTTGCCGGGAAACAGCGGCGCATACCGTTCAAAGAAAAAGGCGCGGTAGAGCAGTCCTTGCGGATAGACCGAGGCTACCGGGTAGGCCACCATAACTACGGCCCAGAAGACCGGGCTCTGGCGGACGAAGCTCCATTCCAGGTTGGGCGCAAAACGCCGCACTCCCAGCCATAACGCCAGGGCTACAACGGCAAAAATGGCGAAAATTGCTCCCAGCTGCGCAGGCAGCTGGCCGGCACTCCAGAGGCGCGCGCGGTCAAAGCGGGAGTTGCGCAGCAACTGCCACAGCGCGTAGCCGGCCACTGCCCATAAAAGCGGGAGAGCCGGCAGCCGCACCGGCGAGAAGCGGTAGCCCAGCGGCAATGCCACAAAGAGCAGCAGAAACTCGATCCCCAGAGCGGTGCGCGTCATAACAGGGGTCACCTCCTGCACAGGATACATTTCAGGCGTGCGTGGCGCCGGCAGCCGTTGCGCGTCTGCGGATTGCGGCTATTCTGGAGAGGCCACGGGATCGGCCAAATGCCTTTCACTCACACGATCGGGAGCACGCGGTACACCTTCGCAGATCTGCGCGATCTGCTAGCCAAAGCCACGCCACCGCGCAGCGGAGATGTGCTGGCCGGTGTGGCCGCGGAGTCGGCTGAGGAGCGCGTGGCGGCGCAGTTTGCGCTGGCCGATCTGCCGCTCGCGCGCTTTTGCGAGGAAGCGGTCGTACCCTATGAAAACGACGAGGTCACGCGCCTGATTGTGGATACGCACGACGTGGAGACCTTCGCGCCGATCCGTTCGTTCACCGTGGGCGAGTTGCGCAACTGGTTACTATCAGACAACGCCACTCCGGACCGGATTGCCGCTCTCGCGCCGGGAATCACTCCGGAGATGGCAGCGGCCGTAAGCAAGCTGATGCGCGTGCAGGACCTGATCGCGGCCGCCCAGAAGATTCGCGTGGTCACGCATTTTCGCACCACCGTGGGGCTGCCGGGCCGGCTCAGCGCGCGGCTGCAGCCGAACCACCCCACGGATGACGCTGCCGGCATCGCCGCGGCGATTCTCGACGGGCTGCTCCTCGGCTCCGGCGACGCGGTCATCGGCATCAACCCGGCAGGCGATAACGTGGCTGTCACCGCCGGCCTGCTGCGCATGATCGATGCGCTGCGCCAGAGGTTTCAAATCCCTGTGCAGAGCTGCGTGCTTGCCCACATCACCACGCAGATGGCCGCGCTCAACGCGGGCGCGCCCGTCGACCTGATCTTTCAATCGATTGCGGGAACGGAGGCCGCCAACCGCAGCTTTGGTGTAAATCTGGCGCTGCTGGCCGAAGCCCACGAAGCCGGGCGGGCGCTCAAGCGCGGCGCGGTCTGCGCCGACGGGCAAACCGGAGACAACATCATGTACTTCGAGACCGGCCAGGGCTCCGCGCTCTCCGCCAACGCGCACCACGGCGCCGGCGGTTTGGGAGTCGATCAACAGACGCTGGAGGCGCGCGCCTACGCCGTGGCCCGGCGCTTCCGGCCCATGCTGGTGAACACGGTGGTGGGCTTCATCGGCCCGGAATATCTTTACGATGGCAAGCAGATTGCCCGCGCCGGCCTAGAAGACCACTTCTGCGGCAAGCTGCTCGGCCTGCCCATGGGCTGCGATGTCTGCT
>CAYUJM010000182.1:0-8521 GCA_964445025.1 uncultured Occallatibacter sp. | reverse complement strand
GGGCCTGAGGTCCAGGCGGAGACGCGAGCTTTCCACGTTCGAAGAAAGAAGCGGGGGGTGCACCCGGAGGTACAGCTCCCTGAAACTGGCACCAAAAAGTGAGATTTCAGCTAAAAAATTCCACCAATGTGCCGAATGGATCGTGAGTCCGGAAAAGAGCTCTTTCTGGAGCAGTCAAACAGGAGGACACCTATCATGTCGAGCGCCGTCATCCCCGTAAACAGCTTTTCCCAATCCAATGAGATTTATCAGTTTCTGCAGGAATTCAAGCAGCTCGGCCAGGATCTCTCGAGCGGCAACCTCTCCGCAGCCCAGCAGGACTTCGTCACCCTCTCGCAGGACGTCCAGCCCGCATCCTCGACGGCCTCATCCGCGTCCTCAACCGCGTCTTCAACCAGCACCACCGGGATACCACCAGCGGAATCCCCTCTCGTTTTCGATTTCCAGGTCCTCGCGCAGGACCTGCAGTCCGGCAATCTCTCCGGCGCGCAGCAGGCATTTTCCCAGATTCGGCAGGCCCTGCAAAGCGGCAGTGCCCAACAACCGTCCCCCGATGACGGCTATCACCATCACGGACATCACACCGGCGACACGTTGTCCTCCCTTCTCCAGGTACTCAAGTCCAGTCTGAGCAGCTCATCCAGCTCTACAGGCACATCGAGCTCCACCGGAACATCCAACTCGACCGCTTCCGGAACATCGACCTCGAGCAGCTCCGCCGGCACCAACTCGCTTAGCCAGCTGGGCCAAGACTTCCAGGCTATCGGCGCCGCTCTCCAGTCCGGAAACCTCTCCGCAGCCCAGCAGGCCTTCACCCAGTTCACGCAGGATCTCGATAGCACCCAGAGCAGCTCGGGCGTCGGCGGCTTTGGCTCCCATCAGGGCTACTCCGGTGGCTCAGGATTTGAGCTGGTGCAGGCCTTCCTGCAGAGCCAGAGCTCGGACACGACAGCATCCGCGAACACGTCAACCTCGGCGACCGCGTCCACGCTCGATGCCACAGCGTAACCTGCATTCGCCGTCTTTGCTTACCCCTTCACCGTGAAGTAATTCCTGAATCACAGGCTCTTCGGACAGAACGCATCCAATCTGGAGAAAGCCCGAATGGAGTGGTAGCTCTGGAGTCCTGTGAAGTCACTTTGGGGATAGAGTGCCGGGCGGCTCCTGGCTCAGGCGCTCCATTAAGATCGCGTTGCGCTTGGCCTGTGGCGCCAGCGAATCAAGATACCCCTTCTCGCCTTCGGCATGATAGCCCTCGCCCAACATGCCGACGCCGACCAGGCCGGCCGTGTACGGCGCTGCAAATGCGATATCCCCCGCGCCGCGTGTCATCACTCCGCTCTCGGCCACTGGACCCAGGCCGAGCGCCACGCTGATCTCACTCCATTGTCGCAACAACTCACTGCCGGGCGCAGTCGCTGCCATCGCCGGATAACCCTCGTCGAAGCTGATCTTCGCATCGGTCTGCGGCAGGTGCGCGGCAACGATCTTGCGCATTTTGTCCTCGATGCGCCGGGTCTGCTCGTTGTCGAGGGTGCGAATGTCGCCGGTCGCCATAGCCGAAGCCGCAATAACGTTGGCTTTACCTGTGGCCGAGCCGCCGGTAGCGTCGGCGTTGGGCTCCGCGGTCGCGCCGCCCAGAATCAGGCCGGGACTGAACGTGAGGCCATCTTCGGGAAGCTCGCGGCGAAAGGCGTCGACGATGCGTGCCATCTCGTAAATCGCTCCGTATCCGAGCCGAGGACCGAAGATCTGTGACGAGTGGCCGCTCAGACCGCTCGCCTCCAGATGCCACGTAGTTGAACTGCGCCGTCCGATGCTCACCGTATCCTGCCCGTTCAGCCGTGCGCTGGGTTCGAATTCGAGGGCCACATCGCTGTGTTTGGCCGCAGCGATCATGTCGCGCCGGGCTGCTTCTATTGGAACGCCGGTTCGTTCCTCATCGCCGCTGAGAACGATACGAATTTCCGCGTGGTCGAGCGCTCCCGTCTCTTTCATGGCATGCAGCACGGACAACATGATGACCAGCCCACCCTTCATGTCAGCGACGCCGGGGCCGGTTGCCACCTTGCCATCCGTGCCGGGAACGACGGAGTATTTCTGGAACGGGCTCGACGGCTCGAAGACCGTGTCCATGTGCCCGATTAACAGCATGCGCTTGCCGCAGCGGTCTTCGCCTTGAGGACACAGGTGTTCGGCAACCAGATCGCCGGCGCGTCCGGTCTGCGATTGCATCGGAATCCACTGGACTTGGAATCCCAAAGCCTCGAACCTGGGCGCCAGAACGTCCTTTACCTTCTCCACCCCGGCCAAATGCATGGTGCCGCTGTTGATATCCACAATCTGTTCCAAAAGCAGTTCGTCGTCCGCCAGATGAGCGTCGATCGCACTTGCCATTTTCTTTTCCAAAGGAGTCAGCGGCTGGAAATCCTGAGGCGTTTGCCCTCTTGCCAGGGATATCGTGCAAGCCAACATCGATAGGATTGCCCACTTGAGGGTGGATCTGCGGCAGTGGTCAAAAAGCAAAACGGATCGCATAGGGGGATTTTAAAGTATTGCTCGCTTCGCTTCCGCAAGCGAGATATCCCGGCTTGGAGCTACTCGAAGGTTTCGGTCGAGTAACCGCAAACCGGAAGTGACGTGAGATAGATCACGTCAGGGAAGAGTAGGCGACAATAAAACCTGAACTCATGGATGCTTGCTTAGACAGGAAGGCATGCATCTCCATCGACACCTCCTGGCTGCTCGCGCGATTCTATTCGGGATACGTACGAGTTCCGGCGGACTGGCCGCGTGACGGGTTTAAAGCTCTCCTCCTGGGACCGGATTAGGGAGGTATCTAATTGAGCGGAAGATCCCGGTGTGCACGGCGCCAGTCGCGCATACGACAGCTCGTGGGATCAGCTATTGATGAGAACGGAGACCTCGAACATGAAGCCTAATGAACCCAGCCGCACAGCCCTGATGATCGCCCGACAACGAGCTGCTCATCAGGTGCTCGATCATGGCTCAATCCTCGATGACCCATTTGCCATGAAGATCCTGTGTGAAGACGAAAAGGACGTGCTTCAATTTGCGAACAGACACCCCTTGGCCAGCATCGGACGTCTGTTCGCCGCCGCGCGAAGCCGGATTGCGGAAGATGCTTTGTCAAGAGCTGTCGGAAGAGGGGTTCGGCAGATCGTCATTCTTGGCGCCGGACTCGACACTTTCGCTCTCCGAAATCCCCATGGCGCACGACAAATCCGCATCTATGAAGTCGACCACCCCGCGACGCAGGTATGGAAACGCGAGCGCCTGGCCGAAGCTGAAATCGCACTTCCGCCATGGCTTATTCTCGTGCCGGTCGATTTCGAGCGGGACGATGTTGGAGAGAAGCTCGCCGCCGCAGGCTTTGAACAGAACTCGCCCGCGTTTTTCGCTTGGCTCGGGGTTGTGCCCTATCTGACCCAGGACGCGATCGGCCGCACTCTGGACTACATGTCGTCAAATCAGAACCCGGAGGTGGTGTTCGACTACATGGAACCTCCCGAGGCATTCTCAGAAGAGCTAAGGCAAATAGAAAAGGCGCGGGCCGAACAGCTTGAGAAAATTGGTGAACGTTCGGACAGCCGTTTCGAGCCGGCTGGCATGGCGGCGATTCTTCGCTCGCACGGATTTTGTGCCATCGAAGACATCGATTTCCAGGAGATCGCGTCCAGGTTCGGCGGCGCCGTTCATGGACTCGCGCCCGGACACGCTGGCCTTCATGTTGTCCACGCTAAGCACTAATTGAACGCGGTCATCTATTGCTATTCAAATGCAGAGCCCGTCCACACCGACACATCCGGTTTATGTATGGACACGGGTGCGGACTCGACACCCTGTCCAGATTGTAATCTGGCTTGCAAAGCATGAGCTCTGGGCGGATTACGGGGAAAGCGGAGATTGGGAAAAATTGGGGTTGGGGACGGATGGGCGACCATACAGGCGCGGCACTGATTCTGGACCCTGGGACGTTTACCGGTCCTGATTGATGGGATTTCGCCTGTGGGTAGCGGGGTTCCCGCGAAGGCTCCAAAACATTGCATTAACTGAAATGAAGCCATCTGCCGGTTACCTATCGGCAGCCGTTGGTTCTAAGCAGATATCCGCCCGGCCAAATGGATATTCGCCAGCCTGGGATGCACTCGTGGAGGCGACGCTTTTCCCGGGAAGCCAGCGCACTTGGGAAAATCATTTATGTTAAGGGCGTTCCGTTCACCATCGTGGGAGTGGCGGCACGGGGCTTTGAGGGCACCGAATCGGGCTCATCGCTGGATTTCTGGATTCCGCTGCAAAATCGTCCGAAATTCAATGTCCTGTCCAATCCCCAGCTTAGAGGCAAGCTCTACCAGGAGGACTCTGTTTGGTGGTGTCTCACCCTCCTCGCCCGCCTTGCTCCAGGAGTCACTCGCGAACAAGTCCTGAGCAAAGTGCAGCCTGTTTTTCAGAGGGCCGCATACATCGCTGGTTCTCCAGAAAAAGGAGAACAGCTTCCAGTATTGAGCTTCGAAGATGCGAAGAACTTTCGGAGCGACGATCGAGATTTCAGCAAGGCGCTGCGCTTGCTGATGGTCATGGTCTCGCTCGTGCTTTTGATCGCTCTCACGAACGTGATCATGCTAATTGTGGCCCGCAACTCTGCGCGACAGCGCGAGTTCTGCCTCCGCATGGCCCTCGGCGCAGGCAGGGGCGACTTGTTTTGGATGTTGTTTTGTGAGGACCAACCGACCGGAGCCGGAAAAACGATCGGACGGCGGGTGATTTAGGCGCGAATATTGACTGGCTGCCGATTTCCGTTTCTAGCTCACCCCCAGCAGCGCCGGCTCACATTCCACATCGCTTTCCAGGAGTAGAATACTTCGCATTCGATTGGTGCCCAACCCTCCTGTACTGTGAGGTTTCGCCATGGCGAATGCACGTTGCTTTTCCTACCGCCTTGCGGGTGGGCTGCTGCTGTCTCTGGCTGGGACCTTGGCGCTGCCCTTTAGCCTGAAGGGCCAGACTGAACAACAGACAACACAGGCCGGCTCGGCAGCGGAGCCGCGACTGGCGGCTGAGGTCCAGACTGAATTAGACAAGCTCCGGGACGCGCTCAAAACGGCACACTCGGCGGGCGACGCGAAGGCCGCGGCAAAGGCGCTTAACCAGATAGGTGATGTGCACTTTCGAACTTCTCAACACCTGAAGGCGCTCGACGACTACAACCAGGCGCTGACGCTGGCTCGTTCCGCGAACGATACCAAGGAGCAAGCTGCCGCGCTGAATGGGATTGCGGACTGCAATAGCGAACAGGGGCTAAATGATGAGGCTCTGAAGGATTTTCAGCAGGCGCTGGATCTGGCCACTGCTTCCGGCGACCTGCGGGGTCAGGCCACCTCGCTGAATGGGATTGCGTCGGTCGTATACACTCTCGGCCAGAATCAGAAGGCGCTGGACCTTCAGAATAGAGCCTTGCCGCTGGCCCAACGTGCCGGAGACCGCGATTTGGAAGCGGCGATCCTCAGGCGCACCGGTGTTTTCTACTATGCTCTGGGCGAAAAGCAGAAGGCTCTGGAGTATTGCAATCAGGCCCTGTCCATCTTTCGCCAGATGGGCGACCGCTACGGCGAGGCTCGCACTCTGGTTATTATCGGTCGTCTCAACTTAGATTTTGGAGAGGTGCAGAAGACGCTGGAGTTCTACAGCCAGGCCCTGTCCATCTGTCGCCAAATGGGTGACCGCAGCGGCGAGGCATACGCACTGAACGACATCGGCAGTGTCTACTCCGAACTTGGACAGAAGCAGAAGGCGCTGGACTTTCTGAACCAGGCCCTGCGCATTTTCTATGCCCTAGGCGGACACGACGGCGAGGCAAACGCGCTGATCGCTATCGGCGTCATCTACTCCTATCTTGGGGAGAAACAGGAGGCTCTGGAATATTACGACAAGGCCCTGCCCATCTATCGTCAGATGGGTGACCGGGACGGCGAGGCATACGCGCTGAACGACATCGGCAATGTCTATAACGATCTTGGAGAGAAGCAGAAGGCGCTGGACTATCTCAATCAGGCCCTGCGCATTTTCCATGCCGTAGGGGACCCGGACGAGAAGGCCGAGACGTTGAGGGGGATCGGTGAGGTCTACAACGCTCTAGGGAAGAGGCAGGAGGCGCTGAATTACTACAACCAGGCTCTGCCGCTAGCTTCCGCAGTTGGCGACCCGCTTCTGGAGGCGCATGTATTCGATAACATGATGCTCAATCAGAGGACTCTGCAGCCCGCCCTGGCCATCTTTTATGGCAAACAGGCGGTCAACCTCTTGCAGCAGGTGAGAGCCAACATCCAGGGCCTCGACAGAGAGCTGCAGAAGAGCTTTCTCTCCTCGAATGCCGACTATTATCACAATCTGGCCGATTTGCTGATTGCGCAGGAGCGGTTACCGGAGGCGCAGCAGGTGCTGGATTTTCTTAAACTGCAGGAGTACTCGGATTACACGCGTGGCGAGACGGCGAACACGCTCAGCCCGCTGACCCTGACACCGGCGGAGAAGGAAGCGGAGGAAGACTTTGAAAAGTCCACCGCGCAGCTTGTTTCGCTTGGAGAGCGGTGGGCGCAATTGAAGAAGATCAGATCCCGCACGGCGGAGCAGGAGAAGCAGTACCAGCGACTATCCGACCAGCTCGACGCAGCCAGCAAGGGACTGAACGACTACTACGATCGGCTCTATGCGATCTTCGGAAAGAACAGCGAGGCTAACAGGCAGGTGGCTGATGTGAAGGGGGACGTGAGCCTGCTGGAGGACCAGATTGCCGAGACTCCACACGTAGTGGCGCTGTACACGATGGTCACAAACGACCACTACCGTGTGATCGTAATTACGGCAGCAGCGACCGTGGCGCGGGAATATGCAATTTCCGACAAGGACCTCAACAAGAAGGTCTCGGATTTTCAACAAGTGCTGCGCGACCCAGGGAAGGATCCCAGGCCGCAGGCGCAAGAGTTGTACACCATCCTCATTGCCCCGGTAAAGGCGGACCTGGATCAAGCCAAGGCTGAAACGCTGGTGTGGTCGCTGGATGGGGTACTGCGCTACGTTCCTTTGGCTGCGCTCTACGACGGCAAGCAGTACATGGTGGAGAAGTACAACTCGGTGACCATTACTCCAGCGAGCATTGCGCACCTGGGAGAGACGCCGGACGTCAGGAAGCTGAGCGCGGCTGCGATGGGGATTTCGCGCCAGTATGAAGTGGGGTTGGCGGCGCTGCCTGCAGTGGTTGGCGAATTGGACGACGTGGTGAAGGATGCGCATGTGCAGGGAGCGAATGGCGCTTTGCCGGGGACGATTCTACTGAACGGACAGTTTACCGAGAAGGCAATGGAGGACCAGTTGGCCGGTGGGCACGGGGTCGTGCATATCGCCAGCCACTTCGTTTTCAAGCCGGGCAACGACAGCCAGAGCTACCTGCTGCTGGCGGGAAAGGACCGGGGCAGCGCGGGCTATCACCTGACCGTGGCCGACTTCCGTGACAACCGAAACTTGGCGCTTCGCCATACCGACCTGTTAACGCTCTCAGCCTGCGAGACGGGGATGAGCGGGAACGCCAGCAACGGGCGCGAGGTGGATGGGCTGGGCACAACGGCGCAATTGAAGGGAGCAAAAGCTGTAATCTCGTCTCTGTGGGAGGTCAACGACGCGAGCACAGGTGAGCTGATGGGCGGCTTCTACAAGCGCTGGGCGGACGGCGCTGGCAAGGTGACGAAGGCGGAGGCCCTGCGTCAGGCGCAACTGGACCTGCTGGAGGGTAAGGTGAAGCTAGAGACCGACGCCAATGGCAGGGGTTTTGCCACCGCCCATCCGGGGGAAAAAGTGCCATCGACTTATGAACACCCGTACTACTGGGCGCCGTTTGTATTGATGGGAAACTGGAGATAGAGGGCCGGCAATTCTGTTGTGCTCTTGCTGTACAAATTCTGGTTAGCACTGCAGCTCGCGACGTCAAACCGCGCGTCCTCGGCCGCAATGACAGCGTGCTCGAGATTGGGCGAGATCTCGCTGAGCGGAATAAATCTGTAGCGTTCTTGATACGGCTTGAGGTGAATCCAAGCCTGGAAACGGCGCTGGATATGGACGGCGTTGATCGGGGGGTCGATCCACCGAACGGCCACAGGGGCAATCGCGGCAAGCGACCAAAGCGCCACTACACGGTCGACAAACTATTGAAGAAAGGATCGGAGAAGACTCTTCCGATGCCTTGTCCTGGTGGGCTCGTCGAGTCCTTCAGTCACATTGCAGAAGAGTCGTTTTGAAGGATTGCTTCCGGGCAAAATGCGCCATTACTACCGGATGGGCGGCGACAATTCACGCGAAACCGTGCGACCTACGTGTCGGAAGCGCTCGTGCTGGCTGTCCAAGGAGAGCAACGCGTGCTACGGACCGAAGCCGCGGTTCATGTCCCAGAGCGGATAATGCGGCAGAGTGCCAGCCGGATCGCGCACGAATGCTTCCGTCTGAATTACCA
>CAYUJM010000181.1:0-8525 GCA_964445025.1 uncultured Occallatibacter sp. | reverse complement strand
TATCGTTGACGTTGAATGCGCCGACGCCGTAACCGCCCTTGGCGGCCTCGTCGAGGAGTTGCCGCATGGAGACTAATGGCATGGTGAATTCTCCTTCTTGGGATGGATCTCGATTGAATCGGGCCGCCTGTGCGCTCAGGCCCGGTGGGCAGGAAACAGCCTCGCGGGCGGCAGGAACTGCAATCGTCCCTATGGTAGCAGAGACGCGCAATCGAAAAGTGTGCCGATGGACACAGAAAGGAGTTGCCTGGCCGGGGTAAACGCCTGCAATTTCCCTGCTGCTTCTCCCAATTCCTTTTTTGGCACGCGAACCTTCCCGCTGCGGCTGCCCTAAACAAAATTGGGTGCTCAACCTGGGCAGAGCGCATCGCGCAAGACCCTCGAAGTGCCGTGAAGCGGAGAGGCCGCGATTCTGACTTCTGACGTAGGGCCGTGCATTCAGGCAGGCAGTTGATTCCTGCCATCGCCTTGCTCCTGAAGCCGGTGCGAGCGAATGCAGACCGCGCTGTGGAATAATCTGGCGGTGAACCCTGCCGCGGCAACTTCCCCCGATAGCTGGTACCTGGTAGCCTGCGCCGGAGGAGCGGTGCTGCTGCTTCTGCTCCTTATCGCCCGGATCCGGCTTCATCCCGCGTTGGCACTGGCGGTTGCGGCGCTGGCGCTGGGAGTGGCCTCAGGGATGCCGATGAGGCAGGTTCCGCTTTCTTTCTCTGCCGGCGTGGGCAACCTGATGGGCCACATTGCCATCGTTCTGGGGCTGGGCGCGGTGCTGGGACGGCTGCTAGCCAGTTCAGGCGGCGCAACTGCGCTGGGCAGGCTTTTGGTGGAAGGGTGCGGTCCGAAAGGGCTGCCCTGGGCTCTGCTTGTCCTGGGGATCGTGGTCGGAATGCCGGTTTTCTTCGAGGTAGGCCTGGTGCTGCTGATGCCGATTGTGGCAGAAGCGGCACGGCGCACCGGACGGCCGCCGGTGCTGGCGGGAATGCCGCTGCTGGCGGGGCTCTCCATCGTGCACGGCACGCTGCCTCCGCATCCCGCCGCCATGCTGGCCGCGGTGCAATACCACGCCGACCTGGGCCGCACCATTCTCTGGGGCCTGGTGGTGGGCCTGCCCGCCGCTGCGCTGGCCGGGCCGGCGCTGGGATGGATCTTCATTCACTTCTGGGACAAGCGGCATAGCAAGGTTGGAGCGGCGGCAGAGGAGAATCTGCCTCTTTTCGCGCCTACGCAGGAAGAAGAGATGCAGATCGAGCGGCAGGAAGCGGCCGCAGCAACTCACAGCAAAGTGCCGGCGCGGAGCGTGCCGCCGCCGGCTGGCCCGGTGCGCGCCGCGGCAGCGGTTCTGCTGCCCATTGCACTGATCTTTCTGGGCAGTTGGGCGGACTCGATCGCCGCGGCGCCCGGCGTCCTGAATCAGGCTCTGCATATTGTGGGCAGTCCCGACATCGCTTTGCTGATCGCGGTGCTGGTAGCCCTGATGACGCTGGGGCCACACATCCAGACCGGACAGCACCATGGCCGGGAGCTGCTGCGCAGGCTGACGACGGATTCCTTCGAACCTATTGCCAACGTGCTGGTGATTCTGGCGGCTGCGGGCGGCTTGAGCGGCGTGCTGAGGGATTCCGGCGCAGCTCAGGCGACGGTCAGCCTGGCCCTGGGCGCGCATATGCCGCCACTGGTGCTGGCGTGGCTGCTGGCCGCGGTGGTGCGCGTGTCGATGGGCTCAGCGACGGTGGCCATGGCGGTGGCTTCGTCGGTCCTGGCTCCGCTCGCGGGACACCCGGGAGTGCGGCCGGAGCTGCTGGTGCTGGCCACGGGGACCGGTTCGTTAATTCTTTCTCATGTGAACGACCCGGGGTTCTGGATGATTTCTTCTTTTTTCAAGCTGGAAGTTAAGGAGACTTTGACGACGTGGTCGGTGATGGAGACGGTGCTGTCGGTGGCCGGACTGGCGGCGACACTGCTGCTGGCCGCGGCGCTGGGATAGAGACTCCTCCTCACGCAAGCTTTCCAGCCTCATCCTCCAATGCGCGCAGGTAGGACTCCAGTTCGGTCTTGCCCGCGTGATGCGCCCAGTCGGCGGGAGTACCGTGCCATAACACATCCTTCAAATCGACGCGGGCTCCGCGTTCGACCAACAGCCTGACAACCTCTTCATGGCCGGCCAAAGCGGCCTGATGCAACGGCGTGGAATGGGAATGGCAACCGAGCGGGTTGTACCGGTTCGGAGCTTCCCCGGCATCGAGCAATAGACTCACAATCTCAACATGACCGAATTGCGAGGCCAGGGCAAATGCACGGTGGCGATCTTCTGGCGCTGCATCTGGAAGCATGCGGCGGGCGTCCTCAAGGTATCCCAGGGCTGCCGCGACGGGCAGTGTCAGCGAAGCGCCGCACCGGAGCAAAGCGCCGGCCGCTTCAAACTCGCCATGCCCAACCGCGGTCTGCAAAGCGCCATCGGGGTCCGCTCCACGACTGCAGAGAAGATCGATGAGAGGAATCTGCACGCCGCATTCCCGAACCACGCGGCCGGAGGTGACCAGCCCGAGCGTTTCGTTGATGGCAGGCAGGTCCGCACCGGCATCGAGCAGAACCTCGGCGATCGCATCAATATTGGCCGGCAGCGCGCCGCGGCGAATCGGATTCTCGGCGATGAACTCCAGCAGCGTGGGATTGCGGAAGTAGTTTTCTCCTTCAAAGACTACGTGCTGATGCACGAGGTTTGGATGTTGCCTGAGGTGGGCGCGGAGGCCGTCGACATCGCCCGCGTCCATGAGGTCGACGGCGCGGCGAAAGACGGGATCTTCAATGCGCTCATGATGGGGCAGATCCAATCGATCGGCGGCAACTGGCTTTTCAATGCGCCTTTTGAGACGGGTCCAGCTGGGGAATCCGCTTTCACGGGCGATGGTGAGCTGGGCGCTTGAGAGCTTGAACTCGGCGGCGAAGATGGCCTCGTCCGTAGCGCCCCGGAAGCGGGGATGGAACTCGCGGATTAGCTGCGCCGCGGCCAGGCTGCGCGCGGCATGGGCTTTCATCAGGGCCTTGGCCTGGTGTTTGAGGTGGTCGAGGCTGGGATGGGACGGGAGAGGTCGAACCGGCATGACGAACTTCCTTTCGTATGCCCCGGTCCGCATATTGAGGGCAGAAAGTCAGTTCGCAAAACGGGTTGTGCGTGCCAGGTGGACTTCAGTCCTTTCCGCGGACCGGATGCGCCCTTGTGCGCTGAAGAAAGGCTAGCACGGCAGAGAATCTTCGGGATAGAGATTTCGGCCTGGCTGCATTACTGCCCCAGGATGGCCCGCTGCGCGGCGAAGATCTCCTTGAGGCCGCCCTCGGCGAGGTCGACGAGCGAGTTCAATTGCGCGCGGGAGAAACTTCCCTTCTCGGCTGTGGCCTGGGCCTCGATCAGGCCGCCGTCGGCGGTCATGACGACGTTCATGTCAACCTCGGCCTGAGAGTCCTCCTCGTAGCACAGGTCGAGGAGCTCCGCTCCCCCCACGATGCCGACAGATGTGGCTGCCACAAGCTGCTTCAACGGCGAATGCTTCAACGTTCCCGCCGCGACCAGAGCGTTCAGAGCCAGGGCCAGCGCGACCGCCGCGCCGGTGATGGCCGCCGTGCGCGTGCCGCCGTCGGCCTGGATTACGTCGCAGTCGAGGATGACTGTTCGTTCCCCCAGGGCGCTCATGTCCACAACAGAGCGTAAGCTCCGGCCGATGAGGCGCTGAATTTCGTGGGTGCGGCCGCCGATCTTGCCGCGCTCACTTTCGCGGGGCGTGCGGGTGACCGTGGAGCGGGGCAGCATGGCGTACTCCGCTGTGACCCAGCCGCGGCCGGTGTTGCGCAGCCAGCCGGGCACGCCCTGCTCGACGGTGGCGTTGGTCAGGACGCGGGTATTCCCGAAGGAGACCAGGATGGAACCCTCCGCGGTCTGGACGAAGCCGGGCGTGAGGGTGAGCGGACGAAGCTGGGCGGGGGTCCTGCCGCCGGGACGAAAGAAGGGGGTCTGAGCGCTCGCGTGCATAGAGGGATTGTACGGGAGCGGGTGGCTAAGTCACGGGAATGGTCACGCGGGAATGGGGCCTCGCGGGCGGGTTCCAGGATGGGAATGCGGGGCTTGTCCGCCCTGAAACAGGAATACTCCTATAAACATATGAAAATAAGCATGTTAACGTGGAGCGTGTCCGCCGGTCAGTTCCATTTTGGGACGGGTAGCAGCCCGCGAGTGTTCCCGGTTGTCTGGAAACCAGGCAGTTAGCTCGTCCCTTATCAGGAACTTAGCCAAGCAGTTCTGGTTTGGCACGGGACGTGTAACAGAAGAGGACAGAATCCAGCAGCCAGAACAGAAACGGGAAGGGTGAGAGGCGGGGACCAGGGAAGAGGGAGTAGGGACCAGGGACTAGGGGCGCGGCGCATGCCGGAGATGTGGGCCTCTGATCTCTGATACCTGATACCTGATCACCGACCCCTGACAACTGAACACTGAAGACTGGCAGCTGGGACGGAACGGAGCAGGTTATGCAGCAGTTGGGACGCACGGCGGGATGGGGCGGAGAAGAGCGCAGACGGGTAGAGGCGGTGGTGGAGACGCTGGCCGCGGCGCGCGGCGAGGGAGAGAACCTGGCGGAGTTGGCGCATGACGCCCGAAACATGGTCACGGCGCTGGGGCTTTACTGCGACCTGCTGGATGAGCCGGGGGTGCTGGGAGCCCCGTATGCGCACTATGGAAACTAGCTGCGGCTGGTGGCCGCGGCCAGCCGGCGGTTGGTGGAGAAACTGGTGGCACTGGATGCCCGCAACCATCCCGAAGGCGCGCTGGCAGGCGCAGGGCTGCGGGGCCCTGGAAAGCGGCCGGTGCAGTCCGATCCCGGCACATGGCAACGAACGGCGCGGCACTGGGATCAGGTGCCTTCGGTTGCCATCGACAGCCTGGCGGAGGAGCTGCTGGCCAACCGCAACCTGCTGTCGGCTCTGGCCGGTCCGAAGATTGCGCTCACCGTGGACGCCGAGGGCGGAGCGCTGCCGGTGGCGCTGACCAGCGAGGATCTGACCAGGGTGCTGGTAAACCTGGTGAAAAACGCCGCCGAGGCCATGCCCACGGGAGGCAGAATCCAGTTGAGCCTGCGCGAACGCCCACCGCAAGCGGGTGCGCGCATGGGCCTTCTGCTGAGCGTTGAAGACAGCGGGCCGGGCATTCCCCTGCACGCGCTGGAGCGGATCTTCGAGCCGGGGTTCAGCACCCATGCGGCCGCTTTCAACGATGCCGGCTGGGCCGCCGCGCACCGAGGCCTGGGCCTGTCCATCACCCGCTCGATCATCGAGGCGGCGGGCGGGCGGACTCAGGCGGCAAACCGGCCGTCCGGGGGAGCGCGCCTGGAGATCGACCTGCCCGTCCGGCTGAGCTGAGGCGTGGAGCCCAGGCTAGCGCAGCAGGAAGAAACGCGCGGCGGTCGCGCACCGGAACTTCAACCAAACACGCGAGAGGCGAATACAATGCTCGAGACAGTTCAAAGCGCCAGAACCATGGAGTTTGTTCCTCAACAGACGGAGCCGGCGGTGCGGCTGCACCTGCTGGTGGTGGACGCGGACCCCGCCATGCGGTCAGCCTGCGCCGAAATTGCCTCGAGCCTGGGCTACGCGGTGGAGTCGACCGGCGACCTGGGCCAGGCGCGCAGCCTGCTGCGCGGGCGCGCCTCCGACATCCTGCTGGTCAACCTACCCGCCGGCAGCAATTACGGGCTGGAGCTGGTCTCCGAAGTCAAGCTGCTCTACCCGGACACGTCGGTAATCGCCATGACTGCCTCCTCCTCAGTGAATGCGGCCGTCGAGGCCATGCGCTGCGGGGCTTCGGATTATTTGACCAAGCCCTTCGCCATGGACGAGCTGTCCACGGTGCTGGACCGCGCCGCCCAGACTCATCTGACCGATACCACGACCCGGCAGTTAAGGGAGCGGCTGAGGCTCTCGCAGGGGCTGGGCGCCATGATCGGCCGCTCCGGGGAGATGGAGAAGCTCTACCGCATCCTCTCCAAGGTGGCCCAGTCCAGCCACCCGGTGCTGGTGCTGGGGGAGAGCGGGACGGGAAAGGAGCTGGTCGCCCGCACCATCCACGCCTTTGGGCCCAACGCGCAAAAGCCGTTTCTTCCCGTCGACTGCGGCTCGCTGGTGCCTACGTTGATTGAGAGCGAACTGTTCGGCTACGTGAAGGGCGCCTTCACCGGGGCCAACCGTTCCAAGGACGGGCTGCTGGTCTCGGCCGAGGGCGGGACGGTGTTTCTGGACGAGATCGGCGAGCTCTCGCTCGATCTGCAGGCCAAGCTGCTGCGCGCCCTGCAGGAAAAGGAGGTCCGGCCGGTGGGAGCCACGCATCGCGTGCCCATCAAGGCGCGGATCGTGGCCGCGACCAATCGCGACCTGGCGGCGATGGTGGAAAAGGGCAGCTTCCGCAAGGACCTTTTTTATCGGCTCAACGTGGTGAACCTGCGGCTGCCATCGCTGCGCGACCGCCGCGAAGATATACCGTTGCTGGCGGCGCACTTTCTTGACCGCATTAGCCGCGAGCACGGCACCAAGTTCACGCTCAGCGACGAGGCCCTGCGCACCATGATGCGCCACGACTGGCCGGGCAACGTGCGCGAATTGGAGAACTCGGTGGAACGGGCCTGCGCCCTGTCTTCGGGCCCGGTGCTGCACCTGGGCGACCTGCCCACGCAGCTCCAGCAGCAAGGCCTGGAGGCCCGGCGCGCGGCCGCTGCCTCCCTGGAAGGGGACGGCGAAGGCTGTGCCGCGCCCGAGGTGAAGCCACTGGCCGATTTGGAGCGGGAAGCGATTCTGGGCGCCATTCGCACCCTCAACGGCGACAAGCTGCAGGCCGCCCGGCTGCTCGGCATCGGCAAGACCACTCTCTACCGCAAGCTGAAGGAATATGGCATTGCCGACCCGCTTCGGGACGAATGACCATTCCGGGCTCAAGTTGGTACGAGGCGCGCCGATTAGGACAGATACAGGAATGCCGCAGTGACCAGGCGGAGGCGGAATCTGTCCGCGCTTAAGACAAACAATCGAAACGGGCTGTCCGGTTCGACGCTGGACCGGAGCCGAACGAGGAGCTGGGGATGAGCATTCTGATTGTGACCGGCGTTGAAGGCGCCCGCAATTGCGCCGCCGTGGTGGGCACGCAACTGGGCATGGAGGTGGAAGTGGCGGAAGGGCGCAAGACAGCTCTGGCCGCGCTGCGCCACCGGGAGTTTACCGCAGTGGTGGTGGATGAGACCATGGCCGAATGCGACCCGTCGGCCGCCGAAGCGATCTGGGAGCGGGCCGGCCTGGCCATTCCGCTGCAGATCAACTTCGCCCTGGCTGGAGGGGCACGGCTGGTCCGCGAGATTCGCGCCGCGCTGCATCGCCGCGAGCGCGAGCAGGTGCTGGCCCACCGCGCCGCCGCGGCAGCCATGGAGAGCGAACTGAAGTCCACCGTGGCCGGCCTGCTGCTGCACTCGCAACTGGCGCTATCGGGCAGCGAGATCTCGCCCCCGGTAGCCGAGAAGCTGCGCGTGGTGGCGGACCTGGCCGGCAATCTGCGCCAGCAGTTGAACTCGCCTCTGCCGGCGCGCGGGAATACGGCTGCCTGAGGTCGCTGTTCCACCGGCCGAGCCGGCTCATCCCGTGGACCGGTCCGCAGCGACAGGCCAGGGAGGCATCTGCCTTGACTTGCGTCTTCTTTTGCCTGCGGCCCGTGGACGATGAGAATGCCCCGATGCCTTAAGCTGAAGGGAACATGAAAGACTCGGCTGTTCTGCTCATCGACTGCCCGGACCGCAAGGGGCTGGTGGCGCGCGTTTCCGGCCTGCTTTACGAACGGGGCGCAAACATTCTCCACGCCGACCAGCACCAGGATCACGACCTGGGCCTGTTCTTCATGCGTGTAGAGTGGGGTCTCGATGGCCCACCAGCAGGAGAGGGACGCTTCGACCTGTATGGGTTCAAAGCGGCATTCATTCCGCTGGCAACTGAGCTCGGCATGCGCTGGCAGTTGACCTCGGGCGCGCGGCGGACGCGGGTGGCGCTGTTCTGCTCGCAGTATCTGCACTGCATTGCCGATCTGCTGGAACGCTGGCACTCGGGCGAGCTGGAGTGCGAGATTGCGGTCATCGTTTCCAATCACCGCGAAGTGGAACGACTCGCGGCTTTCCATGGCATTCCCTTCGAGTTTGTGGCGGTTACGGCGGCCACGCGCGACGAGGCCGAGGCGAAGCAACTGGAGCTGCTTGCCCGGCACGGGGTGGAACTGGTGGTGCTGGCCCGCTACATGCAGATTCTCTCCCCGGCCTTTGTGGCCCGCTACCCGGCCTCCATCATTAACGTGCATCACTCCTTCCTGCCTGCATTCACAGGCGCGCGTCCCTATCACGCGGCGCATGCGCGGGGCGTGAAACTGATCGGCGCCACCAGCCACTATGTGACTGATGTTCTGGACGACGGCCCCATCATCGAACAGGATGTGGCCCGCATCTCGCACCGCGACC
>CAYUJM010000180.1:0-8746 GCA_964445025.1 uncultured Occallatibacter sp. | reverse complement strand
GATCCCAAGGCGGGCGCGGCGGGTTCTGTGCTTGCTGAGCTCAACCGCCCGCAACTGAACCACCAGATGCAGGTTGAGCAGGGAATTCTCGCCGACGAATCGGCGGAGTTGTTGCGCAGGTTCTTTCGCGATCGCAGGTAGCGCTAGCTCCGGGTCAAGGCCCTGATTCTTTCCCCTTGCGCCGGCCACTTCGCCGCTAATTCGTCATAACCCGCACTGCGGTAGTCGGCAAAGTCGAAGCCGGGAGTGACCGTACACCCCAGCAGGGCAACCTGGCCCTTGCCAATGAGCCGTGTGCCTTGCCACACTCCGGCCGGGACGACCAGTTGAACATGCTGTCCCGCCTCCAAATCCCGCCCGAGGATGAAGAGCGCGGAGCGCCCGTCTTCGTAGAGTTGCACCATCTCAACCGGGTCGCCGAGATAGAAGTGGAAGATCTCGTCCGACTCCAGGACGTGCATCTCCGAGAAGGTCCCGGGCTCCAGAAGGTAGTAAATCGCGGTGCCGGCGGAGCGGATTCCGCGGGGAAGTTCGAGCGCCGTGGCAGAGGTGTAGGTGCGGCAGAAATGGCCTCCCTCAATGGGATGAGGTTCCAAACCTAGCAGCTTCTTGATCTCTTCTGCGGTCACGTAACTGATGGTACCAGCGCGAACACAGTAGAATATATGCATGAATGTGCAGGTTTATACGGCTGGGTGGTGCAGGGACTGCCGCGCGGCCAAGCAATTCCTCGAAACGCATGGGATTCCATACACTGAGGTCAATGTTGATGCCGACCCGGCCGCCTCGGCGGAGGTTGTTCGTCATGTGGGCAAGCGGGCCATTCCGCAGTTGGTGATTGACGGGGAGTGGTTCCAGCCTTACAAGCCGGGACGCGGGTTGCTCTACGACGAGCTGCACACGCGTTTGGGGATTCCTCGCAGCTAAGTAGTTTCTCCCCTTACAATCGAGAGTTGGCGCAGGGCGCGCAGTGTGCCCCTGCAAAGGAGCCCTCCGTTGATCGAACGTTATACACGCCCCGGCATGGGCCGGATCTGGACGGAAGAGAGCAAGTACCGCTGCTGGCTGCAGGTAGAATCGGCGGCGAGCACTGTATTGGCAGAAGATGGCGTGATTCCCACCGAGGCGGCCGAGGCCATTGCCAACAAGGCTGGCTTCTCCGTGGCGCGCATTCAGGAGATTGAGGCGGAGGTCAAGCACGACGTAATCGCCTTCACCACCGCGGTGGCAGAAAACTTGAAAGCGCAAGGGCTCGGAGAGCAGTCCCGCTGGCTGCACTATGGGCTGACCTCAAATGACGTTGTAGACACGGCGCAGGCATTGCAAGTGAAAGAAGCATCTGCGCTCATCCGCTCCGGCCTCGTGGAGTTGCTTGCCGTGCTCAAACGCCGAGCGCTGGAGTTTAAGCACACACCCACGATTGGCCGCACCCATGGAATCCATGCGGAGCCGACGACGTTCGGGCTGAAGCTGCTCAACTGGTTTGCGGAGATGGAGCGCAATCTTGCGCGCTTTGACGCGGCAGCCGAGGACATGCGCGTCGGCAAGCTCTCGGGGGCCGTGGGCACGTTTGGACACCTGAAGCCGGAGCACGAAGAGCGGATCTGCGAACGCCTCGGCCTGAAGCCGGCCCCGGTTGCCACGCAGATCATTCAACGCGACCGGCACGCTGCCTACATCTCCACCCTGGCAATCGTCGGCTCGACTCTGGACAAGATTGCCCTCGAGGTGCGGCATCTGCAGCGGACCGAGGTGCGCGAGGCGCAGGAGTACTTCAGCGAGAAGCAGAAGGGCTCGTCCGCCATGCCGCACAAGAAGAACCCCATCACCAGCGAACAGATCAGCGGGTTGGCCCGCGTGCTGCGCGGCAATGCGCAGGCGGCCTTTGAGAACGTCGCCCTGTGGCACGAGCGGGACATTTCGCATTCGTCCGTCGAGCGCGTCATCTTTCCCGACTCGACGATCCTGGTGGATTATCTGGTGGCCAAGACCACCGACCTGATCGACCGGCTGCTGGTCTACACGGAGCGCATGAAGAAGAATCTCGAATCGACAGGCGGGCTGATCTTCAGCGGGCAGTTGCTGCTGGACCTGGCCGAAGCCGGGATGCTGCGCGAGGATGCCTACCGGCTGGTGCAGGGTCACGCCATGCGCGCCTGGAAAGAAGACCTCGTGTTTCGGGACGAAGTTGCGCGTGATCCGGCCATTACCGCGCTGTTGAGCGAAGAGAAGCTGGCGAGGACATTCGACTACACCCGCCAACTCGGAAACGTGGACGCCATCTTCAAGAGGGTGTTGGGCGAGTAGCGCAAAAGAGGAGCCGACAGGGTGGATGGCAAGAATTTAACCGTAGCGATTACCGGCGCATCCGGCGCGGTGTTCGGGCGCGAGTTGCTGCGTGCGCTCGAGGCCGACGACCGCGTGACCCGCGTCCATTTTGTAGCTTCAGAAAACTCGCTCCGCGTCCTGGCCGAAGAGCTCTCCTTGAGCGGGCGCAATGATCTGCTCGAAAAGCTGCTGGGAGCCTCGTCGAAGAAGACGGTTCAGCACGCGGATGCGGACATTGGCGCAGCCATTGCCAGCGGCAGTTATCCCTCCAACGGAATGATCGTCCTGCCCTGCTCCATGGGCACGCTTGCCTCCATCGCCAACGGCCTGGCAAACGGATTGATTGCGCGCGCCGCCGACGTTACGCTGAAAGAGCGCCGCCCGCTGCTTCTCTGCGTGCGCGAAACGCCCTTCAACCGCATCCATCTGCGCAACATGACGCTGGCGGCCGAAGCCGGTGCGATCATCTTCCCCGTCATTCCGGCGTTCTACAACAAGCCATCTGATTCGACGGAGATGGCGCGCCAGTTTGTTTGCCGTGTGCTTGCGCACATCGGGTTGCCGCAGCCGGGAGCCTATGTCTGGAAAGCTGACGAGTGAATTCGCCTGGGTGGTTTTGTTCGCCCGGTTCCCCCAGAGTTCCACGAGGTTAATGCCAGATTCATTTGACTTTTGCCGCTCCCAGGCCAGATACTGCCCTTGATGCGGAACTCAACGAACCACGGAATTGCGGTCATGGCCATGTGTATGTGTCGGTCGTGCGGACCTGTCCGTGTGGAGTTTGAGACGCGAATGCGCTAAGCGCAACCGATCTTGAAGCCAGGCGGCCCGGGTCCGAAGAGGATTCGGGCCGTTTCGCCTTTCCGGCCCGCAACCCATCCGGCCTGCATCTGCACTCCCTGAACCTGAAGCCAACCCAAGGAGCGAGAAATGTCTGAAGCGAAACAGCAGTTTGCCACTCTTGCCGTCCATGCCGGTCAGTCGCCTGATCCCGCCACCGGCTCGCGGGCCGTGCCCATCTACCAGACCACCTCCTACGTCTTCCAGGACGCCGACCATGCCGGCCGGCTCTTCGGGCTCAAGGAGTTCGGCAACATCTACACCCGCATCATGAACCCCACCACGGACGTATTCGAAAAGCGCGTGGCTGCACTGGAGGGTGGAGCGGCCGCATTGGCGACCGCCTCAGGGCAGGCGGCGGAGACGCTGGCCCTGACCACGCTGGCCGCGGCCGGAGACGAGATCATCTCCACCACCTCGCTCTATGGCGGCACCTACAACCTGTTTCACTACACGCTGCCGCGCCTCGGTATTACGGTGCGCTTTGTGGATGCGGACGACTTCGACGGCATCCGTGCTGCCATCAACTCGAAGACGCGCGCTATCTACACCGAGTCGCTGGGCAACCCCAAGCTCGACGTTGCAGACATCGAGCAGCTCGCCGCCATCTCCCACGAGCATGGCCTGCCGCTGGTCATCGACAACACCACTCCCTCCGCGGCTCTGGTGCGGCCCATTGAGTGGGGCGCAGACATCGTGGTGAACTCGGCCACCAAGTTCCTGGGCGGCCACGGCACGGCTATCGGCGGCGTGATCGTCGACGCGGGCAAGTTCGACTGGGCAGCGTCCGGGCGATTCAAGGAGTTCTCCGAGCCCGACCCCTCCTATCACGGGCTCTCTTACACCGCGGCCTTCGGCCCCCTGGCCTTCATCCTCAAGGCGCGCGTTCAGGGGCTGCGCGACACAGGCGCAGCGCTGTCTCCGTTCAACGCATTCCTGCTGCTGCAGGGCATTGAGACGCTTCACCTGCGCCTGGAGCGCCATTCGCAGAATGCGCTGGCCGTGGCCCGTCACCTGGAGCAGCATCCCGGCGTGGAGTGGGTCAACTATCCGGGCCTCGAGTCCAGCCCTTACTTCCAACGTGCGCAGAAGTATCTTCCCAATGGAAGGGGAGCGATTGTGACCTTCGGGATCAAGGGTGGCTACGAGGCAGGGAAGAAGCTGATCGACGGGCTGGAGTTGTTTTCGCTGCTGGCCAACATTGGTGACGCCAAGTCGCTGGTGATTCACCCGGCCTCGACAACCCATCAGCAACTCTCAACCGAGGAGCAGGTCTCGACCGGGGTTACGCCCGAACTGGTACGCCTTTCGGTGGGAATTGAGGACATTCGCGACATCCTCGCCGACCTGGACCAGGCAATCGAGAAGGCCAATGGGCACACCTTTAGCGGTGCACCTACAACAGTAGAACTCGCGGCACAATGAGCATCATGACCGAAGCGCAGATACCGGCCGGAACGGCGTCTGACGGGGCGAAGGCTCCGGCGGCGGGATGGCCAACGCCACAGCCCACCTATGAAGGGGACTTCGTTCTCGACGGCCACCTGCTGCTGGACTGCGGCCGCACGCTCGCCAGCCCCACGCTGCACTATGCGGTCTATGGCCGGCTGAACGCGGCCCGCGACAACGCCGTGCTGGTCTGCCATGCGCTCTCCGGCTCGGCGCAAGTCGGGGTGTGGTGGCCGGAACTCTTCGCACCCGGCGGGCTGTTGCGGCTTGAAGACGACTGCGTGGTCTGCGTCAACCTGCTTGGCTCCTGCTACGGCTCGACCGGACCCGGTTCGGTTGATCCGGAGACGGGCGAAGTCTACGGGCCCGACTTTCCCCTGGTTTCCATCCGCGACAACGTGCAGGCGCAGGCGCGCTTGATGGATTCGCTCGGCATCCGCAACCTGCGTCTGGTATTGGGTGGGTCAATCGGGGGCATGCAGGCGCTGGAATGGGCGATTGTCAATCCGGAACGGGTGGAGCGCGCGGCAATTATCGCCGTGGCGCCGCTTTCGGCCATGGGGCTGGCCTTAAACCACCTGCAGCGCAAAGCCATCCAGCAGGACCCGGACTGGGCTGCCGGGCACTATCTACCGCAGCGCCCTCCCCGCCGCGGTTTGGCCCTGGCGCGGCAGATCGCTATGCTCAGCTACAAGGCGGCTCCGCTCTTCGACGAGCGGTTTGGGCGCAATCCCAACCGCAACGGCGAGGACCCCCGCGGACTCGACGATCTGGGTGGCGGGTTGATCGGCGGCCGGTTCGACATCGCCGGCTATCTTGACCACCAGGGGCAGCGGTTCATTGACCGCTTCGACGCCAACGCCTATCTGGCCATCCTGCGCACCATGGACACCTGGGATCCGGCGCATGGATATCCGTCGCAGGCGGAGGCCTACCGCCGTATTCGTGCTTGCCTGACGTTTGTGGGAATCAGCTCCGACTGGCTCTTCCCGCCGGATTCGGTGCGCCAGTTTGCCTATACAATTCGTGCCGCGGGCGTCCAGGCCGACTACCGGGAGATGACGACGGATCATGGCCACGATGCGTTTCTAGCCGAACAGGCAGAGCTGGTAAGGCTGCTCCAATAGAGCAGCCTGCACCGGCCCCGGCGTCCGGGAACAGTTTCCCGCGGGCCGGTGTCTATGCTCCTATGCGGGGGCCTGGAGAAAACCGGGGGGACTCTGGGCTGACGCTCGAAAAGGAAAAGGGAGCCCTTGATCCGGGTTTGCACCTCAATTCAGATTTTCCATGCGGAGACCGCTTGTCATTGAGAGCGGGGGCTTTCTATAATCCTCGCAACACTGTCGCTGCAGCCGTGTTATCGTTTAGCCGTGGAACAGGTACTCAACCGCCAGGCAAAACGGCAGCGCTTTTCCGCGAGCGGGTGCTTGAAAGTTGATCTCTATTTCGGAATTTCCCAGGAGCACTGAATGAAGAAGCTAGTCCTTGCGTCTGTGATGGCCTTGGCGGGCATCAGCCTTGTCCCTGTGCCCGCGCTTCGAGCCCAGGATACGATCACCATTAAAGATCCAGTCGAGTTTAAGGCCTACCAGGATGCCACCACGCAGTCCGATCCAAAGCTCAAAGCGTCGGGATTGGAGAGTTTTCTTCAAACCTACCCGCAAAGCGTGGTCAAGTCGGAAGTGCTCAACCTGCTGGTTGACACCTACCAGCAATTGGGCGACCCGGACCATGCGTTGAGCGCCGCCACCCGCCTGCTGCAGGTTGACCCAGTCAACTTGAAAGCTATTTTTATTTCGGTGGCCATCAAGAAGAGCCAATGCCAAAAGACCAGCGATCCGCAGACCTGCGACGATACCGCTGCCTTGGCACAGAAGGGTCTGACGGCTGGGAAGCCCGCTGCCACCTCCGCGGACGACTGGAAGAAGCAGACGGACGCTGCCTACCCGCTGTTCCACTCGGCTATCGCCACGGACGATGTCTATTCGAAGAAGGACTTCAAGTTGGCGACCGATGAGTACCGCACTGAGCTGATGATGTTGCCGCCCGAGGCTACCACAGTGCCGGGACTTGGACTGTCGGATACGCTTTACCTGGCCGAGGCATACGTCAAGCTTTCTCCTCCCGACATGGTCAACGCGGTGTGGTTTTATGCGCGCGCCTGGAATTTCGCCCCCGCCGGCTTCAAACCCCAGATCGAGAAGAAGCTCAATTACTGGTACAACAAGTACCATGGCGGTCTGGATGGTCTGGATGCGATCAAGACAGCGGCAGCCGCCACTGAATTCCCGCCGGGAACCCAGCTGTTCACGCCGGCCGACACGCCTGCCCAGAAGATTCACAAGATCCTGGCTAACACCTCCGATCTGAATACGCTGGCCCTGGCCGACAAGGAACTGGTTCTGGCATTCGGCGCCAAGGAAGACGCTGACAAGCTCTGGGCTCTCTTGAAGGATCAGCCCACCCCGGTCCCGGGAATTGTGATTGAAGCAACCGCATCGGTCATCAAGGTGGCTGTCACCGATGACGCCAAGCAGTCAAAGGTTCCTGACTTCATCGTCAACCTGAAGACTCCCCTGGCTGATAAGGACGTTCCGGCAGCAGGTACCGAGTACGGCCTGTCCTCCAAGAATCAGCCGGAGTTGGATGGGACTTACGACAGCTACACGCAGATTCCCGCAACGGACACAGTGGCACAGTCAGTGCAGATTGTGCTTCGCGACGGTGCTATTGTTCCGGCGAAGAAGACCCCGGTGCACAAGCCTGCCGCCGGCCACCATCCCGCAACCACCACGCATTGATCGCCATTTTGCTGCGCCCGCGCCGGATTCCGAGAGGAATCCGGCGCGCAGATGTTCACCCTGGGAACACAATGGGTAGCCTGATTCGGGCTACCCTCTTTCTTTTTTGGGGCTGGTTTTCAACGGCCTTCTGTCGCGCCGATCGGCACATTCTCGGTCGCAGTGCTATTCGCCCAGCATGATCCGCTGAATTGTGGAGGCCCGCCCGGTGTCTGGATCGCAGGTGACGAGCGCGGCGCACATCTTCGGGTTGCCCTTGGCGGCTTCGAACTTGCCGGGCATGCCGGTGAGGAATTTTCGCAGCACAAGTTCCTTTTCGACGCCGATAACGCTGTCATAAGGGCCGCTCATGCCCACGTCGGTCTGGTAAGCGGTCCCGCCGGGCAGCACACGCTCGTCCGCCGTGGGAATATGCGTGTGGGTTCCCAGCATCGCCGTCACACGTCCATCCAGATGCCAGCCCATGGCGACTTTTTCGCTGGTCACTTCGGCATGAAAGTCCACGACAATCACTTTGGCCCGGATGCCGCTGAGAATGTCGTTGATCGCCTGGAAAGGATCGTTCGTCGCATTCATGTACACCCGGCCCTGGAGATTGATGACAGCAAAGGGCACGCCCTGTTGGGTGGTTCCTTCGAAGACTCCGAAGCCCGGCAGTCCGGTCTGGAAATTTGCCGGACGCAGCACCCGCCGCGGCCGGTCCTGGCTCTCGGGCGGCACCGAGTTCATATAGTCGATCAGCTCGCGTTTGTCCCAGACGTGGTTGCCGGTCGTCAGAACGTCTGCGCCCAGGTCGAACAGATCGTCGGCAATCTGCGGCGTGAGCCCGAATCCGCCCGCCGCGTTCTCAGCATTGATCACCACCAGGTCAACGTCGTTGGCCTTGCGGACATGGCCGATGTGTTCGCGGACGATCTTGCGTCCCGCGCTGCCGAAGATGTCGCCGACAAAAAGAATATTCAAAAACAGCTCCTAGCACTTCGCCTTAAGCGGTGGGCAAGCCGAGTTAGCTTTCCGTCTCCTGATCCCTGATCCCTGATCCCTGTTCCCTGTTTCTCATCAACGGGAAAAGAATCACATCGCGGATCGACTTCGACCCGGTGAGCAGCATGACCAGGCGATCCACGCCCAAGCCTTCGCCGCCGGTGGGCGGCAGGCCGTAGGCCAGCGCACGCACGTAGTCCTCGTCCATCTGGTGGGCTTCGTCATCGCCGCGGTTGCGCTCTGCAAGCTGTTGCGAGAAGCGCTTGTGCTGCTCCACAGGATCGTTCAGCTCGCTGAAGGCGTTGCCCAGCTCGAAGCCGCCGGCGAAGAACTCGAAGCGCTCC
>CAYUJM010000179.1:0-8830 GCA_964445025.1 uncultured Occallatibacter sp. | reverse complement strand
TCCTTAAGTGGAGCTGGCGAAGGGATTTGAACCCCCGACCCTCTGATTACAAATCAGATGCTCTACCAGCTGAGCTACGCCAGCCCTTTCCACCCGGAACCACCCGGAAAACCACTTTCGGGCGCCTGAAATCAATCCCGAAGAACCGCGCGGACACACTCCCGCTCCGCACGTTCAACGGCACAGAAGTCAAGGTTAGCACACCCTCGGCGAGCGGAGCAAACGCGGCCGGCGCGTTCATCTACCCAGCCCGGTCACCCAATTCCGGGTTGAGCTGGTTCCCGCGCGCAACGACCCGCTTCGCCGCCTTTGAGCGACCATAGCCGCGCACGCCGGAATGGCCACAAAAGGCCTTTTCAATGGGAAGACTGCCATATGCAACCAGAGCAGATCACGTCCCAAGTGATAACTTGGTTCGTGACGGCCCATGCACAGACGCACGCGCAGAACGCTCCTGATTGTGGCCGCGGTCCTGGTCTTTCTGGCCGTGGCCGTCTTCCTCCGCTCCAAGGCGCCGCCGGAGCCCGCGCGCCTGCTCCCCGAGTCGGACGGCATCATTTACGTGAATCTCAAGCCCGTCCGCTCCTTCCTGCGCAAGGGCCTGCAGCCGCCGCGCCGCGTGCCAGAGTACCAGCAGTTCGTCGACGCGACGGGCGTGGACTGGGAGCGCGACCTGGACCAGGCAGCCATCGCCCTGCATCGCATGCCCGATCCACGCGGCCCCAACGGCCCCGTCGCCTACTCCATGGTCCTGGTCGGCAACTTCACCGGCAAGCGCCTTAACGCGTGGCTGGAGAGCCACGCTGCCTCCCGCGAATCCTACGCGGGGCACACCGTCTACTCCGTCCCGTCGGACGGGCGCACCGTGCGCGTGGCGCAGATCGGCTATGACATGCTGGCCGTCTCCAATACCCCCACCACCGAGCAGATTCACTCCATGCTCGACCGCCATCGCACCGCGGCGCTGCCCTTCTCCGGTTCCACGCTGCTCAGGCAGCACTATCACGACGTTCCGCTGCTCTCGCTCGCCTGGGGTGTCGGCCAAATCGGAATGCCTTTCTCCGAAAGCGGCGCCATTCACATCTTCGGCTTCGCGCTGCCCCTCGAGGACGATTCCACCATTGTGGCCAGCGTGACCCCGGCATTGTCTCTGGGCGGCGTGCTCAACCTCAAGGTGGAAGAGATTGCGGCCACCGACGAGGTGGCCGCCAGCCAGGCCGCTTCGCTTGCTACCCTCGTCACCATGGCCCGCGGATTCACGGCTCCGCTGGCCGGCAACGCCGCCAACAATGCGCTCAAACAAATGCTGGAAAAGGCGACAGTTACCCAAAAGCACGACCGCGTTGTTGTTACTGCCACGCTTTCGCCCGCCCTGCTGGCCAACCTTGCCCAGGAGCATAGTTCCCAAGATTCTGCTCCGCAAACTGCCCCGCCCGCATCGAAGTAACCAGGCGAATTTCCGCGCTCGACGTGGACATGTACATTTTGTTTTAACTTCGGCCGTTCTCCACAACTTAACCCCTTGAGAGGTCTTATGAGCCGTTTCTCTCTTGCACGCCCCCTCTGGATTTCTGCCCTCACCTGCGCTTTTGTTGCCCTTGTTTGCCTCTTCGCGCGCGCCGCCGACACTCCAGCCAAGCCTGCAACCCAACATCCCGTTCTCACCGGCCAAGATGCATTCACGGACGCTTTCCACGAGTCTCCGGGCATCCGCCGCCATCTCACCTGGGCTGACCTGCCCGCCCCGGCGCCCAATGAGTCCGTGGACAACGGCCCGACTCTGGTTCCGCGCCCGGCCAGCGCCTGGCCCATAGCTCCCAAGGGTTTCAAGGTCGACCTTTACGCGAGCGACCTGGACAATCCGCGCCTGCTGCGCGTCGCGCCCAACGGCGACCTCTTCCTGGCGGAGAGCGGGAGCGGGAAGATCAAGGTCTTTCGCGGCGTCGGGCCCGACGGCAAGCCGCTGCAGGCATCTGTCTTCGCCACCGGCCTGCATCAGCCCTTCGGCATCGCCTTTTACCCCAACGGCCCCAATCCCAAATACCTCTTCATCGGAGACACCGACGAGATTGTCCGCTTCCCCTATCAGAACGGCGACCTGCAGGCTCGCGGGCCGATGGAAAACATCGTCGACCTGCCCGGCGGCGGCCGCCTGCGCGGCGGCGGCCACTGGACCCGCGACCTGATCTTCTCGCAGGACGGAACCAAGCTTTTTGCCTCCGTCGGCTCGCACTCCAACGTGGACGACATGGACACTCACCCCGAGGAGTTCCACCGCGCCGATGTTCTTGAATTCACACCAACCGGCAAGTTCATCAAGATTTACGCCAGCGGCCTGCGCAACTGCGTGGGAGAAGCCATCAACCCCACCACCGGCGAGCTGTGGTGCTCGACCAACGAGCGCGACGGCCTGGGCAATAATCTGGTGCCCGACTACGTGACGCACGTGCAGGAAGACGGCTTCTACGGCTGGCCCTGGTTCTACTTCCATGGCCCCGCAGGCGGCCTGCAGGACCCTCGCCACATCGGCAAGCATCCCGAACTGCAGTCCAAGGTCATCACCCCGGACATTCTGGTGAACCCGCACTTCGCGTCGCTGGAGATGTTCTTCTACACCGGCGCACAGTTCCCTGCTGAGTTCAAAGGCGACGGCTTTGCCGCCGAGCACGGCTCCTGGAACCGCGCGCAAAGGGCTGGCTACGAAGTGATCCGCCTACCCATGAAGAACGGCCACGCGACGGGAGAGTACGAAGACTTCCTCACCGGCTTCGTCAATGCCGACGGCACGGTCTGGGGCCGGCCTGTCGGAGTCGCACAAGCCAGCGACGGATCGCTGTTCGTCTCCGATGACGGCTCTCGGTCGATCTGGCACGTAAGTTACGTCGGAAAATAAGCGGAGTTAGCGGTGCCAGTGGAGCCGGCGGCGTTAGCAGTGTCGGCTCCGTGCCCGATCCTTGATGTCATTCTGAGTAAGCGAAGGTCGCCGCGGCGACCGAAGTCGAAGAACCCGCTTCCTGTAATTCTGGCGCAGGGGTGGGAAACCGCCGCCCTCGACAGGGCTTAATTCAAAACCAACCCCGCAAACGCGCCCGCCGCGTCCAAGCATGCTCTTGAAGTGCCGGGTGCCCCATGTCTCGACTCTGAGACCTGGGGCAGTTAGAGCCACTCTTCAGCACAGCCAACTTCTCTTCGCTCACTTCCTCAGCCCCAGCGCCTCCACAACCTTCTCATCCACCTTCGCCGGTTGGCCGTCTTCCTTCCACACCACGCCAAAGCCGCCGCGATAGTCCCACATGGCCCAGCCGATCCCATCCGCCTCGAGCGCAGTCCGCACATCGCGGATCCAGTTCATGCGCGACTGCTCATCGGTGTGTTCGCGATAGGCGCCAAACTCATTGCAGATGAGCGGAACGTTGTTCGCGCGGCCCCACGCCGCCGCCTCGTCGATCGTGAGCCGAATCCGGTGCCCGTCCCAGTGGTCCAGCCAATAGCGCTCGAGTTGAAACCGGTAGACCGGGTCGGGAACTTCCTTCACGGCCCCCTGCATCGAATCCTCGGTTGCCGGGTAGGGAATTCCGTGCGTATAACTCCACCAGACTGCTCCCCATCCTGCGCCCTGGTGGGTAAACTCGTGCGGATCGTAGAAGTGGAAGTTGTAAATCACGTTGCCATCCGCCAGCGGCTGTTGTGTGAGCAGGTCGGGAATGTCGGAGTAGTTTGGGCCCGTGGCAATGATGGTGTTCCTTGGCGCAGCCTCGCGAATAGCCACGGCCACGCGCGCCTGAATGCCTGCCCAGCGGTAGGGGTCGCTGACCTCCGGCTCGTTCATGATCTCGAAGAAGACTCGCTCCGGGTCGCGCGCGGCATAGTGGGTGGCCAGACGGCGCCACAGCATGGTCAGCCGGTCCACGCCATCGCTGGTGGTGCGCAATCTCTCCTTGTAGCTGCTCTCCGGATGCAAGTCGATGGTGACGGCCAGCCCGTCGGCCAGCATAGTGTCGACGGCTTTGTCGAGCCTGCCCACAAAATCCGCGTTCAGCCCGTCCTTGTCATGCGGCCAGTCTTCGAGCGGCGTTGCATCGATGCTCAGGCGCACATTGTCGAATCCTAGTTTGGCCATCAACGCAATATCCGCGGCGTCCGTGTAGCGATTGGTGCGCGCGGCCGAGTAGTCGCTGGCGCTCTGCGCAAACCATTCCGAAGCATTGACGCCATGCTTCAAATGCTGCGAGCGCGCGAACGCCGTTTGCAGCCCTGCGGCGCGATCCAACGTATTCGGATGGACTTGCACGGAAGAATCCTGGCCTGCAGCCGCGAACGCAAAAGCAACCGATGCTCCAAGGGACAATACATGTTTCAGCACGAAACATCCTCCTCGATTTCTCAAGAAAAAATCTCGTGCCAACGATACCACGCAGGAATCAGGCGCAACGCCTTCCATGGCTCCGCTCCTTGCCCATGTGCGCATCCAGTGGCGACAATGCATTTGAAAGCAGGCTCACCCGATGCAGAAAACCCTGTTCGTCTTTTCCGCCCGAGTGCGAATCCTCGTTAGAGCGACGCTGCTGGCCGTTGCCTACCTTCCCGCCCACCCGCAATATCCGCCGGCAGGTCCGGCTCTGCCCGCCGCGCCGTTGCACCAGGCCGACGCCGCCGGCCTCAGCGACACACTCCTGTCCAGGGCTACGGCCCTCTATTACTCCACCGCAAAGAACGGCCTGCGCAGCTTCGACTGCCAGGTTCATCCCGACTGGAAGCTGATCATCTCGAGTTCCCGACAAGATCCTTCAGTGCCCGCCGATGACCCCAGGCTGGCGCTCGTAAGCGGCGTGAAGATCACCCTCCACGAACGGCTCAAGGGCGACTCAAGCATCGATTGGCAGGTTCCCGCGCCGGCGGCAAAGCCTCTGGACCAGGCCGCGATGGACCTGCTCGACCGCGCGCATCGCGGCATTGAAAACACCCTGTTGGGCGTCCTCCGGCTCTGGATTCCCATGGTCGACGGGTCGCTGGTGGAGTCCCTGGGCGAAGACGGCGCGGCCATTGCCGAAACCGCCAGTGGATACACTTTGCGCACGAAAGAAAAGCAGCATTCGCTCACGGAAGAGTTCGACCGGAATCTCGTGCTTCGGCAATACACGGCCGCCGATTCCGGCTCCGGGGTCAGGCTCGACCCCACATTCGAGCAAACCGGCCAGGGGCTGCTCATGAGCAGCTTCGTGGCCCACATCCAGCCGGCGGGGCCCCCGGCGCAAAACGCGCAGGAGATGCGCGTCGGCCTCGCATACGAGTCGATCTCCGGAGCCCAACTACCGTCCAGGATCACCGTCGAGATGCCCGGAGTGGTGCAAATGGATTTCAACCTCGATGGGTGCACCGTCAACCCGCAGTAGCGGCAATGCGGTTTTGCCGGAAAAGCACAAGAAAAACGGCTCCCATTTTTGGGAGCCGCTCCTGTGATGAATCGAATTCTCGCTTATTGCCCCGATGATCCGTCGGAATCTCCATCCAGCTTGGCCACCTGCGCGTAGGTGCTGCGCAGATATTTGTGCGGATTCACAGGCACGTTGTGAACGCGAACCTCGTAATGAAGATGCGGGCCGGTAGCGCGTCCCGACTGCCCCACGTAGCCAATGATCTGGCCGCGTGTCACGTGCTGGCCGGGCAGCACGGAAACCGACGAAAGATGGCCGTATACCGTCAACACGTCGTGGCCGTGGTTCAGAACCACCTGGCGTCCGTATCCGGCGCCCATCGACTCTCCGGTCGCTTCGCCATCGGCCGCCGCCCGCACCGGGGTGCCATAAGGCGCTTCAATGTCGATGCCGGAGTGGAATTTTCCTTCCCCATTGAAGGGATCTTCGCGCTCGCCAAAGGTGGAGCCTATGCGGCCTTCGACGGGCCACATCGATGGCGCGTCGGCCAACTGGGTCCAGTCGCCCGTGAAGTCGGGAGTAAGACCACCCTCGAGGGCGCGCGAAACCGCGCCGCTCAGCGCCTGCGCCCGAAGGCTATGAAACTGGTCGATGGAGACCTTCACCTCTTGCTGATTTAGGTCGTCTGTGAGGGCCAGAGCGGCAGGCGTGGGGGCTGCCGCAGCTTTGGCGGCTGCCGCTGTCTTGGATGCGCCCAGCTTGTTCTGCTTCAATCCGTACAGCGAAGCGACTTCGTTGGCCAGGCCACCCAGCGATGCCACCTGCACATCGCGATCGTGCGCAATCTGGGCCATCTGCTTGTAATCCTTGCGCAGATTTTCGCGGTCCTGACGCACCTGGTTGAAACTCTCTGTTTTCATCAGCATCCGGGTGTAGGAACCGGCCAGCCCCACAATCGTAAACGCGCCCACGAGTGCTGCGGCTACAAACCCGTACGCGTAGTGAAGTGGAAGCGGGATCTTGCGTATCCGACCATCTTCATCCCGGGCTACAAAAAGAATGTAATAGCGCTTGCGTAGCATTTTCGCCCTTCATCCCTGCAATTCGCAGGACCGCAATTCGCCGAGTACTTATAAAAGCGCAAGGCATGGGGCTTATCAGCCCCGTGAAAGTCATCGCCCCACAGGGCGCTGTCTCGTAACGTTCGTTTAGGTTACCAAGGCGTACCGCGCCGGGTCAACGAAATACAAGCGCAAAATCCTTCAAAAATCGGCAGTTTGCCCCTAAGATTGTGCAAATTCCGACTCATTTAAGGTAATCGGCCGGAATTCCGCCAGAATCAACCACTAAAGCACGGGTTCCTTCGTCCGTTGATCCCTCAATCCCTTCGTCCCTATTCCACCGCTTCCTCGCTCCCTGTTCTCCGGCCTGTGCTTTGCCCTATCCTCAAGAGATGCCGTCCCGTACCGCCGATTCTGCCGGCAACTCAGACCGTGGCGAACTCGCCCTCATCCGTTCCATCCGCCGCCGCGCTGCCCGGTTCGGCCGAAGCGCCATCAAACTCGGCATCGGCGACGACTGTGCCCTGCTCCGTCCACGTCCTGGCGAGGAACTGGCCGTCACCACGGACATGACCGTCTGCGGGACCCACTTCCGCCTCGACTGGCACACCCCCGAATCCGTGGGCCATCGCGCCCTGGCGCGCGGGCTGAGCGACTTGGCCGCCATGGGTGCCAGGCCGATGGCAGCCTTCCTCTCGCTGGGATTGCCAAGGGAACTGTCGAAGTTGCAGGGACGCCAGACAGGGTCCGTTTCGGCCGGAGCTGGCTCGTGGGCTGAGCGCTTCCTCGATGGATTGCTGGCCCTGGCCGCGAAGTACAGAACCCCGCTTGCCGGTGGAGATCTCTCCGAGACCCCCATCCCCATCGCCGACATTGTCCTGATTGGCTCGGTTCCGCGCGGCAAGGCACTGCTCCGCTCCGCCGCCCGGCCGGGCCACCTGCTCTACGTCACGGGAACCATCGGTGGAGGGGCCGCGGCACTGCCCCATTTCGACCAGAGGGCCAAAAAGAACAAGAACCGGCCCACCGCACTGCATCCACTGCGTGTTCCGAAAAGCCTGGAAGCGCTGCTGGCGCGCCATCTCTACCCGCAGCCGCGCATCGCCCAGGGACTCCGGCTGCGGGAGGGCCTGGCTTGCGCGGCTATCGACACCAGCGACGGGCTCTCCACCGACCTGGCTCACATTTGCGAAGAATCCCGCGTGGCCGCCGAAGTCGACCCTGCGCTCTTGCCGATCCATCCGGGCGCAAGCCTCGACTACGCGCTGCACGGCGGGGACGACTACGAGCTGCTCTTCACCGCCGCGCCAGGCACGCGCATTCCCAAAGAGATCGCCGGCGTGCCCATTACCCGCATCGGCCGCATTCTCCCCGCGCGGCGCAACCGTCCCACGGTCACTCTGCTCACGCCGCAGGGTCCGCAACCGCTGAAACCCAGGGGGTGGGAGCATTTCACCTGATTCCTGCCCGCATCCCCCACAGACAAAGGGCTCGAAATCCGGAAGAGAGAGCCGACTTTCTGGACCGATCGATTCAAAATGTGATGGCGGTGAGCAATCACCTGACACCTCCCATTTCCACCGTCTATGATGTTTGCTGCCATGAACAACACGATTCCCCGTGTCCGGTTCGCTCCGTCCCCCACCGGTCTGCTCCACGTCGGTAACGCGCGCACCGCGCTGTACAATTGGCTGTTCGCGCGCCGCAATGGCGGCCAGTTCCTGCTGCGCATTGAAGATACCGATCTCGAGCGCTCCGAGGCCCGCTTCGAAGATCAGCTCATCGAGGACCTGCAGTGGCTCGGCCTGGACTGGGATGCGGGCCCGGGCGCAGTCCTGGAACCGGACACCGGCGACCACGGCCCCTACCGCCAATCCGAACGCTTGCACATCTACGCCCAGCACACCGAGCGCCTGCTGGCCGAAGGCAAAGCCTACCGCTGCTTCTGCACCCCGGACGAGCTGGAAGCCGAACGCGAGCTGGCCGCCGCCGAGCATCGCCCGCAGATTTACTCCGGCCGTTGCCGTAATCTGGATGCCGCTGCCATCGAGCGGAATCTCGCCGCCGGAAAGGACTTTGCCGTCCGCCTGCGCATCGGCGACCATCCCCTCCGCTTTCACGACATTGTGCGCGGGCCGGTGGAGTTTGCGCCTGAAACCGTCAGCGATCCGGTTCTGGTGCGCTCGGCCAGCGGGATTTCCGCGGGGGTTCCGGTCTATAACTATGTGGTTACCATCGACGATGCGCTCATGGGCATCACGCACGTGATCCGCGGCGACGACCACATTTCCAACACGCCCAAGCAGGTTGCCATTTACGAGGCATTCGGCTGGCCCGTGCCGCAGTTCGCGCACCTCTCCACCATTCTGGGTGCGGACCGCGAGCGGCTTTCCA
>CAYUJM010000178.1:0-8839 GCA_964445025.1 uncultured Occallatibacter sp. | reverse complement strand
AAGAGGGGTTGCTGGTAGGCATATCTGCCGCAGCGGCCGTTGTGGCCAGCCAGAAAGTCGCCACCGAGGAAGGTCAGGCCGGGCGGGAGGCTGTCATTGTCACGGTGCTGCCCGATGCCGCCGACAAGTACCTGTCCGAACGCTTCTGGGAGGAGGATGGATGGGCATACTCCATTTGACCGGAGTGGTTTTCGAACAGATTCGCGCACACGGCGAGGAGACCTATCCTTACGAGTGCTGCGGCGCGCTGCTGGGGCATTCCAGCAAGGATGGTTGGAGGATCGAAGCCGCTGTTCCCGCGGGCAACACCCGCACCGACTCCGCCCACAACCGCTATCAGATCGCTCCTATCGAGTTGGTCAGAATTGAGCGCGATGCTCGACGCCAGGGCCTGGGCATTGCGGGCTTTTATCACTCCCACCCCGACCACCCGGCACAGTGGTCGGCAACCGATCTGGCCGAGGCGCACTGGCTGGGCTGCTCGTACATCATTACCGAAGTCGCTCAAGGCAAAGCCGCCGCCACCAACTCCTTCCTGCTGGCTGGGGCTACCGAGGAGGAGAAGCGCTTTGAGCAGGAAGCGATTGTGGTTGACGGACTGACCATCGGGCCTTCTTCAAACTGATTTGCCCCTGACCCAGTTCGGCCGGGTTCACGGGTCCATGCCGCGTACATTGCGCTCGGGTTTACCATGCCAGCCGCCAATTCCATAAAAATCTTGCACATGCGCAGATTTCTCTTTACAACCGGTGTTCCCGCGCATACATAATCCCGTTAACCTCGAGCGCCCGCTAATCCCCATCTCCCACTCCCCCGATGCGAGTGATCTCCGAGCAGATTAAGGAGGATCGAACACATGCGTAAACTCACCCCTGTTCTCTTGGGATTGTCGCTGGCGGCCGCCGGCAGCCTGCCGGCCACAGTGCAAGGTCAATCGATGGCGGGCGCTTCGGCGCCCAAATTCCTGCAGGTCACCGTGGAATACACCAAGCCCGGCAAGGGCGGCATGGCTCACGACAAGACGGAGAGCGCCTTCGTCCAAGCCATGGCCAAGATCAAGTTCCCCATCCACTACACTGCCTTCAACGCGATGACAGGCCGGCCACGCGCGATTTATCTGTCCGGCTTCAACTCGTTTGAAGAGTTGGCGAAGGCCAACAAGCTCTTTGAAGCCCCGGCCGCCGCGGCGGAGTTTGAGCGGATCAACGCAGCCGACGGCGATTTGCTGGAAGAGGCCCACACGCTGTTCTTCAGCTCCGTGCCCGAAATGAGCTACCACTCCAAGGCGCCCGGCCCACAAAACCGCTTACTGGAAGCCGACATCGTCCAGGTTCGTCCCGGCCACGGGAAGGACTTCGCGGATCTGATGAAGGTCTACATTGCCGTGGCCGATAAAATCGGAAGCATCGATCATTGGGCTGCATACACCGTTGAGTACGGTGAGCCGGTTGGCTACTACGTGTTCCTCACCGCCTCCAATTCCGCGACCGAAATCGACGCACGATTCGCGGAGGAGCCCAAGTACGATGCGGCCTTGACGGACGAGGACAAGAAGAAGATCAGCGATCTGCGCGCCGCGGCCATCGAGTCCGAGCACATTGAGATGTACACAATCAACCCCGCCCAGAGCTACCCGACTGACGACTACATCAAGGCCGATCCCACGTTCTGGAAGCCGAAGCCGGCCGCGGCGCCTGCTGCCAAGCCCGCGGCCGAGGCCAAGAAGACCACTCCGTAACTCAACTGCTCAGTCGCAAGACTGCGCAATGTAAAGAGCGGCTTCGGACTCCCCGGAGCCGCTTTTTGCATGCGCACCTCTCTGAGGATCCCTTAAGATGCTGTTACGAAAAGGCTTATATGGATTTTTGGAGCCGGCGCCCTGTGATCATTCGCCGCTCTTCGATGCCGGGAAAGCGCGGCAAGTTTGGAAGCGATTCTGTCCGCGATCTCATCCAACAAAAGGCGAGGTTCCCTGCAAATGACCGTCTTTATTCCCACTCCTTTGCGGCCTTACACCGGCGGCAAGGACGCTATCGAGGTTGACGCGCCCACCATCGCGCAGGCGCTCGAAGCCCTGACCGGCACAAACCCCAATCTGCGCAAGCATCTGTTCACGCCCGAGGGCAAACTGCGCGCTTTTGTTAACCTGTATCTGAACGACGAAGACGTGCGCTACCTGCCCGCCAAGGAGGCCACAGCGGTCACCGCCGCCGACACGCTTTCTATCATTCCCTCCATCGCAGGGGGATTGCCACCGGAGTTCGCCGCGGCGGACGCCTTCGGCGCCAAACCGCCAAAGGGCCTTGCCAAAGCCGCAATTTTGAAGGGTACGGGCTTTAGGCCGTACGTAGAACAGAAGCAAATGCAGAGGGGGCTTTAGCCCCTGAGGGAATGCGAAGTCGAGGGTCTGCACTCCTCGATAAGTCCGCCACAGCAGCACCAGAGCTCCACCAGAACGCCAAAGAAGAATTGGAACCTATGCCGACGATCACTGAAGCCGTTTCCCTGCCCGAGCTTTCTACCGACGATCTCTCCCGCTACTCGCGCCATCTGATTCTGCCCGAGGTGGGCATGGAGGGCCAGCGCCGCCTCAAGGCTGCCCGCGTTCTCTGCGTCGGCACCGGCGGGTTGGGCTCGCCACTGGCTCTTTACCTGACCGCAGCCGGCATCGGAACCCTTGGCCTGGTTGACTTCGACGTGGTCGACTCCAGCAACCTGCAGCGCCAGATTATCCACTCGACGAAGGACATTGGCCGCAAGAAGATTGACTCCGCCGAAGAGAAGCTCTCCGCTCTCAATCCGGCTATCAATATCGTCAAGCACGAGACGATGCTTTCCAGCGCCAACGCCCTGGAGATTGTCAAGGACTACGACATCGTTGCCGACGGGACGGACAACTTCCCCACCCGCTACCTGGTGAACGACGCATGCGTGCTGTTGGGCAAGCCCAACGTCTACGGATCGATTTTCCGCTTTGAAGGCCAGGCCAGCGTCTTCGCCACCGAGGCCGGGCCCTGCTACAGGTGCCTCTACCCCGAGCCGCCGCCGCCAGGTCTGGTTCCGAGTTGCGCCGAGGGAGGAGTGCTGGGCATTCTCCCCGGCCTGGTGGGCGTGATTCAGGCTACCGAGGTTATCAAGCTGATCCTCGGCAAGGGCGAGTCGCTCGTGGGCCGGCTGCTGCTGGTCGACGCCCTCAACATGCGCTTCCGCGAGCTTAAACTGCGCAAGAATCCCGAGTGCCCGGTCTGCGGAACCAACCCCACCGTCACCGCGCTCATCGACTACGACCATTTCTGCGGCATTGTTCCGGAGAGCCCACCCATGACCAGTGAGGGCAAGATCGTGAAGAACGGCATTCCGCAGCTCACCGTGAAGGAACTCAAAGCCCGCCGCGATGCCGGGGACGACGTTTTCCTGCTCGACGTGCGCGAGCCTTACGAATACCAGATTGCCCAGATCGGCGGAACGCTGATTCCGCAGAACGACGTGCCCAATCGCCTGGCCGAGATTCCCCGCGACCGCGAGATTGTGGTTCAGTGCCGCAGCGGCGCCCGTTCGCAGCGGATTGCCGAGTTCCTTAAGCAGTCCGGCTACACGCAGGTCGTCAATTTAGCCGGCGGCATTCTGGCCTGGAGCGACGAGATCGACCCGAAGGTGCAGAAGTACTAAGAGAGTTTGCCGGACATATTCCTGCCAGGGCGAAGTCGTTAATCAAAGTCGCGGTTCTTTATCCCAACAAGCCCGGCGTCCGCTTCGACGCCGATTACTACCTGAACGTGCGTATGTCCCTGTCGCTCCGGTTGCCGGCTCTCAAGGGCGTGTCGGTGGAAATCGGCATAAGCGGCGCACTGCCGAATCAAGCCTCACCTTACGTAGCGACCTGCTGATTCCTTTGCGAGTCCGCGCAAGCCTTCTATGACGCCTTCCTGCCTCATGCCGAGAAGCTTCAGGGAGACATCCCCAAATACACAGACATTGAGCCTGTCATTCAGATCAGCGAGATCCGGGTTTCTCAGTAGCCCTAGTGCGCCATCTCCACGGCTCCCGGACGCGGTGCATCGTTCTTGGCGCTCTCGTCCAGCTTGCCGAAGATCATTTTTCCGCTGGCTGTCTGCAGCACGCTGGTGACGGAGATCTCCACGGCCTTGCCGATCAGCTTGCGCGCGTGGTCCACGACCACCATGGTGCCGTCGTCCAGGTAGCCCACCCCCTGGTTGAACTCCTTGCCTTCCTTGAGGATGAGCACGTTCATCTTCTCGCCGGGAAGCACCACGGGCTTGAGGGCGTTGGCCAGGTCGTTGATGTTCAGCACTTCGACATGATGCAGGTGAGCCACCTTGTTCAGGTTGAAGTCGTTGGTGACGACTTTGGCCTCCCACTTCTTGGCCAGTTCCAGAAGCTTCAGGTCCACCTCGCGGATGGAGGGGAAATCGTCGGGCACAATCTGCACCTGGATGTGGGTACTGGACTGCATGCGCTGCAGCATATCCAGGCCGCGCCGGCCGCGCTGCCGCTTGGACCCATCGGTCGAGTCGGCCACCACCTGCAGTTCCCGCAGCACGAACTCCGGAACCACCATCATGCCGTCAATGAAGCCGGCTTCGGCAATGTCGGCGATACGCCCGTCGATGATCACGCTGGTGTCCAGCACCTTGGCGGATTTGCGCCCCGGCTTTTCGCCGGCAAAGATGGTGCCCAGCGCCGCCGGATTCAGCAGGTCGCCTTTGCTGGCGCCCACCAGAAGGCCGACATAGGTCATCAGGAGCAGAACGAAGATTTGGAGTGTGGCAGAACTGGCGGCGCTCAGCGGCGCGGTCTTCAACACCAGGCAGAAAAGAAAGGCGCCGAAGATGCCCAGCACACTGCCCGCCACGGCGCCGATCAGACGCCTCAGCGTCAACGCCCGAACGCGCAATTCGAAGACAATCACCGCGGCGGCCGCCGCAGCGCCGATGACCGCGCTGATCCATCCAGTCAGGCCGAATGGGTGAAGGAAATAGCAGACCACGGCCAGCAAGGCCACGAACAGGAAACGAAGCAGAATGAGATCCATAAAAATGCAACTCCCGCTTGCGCTGGGGGAAAGCGCTCCAGCCTGGGTACAAGTGGCGAGTATGCCCATTTCTGGTTAGAGTCGTCAAGAGGAGACGGTTTGCCTCTTATTACGCAGGTCTGGCGCGGGCGGAATGAAAGCGTTATCAGGTACCCAAGCCGAGATTACCCTGGACACAGCAACCCCGGCTCGCGGTTTCCTGCTATTCGCTTTCTACTGCTTGTTTACGTCGACATAGTAAAGGTCCGTCGCCACCTGAAACTGGTCCTTTGAAAGCGGCGTCTGCATCCACTGCCATTTGGTCGTCGGATGAATGATCTGCCAGTGATCCGGCGTTCCCACCTTGACCGGCATGGCGAAGCTGTCTTCATCGGCGTCCCACTTGTACATCACCATCCCCGTTGCCTCGCCAAACAGCAGTTCCAGGCGCGGGATATGGGCGTGGCGCAGATACTGGTTGAAGATCGGCGTCAGGTTCATACCGGTGTGCAGGTTGAACCACGCCACCACGTCTTCCGTCATGATGTTCTGATATTTGAAGCGCTGGTAAAACTCGTGCAGCAGCGCCCACCACTTTGTATCGTCGTTCACCACGCTGCGCAGCGTATTGATCATCAGTGCGCCCTTGAAGTACATGTCCTGCGTAGGCTCGGCATTCACGCCCCGCTCGGCGATGATGGGCCGCATGTTGACGACCTTCGGTTTCAGGCCGCCCATGTACTTCAACGCGTCGTCGTGGCCCCAGCGATACTCCACATAGAGGGTTTCGAGGTAGGTGGTCCAGCCTTCGTGAATCCACATGTCCGAGGAGTCGTTAGCCGTGATGCTGTTGCCGAACCACTCGTGGCCGCTCTCGTGGATGATGATGAAGTCGAAGCGCGAATTGATGCCGACGCCGGTCCAGTCGCGGCCCAGGTAGCCGTTCTTGAACAGGTTGCCGTAGGTCACGGCGGTCTGGTGCTCCATGCCTGAATAGGGCGCCTCGACCAGCTTGTACCCGTCCCTGATAAAGGGATAGGTCCCGAAGTAGTGCTGGTAGGCCTCGATCATTCCCCTGGCCTGAGCGAACTGCGCCTTGGCCTTGTCGAGATCCTCAGGCAGCACGTAGTAATCCATCGCGAGCTTGCCCGAGGGCTCCGCCATCTCCTCGCCAAAGTGAACGTAGTTGCCGATATTCAGCGACACATCGTAGTTGTTGATCCCGTAGCTCACGTGCCAGTCCCAGCGGGTATAGCCGTCGCCGAGGTCGGTCTTGCCCACAAACTTGCCATTCGACACGTCCATCAGCCCGTTGGGAACCGCGACGCTGATGTCCATCGACTCCCCTTCGTCCTTCCACTGGTCTTTGTTCGGCCACCACATGCTGGCGCCAGTCTCCTCGCAGGCGGTGTTGATCCACACGTGGCCCGACGGATCCTTTTTGAAGGTCATGCCGCCGAAACGGCCCGTCTCCTCCGGATGGCCGGAGTAATAAAAGTCGATGGAATACACCTGGCCCGCGCGCAGCGTCTGGGGGAAGTCGACGAACACCGCACCGGTGTCGCGTTCGTATTTGAGCGGCGTCGCGCCCAGCAAGATCTTGTCGATGGTGAGCGTGTCGCGCAGGTCCAGCTGGATGCGCGTCCCGTCCTGGAGCATTTTGAAGCGAATGGTATTTTTGCCGCTCACCCACTGCTTGTCGGGGTCCACGCGAATGTCGAGGTGGTAATAAAGCAGGTGGTTGTTGGCACGATACGGCCCGTATGCGCCGCGCAGCATGTCATAGCGCGTGGGCAGCGGCGGCGCCGCGTCAATGGGCCGCACGCGCGCCCTGGTCTGGGCAGTGGCGGACGCTGCCGACGTGGGCGGAGTTGCAGCGGGAGCAGCTGCGGTGGGCGTATTCGGCTGGGTTGTCGTCTGTTGCGCGGCTGGTGCCGGGGCTACCGGCTGCTGTGCGGCTTGGGCTGAAGTTGTCGCCTGTTGCCCGGCCCCTGCTGACGGTGAGACCGCTACAACTCCGGTGAGAACCAGCACGCATGCATGAGATCGAAAATCAAAAAATCGCATGGCGCTATCCTAATTGGCCACCCCATCCAAGGAACACAAAAAGGTATGCAATGCGGCATGGCACAATGGTTCAACCGGGGGTTGAGTTGATGAATAGGTCAAGCATGCTGGGCAGAGCCGGAGCTGTTTCGGGTTTCGCTGGGGCGTTGGTTACAACCATTTTTTTGTTCGCCGCGCAGCCGTCGCCGGCGCAGGGAAGAGCATTCACCATCGAGCGGGCGCTCAGCGCGCCGTTCACGTCCGACCTCATTGCCGCTCCTGCCAAAGGCCGCCTCGCGTGGGAGGCCAACATCGACGGACGCCGCAACCTCTGGGTGGCCGAGCCCGCCGCAGACGGAAAGGGCTACATCTCGCGACCGATCACCCATTACACCGAGGACGACGGCCAGGAGATCAATACGCCGGAGTGGACGCCTGACGCCGCGTCGATTGTCTATGTCCGCGGCAGCGGCGCGCAAGGCGAGAGCCATCCAGTGCCGAATCCGGCATGGATTCCCAAGGGAACGCAGCAACAGCTATGGATCGTCTCCGCGCAGGGCGGCGATCCGCGCCTGCTGGGCGAAGGACACGGGCCAGCGGTTTCACCCGACGGCAAAACCGCAGCGTACATCCTCAAGAGCCAGCTCTGGTCCATCCGCCTCGATGACCAGGCCGCGAAACCGCAGCAGGTTCTGCAGACTCGCGGGTCAGTCAAGCAATTGCGCTGGTCCCCCGACGGCGCGCGCCTGGCCTTTGTCAGCGATCGCGATGATCACAGCTTCATCGCCGTTTACACCGTCGCCAGCGGCGCAGTCACTTATCTCGATCCCTCCACCGATCTCGATTCGAATCCCACTTGGTCGCCGGATTCCTCGCGCATCGCCTTTCTCCGCATTCCGCCCGATAAGAATGCGCTGCTCTTCGTCGCGCATCGCACCGCACTGCCCTGGTCCATCCGCGCCGCCGCCGTTGCCACTGGCAACGGCCGCGAAATTTTTCGCGCAGCCGAAGGCGAGGGCAGCGCCTACCGCGAAACTGATTCGCCCGATCAGCTCCACTGGACCGCCGGCGATTACATTGTTTTCCCCTGGGAGCGCAGCGGCTGGCTGCATTTGTACCTCGTTGCAACAAGCGACGGAGCTACCAATGAGTTGACCCCGGGCACAGGCTTCGAGGTGGAGCATGTCTCGCTCAGCACCGATCGCTCGACGCTCGCCTTCGACTCCAATCAAAACGACATCGATCGGCGCCACGTGTGGCAGATCCGGTTCTCTTTGGAGGGCCGCGTTCTGCCAGCGCAGGCGGTCACCTCCGGCGAAGGCATCGAGACCCAGCCCGTGGTCACCAGTGACAACAGCACCATCGCCGTTCTGCGCTCCGACGTTCGCCTGCCCATTCGCGCCGCGATTTTCTCCGGCAGCAGTCTCGTCGATCTTGCTCCGCAAGCCATCCCCGCCGATTTTCCCGGCGCAAAATTCGTCGCTCCGCAGCAGGTCATCTTTCCAGCCGCGGACGGCCTGGAGATTCATGGCCAGCTCTTTGTGCCCGCGGGAATCGCACCCGGCGAGCGGCGGCCGGCCATGGTCTTCTTTCGCGGCGGCAGCCAGCGCCAGATGCTGCTTGGCTGGCATTACATGGAGTACTACTCCAACGCCTATGCCATGAATCAATACCTCTGCTCGCTCGGCTACATCGTGCTCAGCGTCAATTACCGCAGCGGCATCGGCTATGGGCTCAATTTCCGCGAAGCGCTCAACTACG
>CAYUJM010000177.1:0-8844 GCA_964445025.1 uncultured Occallatibacter sp. | reverse complement strand
TGCCTCGACTGCCGACGCGACCACCGGGGCTTGGGGGATTTTGCAAGAGGCTCAACAGTAAAAATTGCAATCGCAATTACTCAATCCGCCACCGCGCCCGCCCACTCATCCGTCTGATGCCGCTTCAGTTCCTTGAGCGTGGCGCTGTAACGGCTCAGCTCGCCCGAGCCGAACAGACCATTGTGCGCCGGAACCACCACATCCGGCCCAGCCTCGGCGAGCGCCGAGACCGGCACAAACCCCGGGTCGGTCGGCGCATCGCCGCCGCTCAAGAGAGCGATCCGGTTCAGTGTATAGCCCGGAACCAGCCGCGCAATCTCGTCCAGCACCGCCAGCGGATCGAAGGGACTGAGCTTCGGCTCCAGATTGTTGGCCTGTAGCCACACCGCGTGGCGGTCCGCCTCGCCCGCCTGCGCGCCGCGCGACTGGCCCAGATCGGCCGTCACGCCGCCCTTGCCGAAGGGAACCAGCGTCTTGACATCCACGCCCATCGCGCCGGCCAGCCGAACCAGAATCTCGAACTCCGGCTTGACGCCCGCGCGGTCGGCTGCTTTGGAAACCAGTTGCACATCGCCGAAGGCATTGGTCACGGTTCCGCTCTTTTCATAAAGACTGGCCGCCGGAAAGACCACATCGGCCAGCGCCGCCGTCTCGGTGAGAAAAATATCAGCGACAACGACGAATGTCTTCTTCAAAGCCGCCCGATCCACGCCCGGCTTGCCCGCCGGATTCGCGCCCACCGCCAGCAGCGCGCCCAGTTCGCCCTTGGCCGCCGCACTCATCATCTCCGGCAGCGTCTTGCCGGGAGCGGCAGGCAGATGCCGGTACTCGGCAAAGCCGCCCGGCGCGCCGACCGGCACGTAACCGGGAAGCAGATCGGGCAAAAGGCCCATATCCGCCGCGCCGCGCGAGTTGGCATAGTCGCCCAGACAGGCAAAACGCGCATTTCCGCGCTTCAGCCCCCACGCCACCAGCGATGCGACCGGCTTGCCGCGAAACTCCTGGCCGAAGATCACCAGTAGCGACTCCTCTGCCCGCAGCGCCTGGGCAAACTCAGAATCGTTTCCGTCGAGGTAAGCGGCCAGGTCTGGATAACCCTCCGCCGGGACTTTCAGCGTGGCGTGAGCCTGCCGCTTCAGCTTGATCGTCTCGGTATTGGCCACATAGAGCCGCGCCCGGTTCAGCCGCACGTTGGTACGCAGGTTCCAGGCCACGAGCGGATGCTCCACAGTCGGATCGCCGCCCACCAGCAGAATCGCCGGAGCCGTCGCCGTCTCGCGCAGGCTGGCCGCCTTGCCGCGCTCGCCGGACAGCGCCCGCGCAAAGGCCGCGTAGTCGGAGGTCCGCTCATGGTCGATGTGGTTCGTCTCCAGAACCGTCCGCGCGAACTTTTGCAACAGATAATTCTCTTCGTTGGTGGTCCGGTTGGAGCCGAGAACGCCGATGGCCGCGCCGCCCCGGCTGTCGCGCACTTCCTTGAGTTTGCGCGCCGCCAGCCGCAGCGCCGCTTCCCAGGTGGCCGGCTCCAACTTGCCTTCGCCGTTGCGCACCAGCGGCGTGGTCAGCCGCTCGCCGCTGCCCACAAAATCGAAGCCGAAGCGCCCCTTGGCGCAGAGAAAGTCGCCGTTGATGCCGCTCTTGTCGCGGTTGTTGGCGCGCACGATCTCCGAACCGCCGTTGCTTTGCCGCACTCCCAGCGTCACCTTGCAGCCGTCCGCGCAGTGTGTGCAGATTGTCGAAACGTGCTTCATCTCCCAGGGCCGCGTCTTGTAGCGATAGCTGCCGCTGGTCAGCGCGCCCACCGGGCAAACGTCGATGCACATGCCGCATTGTTCGCAATCCAGATGGTCTCCGCCGTTGGGAGCGATGGTGGCATGAACGCCACGATTCTGCACTCCCAAAGCCCACACGTCCATGCCCTCGCCGCACATGCGGATGCAGCGATAGCAGAGGATGCAGCGCGGGCGATCGAAGTAGACCGCGGGCGACCACTTCTGCTCTTCGCGATGCTGCTTGGCCTCAACGTAGAGGCTCTCGCCGGCGCCGTACTTGAAGGTCATGTCCTGCAACTCGCACTCGCCGCCGGCGTCGCAGACCGGGCAGTCGAGGGGATGATTGCCGAGCAGCAGTTCCAGCGTCGCCTTGCGGGCCTGGGCGATCTCGTCCGACTCGGTGACGAAGACCTGCCCCTCGGCGACGGTGGTGGTGCAGGCGGTTTGCAGCTTGGGAACTTTTTCCTGCCGCACCACGCACATCCGGCAAGCGGCCTGCAGGCTGAGGCCGGGGTAATAACAGAAGGCCGGAATCTCGATGCCCGCCTTGCGGCAAGCGTCAATCAAGAGCGTCCCCGCGGGAGCCGTCAGTTGCTTTCCATCGACTGTGAAGTTTACGTCTGCCATTGGTGTCCTTATGCGGAAACTGCAAGGCGCATTTCCATCGGCATGGAAATCGGAAGCCACTCAACGTAATAGCTTGAGGCTTCCTCGCCCGGCTCACGTGCAAAATCGTAGACGGTGGTCACTGGCTGAGGAATGGGATCGTGATCGCTCGCCATCCATCCGAGGTGGGCTTCGGCCGCTTCGAGGAAACGCTGCCGGGTTTCGTCCAGCGTCGGCCCAACGGCAAAGCAGCCGGGAATATCCGGCGCAAATGCCCCAAAACTCGTTTTGCCTGCTTCAAAGACGACCAGAAATTCTGTTTTCATTTCATCCCTGCCTGTTTCCGCATCGATTTCAGCAATTTGGGTGGAATATCGTCGTTCGGATGTCCCGCTACTGTTACTTTACCCGGTTTCGTGGAATGAACCCACTGCTGATGGCTACCCTCCTGGCTCTTGAGCCACCATCCGTCGTCCCGCAAGTCGTGCGTGAACTCTCGGTATTTCATCGGTTGCAACTGCCCATTCGATGAACTGTGCTGTCTTTCATCTTCCGACCCTCTGCCATATTTTCCTATCAGCTTGCGTTGTTTGCGTGAAGGAATGAATCTGAGGAAGCGATACGGCAAGCCACTCGATGAAATACTCCTTGGTTTCGTGGTAAGGATCGAACTCGTCGATATTGACGCTTCTCGCCGATGCCTCGGGAATCGGTTCTCCGGCCTTTGCCGTTTCACTTAAGTAAAGTTCCACCGCTTCGCGCATATTGGCGCGCGTCTCTTCGAGCGCATCGCCAAGCGAACCGCATCCGGGCAAATCTGGAGAAAATGCGCTCCAATTGTTGGCGCCCTTTTCGTAAACCACCAGATATTCTCCCGTCATTTCAGCCCCGCTTTCTTGAGTTGGACCCCAGTTCTCAGAATCGAGACCTGGGCCACCCACCTGCGTTCGTTTTCGGATTGAGCGATAAACTACTTGGCGTCCACTCCAAAATCAAAGAACGAAGCGACCCCAGTCTCGTTCAATTTCATCGTGGCGATAAAGGCGTATTCGCCTGGATGCAAATCCGTATCCGGCGTCACCTTGAAGATAGTGGGACGCACCTTCTCCGCGCTGGATTCGATGACTCTCGATTTGTTAAATTCTGTAATAGTATAAGACCCTCCGCCAGGAGTTACCCCGCGGCGGCCAATCTCGGTCTCGCGGTGGTCCTTTTTAACGTCAAGGATCAATAGAGAGAATTGAGAAGGACTGGGCGCATCGGTGATGCTGGAGCTAGATGGAAAATACAAATAAAAGACTGGCTTCGACTCAGATGTCCGCAGGACCGCATGAGGCCCTGCAATCCTCGCCTCAATGGATATCATCATCCTTGAAAATCCAGTGTTCGATTCTGTCTGCTCGATACGCACCATCTTCTGCTTCCCATCAGAGCCGTTGACCATCAGGTAGAGGCCAGGCTCGTGCGGCGAGGTCGGATCGTTGGGGTCCGCTGCAACTGGGGCCGCCGGGGCGACTGAAGTTGCGGCAATCGGCGCCGGCGCATTGGCCTTTGTCAAAATCGCCGCCAACACCTTGTCGCCGGCACCACCGGTTTTTAGTGCGATTACCCCGTCCACTGATGTGTCATAGATCCCGGGCGAACCGTTGATGATGGTGACAATCACATCGTCCGAGAGACCGGCTTTGAGCAGCTTGATGATCGCATCATTGTTGAGCGAATGCTGAGCAACAAGTGAAGGGCAGGTTACCAGAAATATAGCTGCGAGTACGAATTTGCGCATGTTTTCTCCTGTGATTCGAAATTGCAGAAACTTCCGGGGAATTACAACAGACTTACCTACATAACCCCGGACTTTCGTATTTGTTTCCAGCCAAACAGTAGCGTCTGATGATAACTGAGGAAAGAGAATTGGTTTTGAAATTATCGCCATCTCACACAACCGCCAAATCTAAATGCTTGGCTGGGTGCCCATCCATTTCGCGTTCTTTGCGAAATGGGTGGGAAACCACGAACCTCGACTTCATTTCGGTCTTGCCAACCTCATCAATTTCTAGGACTCAGAACCGAGAACTGGTCCACCCACCAGTCTTGCCTCCATTTTCTCTTCAATGGCTGCATCGACTGCTGCATCCTCTTCTGTATATACAGGAACCGTGGCCGTCTGAAAAACTTCGTCTATTACCTCTACGTCAGAATCAGGAATCCGATTATTACGAAGAGCCGCTCGCACACAGTCCTTGACATTGACGAAATGTGGACTGTCAATTTTGCCAGTAATACGAATGGATGTGGGAAGGTTCAGAGTAACTTCAACTTCCACATCGGCATGGCAAAAGTCGTGAGCATCACAGGATAATTCCTGTTTTATGCACTCTACTAAAGATTCCTCACAAGACGCCATATTACTCCTCTCATGATACCAAACTGTTATTTTGCAGGTCGCTCACGTTTGCGGTCCCAATTCTTTACATGAATGACTTTGCCAATTTCAAGTTCATATTGACCTAAACGGGAATTCGTACTAACTTGAGTGACCAGCACAGTGACCTCGGGTGCTTGCTGCTGCATCCCATTGATCAGGCGGAGGTGGAATGGAGCCTTGACCTTTGAAAAACGATTTGTCCAGTACGGCTTAATCTCACGATATTCGACGGGATGACGACCTGCCACGATTTCGCGCAGCCATTCTCTTTTGATTGTAGTAGTGATCTTGTCCAAGCCTCCTCCAATTCGGGTGTCCCGGATCTTGCATTTGGATACCAGTAAAAGCAACCGCGGGTCCTTCGACTCCGCTGCGCTACGCTCAGGATGACATTGTAAATAAGCGAAAAGCAGCGAAGGCCACTGGCCCCGCCGCAGGTGGTCAGCGCTCCGCCGCACTCCGCCCTTTCTCGATGGCGAACCGGCTGGCTTCCATGGCGTGGCGCAGCAACAGGTTGGCCTTGGTCTGGTAGCCGCGCCCATAGCTCTTCAGCCACGCGATCACGTCGTCGTCCAGCCGCATCGTCACTGGGCGCTTGGCTGGCCGATAGAACCGCCCAACCTCCGCGCTGGTCCAGTCGATCACCTCGTACATCTCGCTAAAATCAATCGTAGCGTCGGTTTTGGCGGCGATGGCGGCGATCTCCCGCTTCTGCGCCTCTGCGAGCTTCTTCATAAACCCTCTTTTCCTGGGCGGATGCGCCTCTCGCCTAGATCAAGCGAATGGTTTCTTCGCCATCCGCCCTCGCCATAGTATGCCGCGTGTACATACAAATGTCAATACTAAATTACGGCTAGTTGAACGTGCTTTGCGAAAGGGCACGGCTTGCCGTTCAAATGCTCCTCGAACTCCTTGCGGAACTTCTTCACAAACCCCAGCGTGGGCATGGCCGCCGCGTCGCCCAGCGGGCAGAACGTCCGCCCCATCATGTTTTCGGCGAGATACTGAATGTTATTGATGTCTTTGGCTTCGCCGAAGCCGGCATGGAAGCGGGTCAGCGATTTTTTAAGCCAATCCGTTCCCTCGCGGCAGGGAATGCACCAGCCGCAGCTTTCGTGCTGATAGAAGCTGATCGTCCTGAGCGCAAACTCGACGATGCAGGTCTGGTCGTCTATGACCACCACGCCGCCGGAGCCGAGCATCGAACCCGCCTTGCCCACCTGGTCGAAGTCCATGCCGATATCGATCTCGCTGGGCAGCAGGCACGGCGTCGAGCAGCCGCCGGGAACCACGGCCTTCAGTCCGCGCCCGCCCCTGACGCCGCCGCCCACCTCGTAGATCATCTTTTTGAGGTTGTAGCCCATCGGCAGTTCGTAGACCCCAGGCCGCTCCACGTGGCCGCTCAGCCCGAAGAGTCGCGTGCCGCCGTTGCGCTCCGAGCCGACCGCCGCATACGCCGCCGCGCCCATCGCAATCACGTGCGGCACGGTGGCGATGGTCTCCGCGTTGTTGATGACCGTCGGCCCGCCATAAAGCCCGACGACGGCGGGAAAGGGCGGCTTGATGCGCGGCACACCCCGCTTGCCCTCGACAGACTCCATCAGCGCCGACTCCTCGCCCACCTCATACGCGCCCGCGCCGGTCTGAGTGATGATTTCAAACTCCGCCTCCGAGCCGAAGATATGCTTGCCCAGATAGCCCCGCGCGTACGCATCGGCGACGGCCTTCTCCATGATTTCCAGCAGGTATCGGTACTCGCCGCGCAGATAGACGAAGCCGGTCTTGGCGCCGATGGCCAGCCCGGCGATGATTGTGCCTTCGATCACCGAATGCGGATCGTGCAGAAAGATCAGATGATCCTTGCAGGTGCCCGGCTCGCTCTCGTCGCCGTTGACCAGCACGTATTTGGGCTTGGCCGACTGCTTGGGCACGAACGACCACTTCAAGCCGGTGGGGAAGCCCGCGCCGCCGCGCCCGCGCAGGCCGCTGGCCTTCATCTCGTTCACAATCCAATCGGGGCCTTCGGCAAGGCACTTCTTGGCCGCCTCATAGCCGCCCAGTTCGATGTAGCGGTCGATGGCCGCCGCGCCCTGGCCAAAGCGCCGCGTAACGATCTTCACCTCATCGGGATGCGAGACCAGCCTAGGCATGATCGGCCTTCCCTTCCGCAAGCGCTTTGCCGCGATAACCGGCCACAATGCCGGCGACGTGCCCGGCATTCAACTCGTCGTGAAACTCGTAATTCACTTGAATCGCCGGCCCCCAGCAGCAGGCCCCGATGCACTCGACTTCTTCCAGCGAAAACAGCCCATCCGCCGTAACTCCCTTGTGCCCGATACCCAACTCCTCCTGAAAGCGGTCGAAGACTTCATAAGCTCCGCGCAGCATACAACTGATATTGGTGCAGACCTGCACGTTGTATTTGCCCGCCGGCTTGAAGCGCAGCATGGAGTAGTAACTGGCCACATTGCGCACGTCGAGTTCGGTGATGCCGATGCGCTCGGCCACCTCGGCGATCACCGCGTCGGAGAGATAGCCGATCTCATCCTGCGCATAGAGCAGCATGGGCACCAATGCCGAGCGCTTCACGGGATATTTCTCGACCAGCGCGTCGAAGCGCGCCGCCAGCTTGGGGGAAAACAGGGTCATGGTCTCAAGGCTCATTGCTAACTCTCACAAAAATAGACGATGGTGCAATTCAAGTTTTGAAAGGGCACGGCTTCAGCCGTGCCGTAAATGGTTGTCAGAAAACGAGGGCTTTAGCCCCTGAGGGATGCTTTTCGGAATTTTCGATTTTCACCACAATCTCCTAACTGTCCACACACAGTGGTTAATTGTCAATTCATTACATTAACGCCGAATGTCAGTTTGAGTTGTATCCGAACTCGCGTGTCCTGAGAACATTCTTCCAGTGATTTTCGCGCTTTAGCACTTGATCCTTCGAATCGGACAGGTCCGCAATTTCCAGAATTGAATACTGAAAATGTCGCAGAGCATATTCGTTACCCTGTTTCTCTAATAATTTTCTGAGTTCAGCATTACCGCCGTGGCTGTTTTTCGCATAAGCACTCCAGCGCTTCCAGATTCCACCTTCTCCATACGCACTCCCGACATATGCTCTTCCTGTCTTTTGGTCCATGATGTGATATACCCCACCAACAGCCGACAAAGCGGAGCGCCAAGATTTGTCGGAATGATCAATGATCATTCTTAGGCGCTCATGTGCGAGACAGACTTCATTGTAGCCACAGAATTTATCACCGCCATATTTCAATTCTTCGATTCTTGCAACTTCCAATTGACTGCCATATTTTTTGCCCCAAATATAGGAACTTCTAAAATTTCTCTTGAAACTGATATATACGCGTCCAATAAGATCGTCCTGTCCGCCTATGCGTTCTGTTGCGTACCTATACTTCGGTTCGCCTTCTTTGACGCCTAAAATACGATATGCGCCAGCAAATAGCCAAAGGTCTTTTTCAAAGTCGATCAATCCTAGTACCGTATCGCATTCAAAATTTTTAGCGTTTTGTCCTTCCTGCCACTCCTTGAATTCACCACGCAAATACGCATCAAGAGGCTGCGATAAGCCACCTCTCGTTGCAAGATGTATCTTGTAATTACCTAGTTCAATCCCCTGAGCCTTCAAAAGGTCAATTAGCCGAATCATTTGAAGCCATCCCTCAGGGGCTAAAGCCCCGGTGATTTTGCTGTCGTTGCGGCACGACTCAAGTCGTGCCCTGTTACAAAGCCCCAATGCAGATTAATACCCAAGCATGAACGCCGTCCCTCCGGGACTCCGCAGGCTTTATTGGTATCGCCAACCCCACGCTAAAGCGCGGGGCTAATCACCCTTGCGCCTACGGCGCGTGAGATGCCGCACCTTATCAAAGCCGTGCGTTGCTCCGAAAGAGCCTCAGTCCCTCCGTCCCTAGTCCCTGCCCACTGAAAACTGCCCACTGAAAACTGACAACTGAAAACTGACAACTGAAAACTGCCCACTGAAAACTGCCCACTGAAAACTGACAACTGAAAACTGAC
>CAYUJM010000176.1:0-9119 GCA_964445025.1 uncultured Occallatibacter sp. | reverse complement strand
GCGCTCTTGCCCACCAGCGCGCGGTGCGCGAGGCCGGTGGCGGCGGATAGGTCGTAGCGAACATAAAGCGGACCGGCGCAGGCCGTGCAGACTGTTTGCGGGGCGGATGCATCCAGTTGCTGGCGGCAGCGCGAACACTCAAGAAAAGCAATGGCGGGCATGGCCATAGGATAATGGACTCCTCGCACTCTCAAGGCTCAGGCATGACCAAGAACGCTTCGCCGCAATCCGCGCGATTTCTCTTCACCGCATTGGCCATCGCGGCCGCCGTTCTCCTTACCGCAGGGATGGCGGCCGGTTTGTTGCACGCGCCGGCAACCGCGGGACTGGGTCTTCGCTGCGCGGGGATCGCTCTCTTGATTCCCGTTGCACTGCGGCGGCGCTCGCTGCTGGTGTGGACCTTTCTGGCCATGCTGGCCGGGGCGGAGCTGGGCGTGGATGCGCCGCAGATTGCGAGCCAGACCCATTTTCTGGGCGAGATCTTTTTGCGGCTGATCCGCATGATCGTTGCGCCGCTGATCTTCGGCGGCATCGTCACCGGCATCGCCGGCCACAACCAGCTGCGCGGCGTGGGCCGCGTGGCGGTGAAATCGATCATCTTCTTTGAGGCGGTCACCACGATCGGACTTATTTTGGGCGCGTTGGCCATCGACCTGACGCAGGCGGGGGCAGGCGTGACACTGCCGGCGACCGTTCAAGCTGTTGCGCCCGCGGCCCATGCGCAGGACTGGCAGCAGATTCTGCTGCATATCTTTCCTGAGAACATTGCCCAGGCCGTGGCAGAGAATCAAATCCTCCAGGTAGCCGTGTTTGCGCTGCTCTTCGGCACGGCGCTGGCCACGCTGCCCGAGCCCAAGCGCGCGCCTCTGGTCAGCGTGCTGCAATCGCTCACGGATACCATGTTCCGGCTCACGCGCATCATCATGGTGGTGGCGCCGATTGCGGCCGGTGCGGCGCTGGCCTACACCGTGGGCAGCATGGGTCTGGCCACGCTGCTGCCACTTGGGAAGCTGCTCGGTACCTGTTACGCGGCCCTGGGAATCTTTCTGGTTGTGCTGGCGCTGATTTTGACGTTCGCCCGCATTCCCATCGGCCGCTTTGCCGCAGCCGTTGCTGAGCCTGCTGCGCTGGGCTTCGCCACCACATCGTCTGAGGCCGCGTTGCCTCTGGCCATGGAGCGCATGGAAGAGTTTGGCGTGCCGCGCTGGATTGTTTCCTTTGTCATTCCCACCGGCTACAGCTTCAACATGACCGGTTCCAGCATTTATCTTTCCATGGCTGCGCTCTTCGCCGCCCAGGCCGCGGGGCTTCATCTCAACGCGGGGCAACAGATGGTTCTGCTTGCGACGCTGGCACTCACCAGCAAAGGCGTAGCGGGCGTGCCGCGGTCTGTGCTGGTCGTACTGCTGGCGACGGCAAGCTCGTTTCAGATTCCTACGGCCGCGGTGCTGATGCTGCTCGGCGTGGACACGTTGATGGACATGGGCCGCACCGCCATGAACGTGATCGGCAACTGTCTGGCCGCGGCGGTCGTCGCGCGGTGGGAGAGGGAGTTGAAGCCGGCGAGCAGCTAAGATAGTTGCTGACTATGTCCTTGCTCGACCCCATCCCGTCGCCTGTGGAATACGCCGACTTTGCCGCCCTGGAGTGGGAACCGCTGCTCGCGCTGGTGGCGGGGTTTGCTGCTTCGCCGGTGGGGCGGCAGGCCATCCTCGACCTGCGGCCTTCGACGGACGAAGAGTGGATTCTGCGGCAGCATCAGTTGACCGGCGAGGTGCGGCTGGCGCTGGAAGAGCAGGTTTCCATCCCTTGCGGCGGGCTGTTTGACCCCACGCAGCTGGCCGCCAAGGCGCAGATTCCCGGTGCGGCGCTTGAGGCAGGCGAGCTGCAGGCTATTGCCCGCCTGGCCAACGATGTGGCCGCATGGCAGGCGTTGCTCAAGTCGCCTCCGGCGCGACTGGTTGGCAAGCTGCCTGGGCTGTCAGATCTGTCGGCAGCGCTCACCACCAGCCTGCGGCCGCTGGCCGAAACCATTGAGCGGACCATCCAGCCCGACGGCACGCTGGCTGACAATGCGTCGCCCGAACTGCACCGCATCCGGCGCGAGCAGGAGCGTCAGCAAAGACTCATCGAGGAGTCGCTGCGCGCAGCACTGCGCAAGCTCTCCAGCGACGGCGCGACCCAGGAAGACCTGATCACCATTCGCGGCGAGCGATTTGTCATTCCCGTCCGCGCAGAGCTGAAGCGGCGCATCTCCGGCGTGGTGCATGGCGCCAGCTCTTCGGGGCAAACGGTCTATGTGGAGCCGCTGGAGACCATCGAGCAGAACAACGAGCTGGTGCGGCTGATTGAGGAAGAGCAGGCTGAAATTCACCGTATCTTTGTGGCGCTGACGCGGCAGGTGGGCGTATATGCGCATGGGCTGGTGGAGGGCGCGCGCGTCCTGGCGCTGGTCGACAGTCTGCAGGCCCGTGCCCGCTTTGCCCGCGACTTCGACTGCGTTGCGCCTGCCATTACACCGGACTTTCTGCGGATGGCGGACGCCCGCCATCCGCTGCTTGAAAAACGTCTGCGCGCAACAGGTGCGCGCCCTAATACGGCCGTCGTTCCGCTCACGCTTGAGCTCACGGCGGAGCATCGACAGATGATCATCAGCGGCCCCAACACGGGCGGCAAGACGGTGACGCTGAAGACCACCGCTCTGCTGGCCATGATGGCGCAGGCCGGCCTGCCGGTACCGGCAACGGCGGCCAGCATTCCCATCTTCACCGCCTTCCTAGCCGACATCGGCGACGCGCAATCAATTGAAGCGGCGCTCTCCACCTTTTCCGCGCACATTACCAACCTCGACCGGCTCTCGCGGCTCGCCGGTCCACGTGCGCTGGTGTTGCTCGACGAGCTTGGCTCCTCGACTGATCCCGAGGAGGGCGCGGCGCTGGCGGTGGCTATCGCCAGCCATTTCCTCGCCGCGGGCGCGTGGTCGCTGATCTCCACGCACCACACCTCGCTCAAGGTCTATGCCGCCAACACTCCCGGTGTGCTCAACGCAGCGGCAGGCGTGGACGAAGTCACCCTGGCGCCCAATTACAAGCTGCGGCTCGGCGTGCCGGGTGCGTCGGCCGGCATCCAGACCGCCGAGCGGCTGGGATTGAACGCCGGCATCATCGCCGCCGCACGCCAGCGGCTCGGCTCGCAGCAGGTGGATATCGCGCGCTTCCTCGACCGGCTGCACAGTGAGGTCACGCAGCTGGAGGCGGAGCGCAAGGCCACGCGCGAAGAGCAGTACGCACTGAACCAGGAGAGGAGGAAGCTAGAACGCGAAGGCGACGTGGAGCTGCGCAACCGCACGCGCGAGCTCGAAAACAAGCTGGCATCGCTGCTGAAAGACTTCGAATTCCAGATGCGCGAGACGGTGCGCACCATTGAAGACCGGGCCGCGCAGCAGAAGTTGTCAAAGGAAGCTGAGAGACGCATCCAGCGCCTGCGGCGGGAGTTCCAGGAGAGCTTCAACCAGACAGTCGTCGCGCACCGCACGGGTGCGGACCAGGGCGATGCCAATGCGCAGCCGCATCTGTTGAAGCACATCGCGGCCGGCGACCAGGTGCGCATCAAGTCGATGAACAAGATTGCCGTGGTGCAACGAGAGGTGGAGAAGGACCTCTTCGAAGTGGCGCTGGGCCCCATCAAGATGCGCGTGAAACGCGACGACCTCTCCGAGGCGCGGCCCCTTGGCCAGGGTTCAGAGGCCGGTCAACAAGCCGATCCCCTCGCCGCCGCACGCAAACAGAAGGGCGTTCACGTCACCGTAAGCCGCGACTCGACAGACGACATGCGGATGGAGATCAATCTCATTGGCCGGACGGTGGATGAAGCCACCGGCGAGCTGGAAAAATACCTGGACCGCGCGTTTCTGGCCGGGCTGCCGCGAGTGCGCGTGATTCACGGGCATGGGGCGGGGATTTTGCGGCGCGGGGTGCGCGAGTTCCTGAAGAGCCATCCGCATGTTGCCACCATTGCCGAGGCTCCGCAGAACGAGGGCGGGCAGGGGGCGACGCTGGTGGAGCTGCGGCAGTAGGTGTCCTTTCTTTGAAACACGAGGTGAGCCAATGGCGAGTATATTCATGAGCTTCATCCACGAAGAAGAAACCGCTGCAAGCACCCTTAGCTTCTTCATCCGTCACATTTTTGGACACTCGATCGATACGTTTATGTCTTCCGACAAAAACGCGATATATGCAGGCGAAGACTGGATGAAGCGAATATTCGACGAGTTGAAGACCACAAAAGTCCTTATTTCACTGCTGAGTCCTGCCTCCGTGGGCCGGCCTTGGATAAACTTCGAGGCGGGCGCGGCATGGATGGGCAATGCGGTGGTTATTCCCGTTTGCATGGGAGGACTAACCATTGGGGAGCTTCCGAAGCCGTACTCGAGCTTGCAAGCGATCGAAATTGGGACGACCGAAGGTGCTTATTATCTATTCAGCTCGATTGCTCACCATTTGGGTATCGAACCTCCCAGGAGGCCGATTTTTTCAGATACGCCAATGTCGTCCTGGACCGATGCACAGAAAGACGAAAACAGAAAGCTTTGCAACACTTACAGGGTTTTCACTACTTTCTTGAAAACGAATTTGGAAAAGACAAGTCCTAAAAGCACGCAAGCCCATGAAGGCGGATAGGAAGCAGCGCTGGTCGAGTTGCCAAAGCAGGTTAGATTGCGGGTGTGGTCAGCTTCTAAGGCGCGCCGGTTTTCAGCACATTGCGACGAAAGACGCTCAACCGATTTTGTATCGTTGCGAGCCGCAGCGCCGTCCGCTGTCGGTTTTGAATAGATGATAGCCATTGGGAGTCCGGGGCTCGAATGAACCCTTGGATTGCGCACGAGGCTTCATTCAGGTCCTTTTCGATTTCCTGCATTTCATCTAGCAGGTTCGGAGCCTTTCGACTGATGAATGCACGACAAGTGTCCCAGTCCGGAGGGAAAAGCAAGCAATCTTTCTCATGCCAAGGATGTGCGGGAGAGTTTATCACCCCGACGTAACGCCCCAAGGCGGAGCCCATGCCTTCAACTGAGTAGACAAATATTGCTCGTTGGAATGATTCCGTTTCAAGTCTCTCAATATTCATCAATTCAAGCGTCTTGATTGAGGCGTCGGCCTGACGGATTGCAGCATCAGACTGCGACCTTGCAGCTTCGACCAACTCCTTGGTGCTTCGCATGTACTCGAAAGTAAACTTCGCCACAATAGCAACGATCACCGTGCTGACAACAGATGCTAGCGCGGCAATTGTTGCAGCGATTGCCGCGACCCCTCCCCATTCAACCGCCGATCGTCCAAGAAAGGCAAGATCTTGCAATTTGACCCTCTCCCTGCGTCCGTCTTCAAAACTCAAGTGATCCGCGGTCAAGCCCAGAACACATTGAGGTGCCGGATGCGTTTTGGCGGCGATTTGCGTCCGATTCCTTCCGAGCCCCGCGAATCACATTTTGACAACAATTCTCTCACTTCCATCCGGTATGATCGCAGATAGCTTTTTGAGGGAGGTCTCGATGCGCAGATTGAGCTTGATGATCCTGATGGTGTGCGTGGCGTGCGGCATGGCCGCGGCGCAGACAAAGAGCATTTACAACTTTACGATGAAGTCGATCGACGGGCAGCCGGTGAACCTGGGCAGTTACAGCGGCAAGGTCGTCCTGCTGGTGAACGTGGCCAGCAAGTGCGGATTCACGCCGCAGTACGCGGGGCTGGAGGCGGTATACGAGAAGTACAAGGACCGCGGCCTGGTGATCGTGGGCATCCCGGCCAACAACTTTGCCCAGCAGGAGCCGGGGACGAACGAAGAGATCAAGAAGTTCTGCTCGAACAAGTACAACGTGACCTTCCCGATGTTGGCCAAGGTGAGCGTGCTGGGCGACGACAAGACGCCGCTTTATTCCTTCCTGACCGACAAGGACACCGATCCTCAGTTCGCCGGCGATATCAAGTGGAACTTCACCAAGTTTCTCTTTGATCGCAGCGGCAAACCGGTGGCGCGGTTTGAGCCGAATGTTACGCCGGATTCGCCGCAGGTGACGGCGGCTATCGAAGCTGCGCTGGGGAACTGACAGACTATCGAGCGAGGCCCAGGGGTAGTCCTCCCGTAGAGCGACTTTGAGGTTCGTGCTTTCCCACCCTCGGCACGGAAACAAGAACGTGCCAAGGATGGGGCACCCAGCCTCAATTCCGGAATGCGCCCCTCATTTCATTTCATGCAGCAGCTTGACCAGGCGCGCGAAGCCCTGTTCGCGGGCGGTCATGTTGCCCGGGACGGTGTTGCCGGGATCCTCGCCGGCGCGCATGAAGCCGTGGCCGGCGCCATCATAGGTGACCGGCTCGAACTTCTTGCCAGCCGCTTTCATGGCGTCGGTAGTGGCAGGAACTGTAGCGCCAATGCGGGCGTCGTTGCCGGCGTAGAAGCCATATACCGGAGCGGTGATAGTCGAAACGTCCGCGGGGCCGGGACCGTAGAAGACGAACGCTGCCGAGAGGTCCTTGCGATGAGCGGCGAAGGCGAAGGACTTGCCGCCACCCCAGCAGAAACCGGCAACCGCGAGCTTGCCGTTTGCGGCGGGCAGGTGCTTGCCGTAGTCGGCCGCCGCGTCCAGGTCGGCGTTCACAATGTCCGGGTCCAGGCCGGAGACGGCCTTGATGGTCGCATCCTGGCTGGGAAACTCGCTGGAGCCGCCGCCGTTTGGACCGAAGCCCGTGAGCAGGTCCGGCGCAATGACGATGAAGCCCTGGCCGGCCAACTCGTCGGCCATCTCCTTGGCCCAGTCGCTGAGGCCGAAGATCTCGTGAATGAGGATGACGACCGGGGCTTTGGTCTTGACCTCGGGGTAAACGACAAATGCCTGCACCGTGCGGCTGCCATGCTTTAGCGGGACGTATTCATGGTGGCGTGGGGAAGCATCGAGGCGTGTTCTGGCCCAGTCCTGGGCTTGAAGGGAAACAACGGACGGGAAGGCCAGCAGAAGTGCAGCGACGATTTTGAGTGCGGGAATCGTTTTGAGTTTCATGGCGACCAGTCTAGCCGTGAGCGAGACCGGGCCGCAAGAGTTCTTTGCCGAAGGCGGATGGAGGGCTGAGGTTTCCCACCCTTTCGCCAAAGAGCCGGCGAAAGGATGGGGCCCGGAGGGTGGTACAGCAGCGCGCAGCTTTATGCCATGGCTTCGCGGCCCATGGGCTCAAAGCGCAACTGGTTCGACTTGCGGTCCGCGTCGATGCGTACGTGCGACCCGTGCAGCACTTCGCCGTTGAGGATCTTGATGGCCAGCGGGTCCTGCACCATGCGCTGCAGGGCACGCTTCAGCGGACGCGCACCGTAGGCCGCATCGGATCCTGAGGCCAGGATGAGCTGACGGGCCGATTCGGTGAGCTCCAGCGAAATCTGCCGGTCTTCAAGCAGCTTGCTCACCTCGTTCATGCGCAGCTCCAGAATCTGGCTCATCTGCGCGTGGCCCAGCGGACGGAAGATCACCATGTCGTCCACGCGGTTGAGGAACTCCGGGCGGAAATGCTCGCGCAGGACGCGCATCACGCTCTCGCGCGCCATATCGAAGTCGTGGTCGGTCTTGAGCGTATCGCCAATCAGCAGGTTCGCCCCCAGGTTCGAGGTCATGATAAGCACCGTGTTCTTGAAGTCCACCGTGCGGCCCTTGGCATCCGTCAAGCGTCCGTCGTCCATCACCTGCAGCAGGATGTTGAACACATCCGGGTGCGCCTTCTCAATCTCGTCAAACAGGATGACCGCATAGGGGCGGCGATGGACGGCCTCAGTCAACTGGCCGCCTTCGTCGTAGCCCACATATCCCGGAGGCGCGCCGATCAAGCGCGCCACGGCGTGCTTTTCCATGTACTCACTCATGTCGATGCGCACCAGGGCCTGCTCGTCGTCGAATAAGAACTCGGCCAGGGCACGGGCGGTTTCGGTTTTGCCCACGCCGGTGGGTCCGAGGAAGATGAACGAGCCGATGGGCCGGCGCGGATCGCTCAGCCCGGCGCGGGAACGGCGGATGGCGTTGGCCACAACGGTCAGCGCAGCATCCTGTCCGATGACGCGCTCGCGCAGCCGATCCTCCATCTGCACCAGCTTCTTCACTTCCCCTTCGAGCATGCGGGAGACGGGAATCCCAGTCCACTTGCTGACGATGCCGGCGATATCTTCCTCGTCGACTTCTTCCTTCAACATGCGCGTTGCGCCGGCATTGCCGTCCTGCGCCGCATTCAACTGCTTCAGTTCCGCTTCGAGCTTGGGAAGCTCGCCATATTGAATCTGGGCGGCGCGCTCGAGCTGGCCCTTGCGCGTCTGCTCCTCAGCTTCGAAACGCAGGGCTTCGATCTTCTTCTTCAATTCGCTGATGCGGCTGATGGCTTCGCGCTCGTGGGTCCAGCGCGCACGCAAAGCGGTGATCTGCTCGGTAAGCGTGGCCAGTTCGCGTTCTACTTCTTCGCGGCGGTCGATGCTGTTGGCATCGGTCTCGCGCTTGAGGGCCTCGCGTTCGATTTCGAGCGAGGTCTTCTGGCGCTCGAGTTGATCGATCTCGGTGGGCACCGAGCCGATCTGGATGGCCAGCGATGCCGCGGCCTCGTCCACAAGATCTATGGCCTTGTCGGGCAGGAAGCGGTCGCTGATGTAGCGGTGCGAGAGCGTGGCCGCCGCGACGATCGCTGCATCCTTGATGCGTACGTTGTGGTGCGCCTCGTAGCGATCCTTGAGGCCGCGCAGAATGGCGATCGTGTCTTCGACGTTGGGCTCGCCCACGTAGACGATCTGGAAACGCCGCTCCAGCGCCGCATCCTTCTCAATGTATTTGCGGTACTCGTTCAGCGTGGTTGCGCCGATAGCACGCAGTTCGCCCCTCGCCAGGGCCGGCTTGAGCATGTTGCTGGCGTCGATGGCGCCCTCGGCCGCGCCCGCTCCAACGAGCGTGTGCAGCTCGTCGATGAAGAGCACGATCTGGCCGTTCGATTCCTCGATTTCCTTGAGCACGGCTTTAAGACGGTCTTCGAATTCGCCGCGATATTTGGCGCCGGCCAGCATGGAGCCCAGGTCGAGCGAGATGACGCGCTTGTCGCGCA
>CAYUJM010000175.1:0-9163 GCA_964445025.1 uncultured Occallatibacter sp. | reverse complement strand
TCCGGCACGACGTCGAAGCGCTGCGACAGGACCGCTTGAAAAATATCGCCGGCCGCGATGTACTCCTTGGTGCGGGCCACGGCGGCCAGAAAATTCTTCTTCGCCGTGCGGTGCTTCACCTTGAGCTTGCTCTTGCCCGCGTGGGCGGGGAGCTTGGGCAAGGGCTGGCCGAGCCTCTTTTCCAGCTTGTCCAGCCGCGCCACGGCCTTTTCATAGGCCTCCGCGGGCTTGCCGCGCGTCACGTCGGCGGTCACCACCAGCCAAATCTCCTTGCGCACGTGGTCGAAGGCCAGCACCTCGTCGAAAAACAGCAGGCAGGCGTCGGGAACGCCCAACTCGTCGGCGGCCCGCTCCGGCAGCCGCTCGATCTGGCGCACCGCGTCGTAGGAGAAAAAGCCCACCGCCCCAGCGGTAAACGGCGGCAGCCCCTTGAGCCGCGCCGGCTTGTGTCCGCCCAGATGCCTCCGCAGCACGGCGAAGATGTCGCCCTCCATCTGGACGACTTTTTTGCCTTCGGTGATGGTGATCTCGCGCCCGCGCGCCACGATCCGCTTGAACGGCGCCAGCCCGATGAAGGTATAGCGGCCCACCTGCTCGCCGCCCTCCACCGACTCCAGCAGAAAACATTCCCGCTCCGGCCAGGCCGCGCGCAGGAACGCCGAAACCGGCGTTTCCAGGTCGGCGGCTAACGTGCGGCAGACGGGAACAAGCGTGTGCTCCTTGGCGAGCGCCAGGAACTCCTTGCGGCTGGGCTGAACAAGATGCGAAGAGGTTTTCACAGTCACCAGTGTAATTGCGCCCGAAGGTTGGGCCACCGTGGCCCCTGGGCAGGGGCCGCGACTCGTATCGGCTTTTGAACTCCGGCTTCCTGCGCCATCAGGCGCAATGCAGAAGCCGGGAACGGTACGCTTCCAGCCAAATCACCAAGTCTTTCGGGGGGATGGGCCGGCTGAAAAAGTACCCTTGCACGCTATCGCAACCGTTTAAGCGCAGGAGCTCCAGTTGCTCTTTGGTCTCCACCCCTTCCGCGATCACGTGCATGCCGAGTTCGTGCCCCATCTCGATCGTCTTCTGGACCATGATGAGGTCGCCCTCGTTGCGGTTCATCTCCTGAACGAAAGACTTGTCGATCTTCAGTTCTGTCGCCGGAATGTTCTTGAGTTGTTGCATCATGGCATAGCCGGTGCCAAAATCGTCGATTGACAAATTCACGTGTTTCATCCGCAGCCTGGTCAATATGTCCAATGTTTTCGGCAGTTCTTCGATCAGGCCGCCCTCTGTGATTTCGATCGTGAGATTGCCGGGCGATACGCCGTATCTCTCGGCGAGAGATACAAAAATGTCTGGGAACTTCAGATCGTGCAGGGAATGCACCGACTCATTCAACGACAGCATGGGAACCACCCCGTCGCCATCGGCAAACTGTCCTACTTCGCTCATTCCGCGGTTCACAACCATCCAGCCGAGTTCGTCGATGAGGCCAAGTTCCTCCATGCGGCCGATAAAGTCGTCGGGGAAAACCAGCCCGCGCTCTGGATGCTGCCACCGGACCAGCGCCTCGATGCCAATGACGCGCCCGGTCGCAATTTCGATCTGCGGCTGATAGTGAAGCACGAATTCATCGCGGTCGATTGCCGCCAGCAGCTCTTCTTCCGGAATGAAGATCGGGATGGTCTTTTTCACAATTGGCGCTGCCCTGGGCTCTGCGTGTCTTTGCAGAACCTCTTCCAGTTCCGCCAGCCGGAAGGGCTTTTGCAGGTAGCCCACGATGAATAGACCGAGCGCTTGCGCCAACTGGCCAGCCGACTCCATGGTGCGCTTGCCCACGCCGCTCATCAGGATGATGCCAGCCTTGCACTTTTGCTCGCTGAGCAGCCGCAACAGCTCAATGCCATCCATCTCCGGCATCATCAGATCGAGCAGGATGAGAGTCGTATCGGGCGTGAGCGCATTCAGGAACGCTTTTGCATCCGCTGTCGCGGCGCATTGAAATCCCATCGACTTCGCCGCAGCCGTGACGAATTCGCCCAATCCGATTTCATCGTCGATGACCAGAATTCTCTGGTTGGCTTTCATCGTTCCTCCGTCTCCTGCCGGCTGACACGCCGATACACACCGGCCGGACTGGGAGAGTTCTCACTTTTCCGGCGTGGCATAGTCGCTTTCCATGACGAGGTGAATGATTGCAGTGAATTCGGCTCGTTGATAGGGCTTGTGCAACAGAGGGCCGCCAGCCAGCGGCATGCTCCTCTCCGCGAGCGCCTCGGATGGAAATCCGGAGGAGTAAACGATCTTGAGATCGGGGCGCAGGGCAAGGGCTCTTTGCGCCAGTTCCACTCCGTTCATTCCTCCCGGCATCACAATGTCGGTCACCATCAGATCGATTTCGCTCCGTTGCGCAAGCACCTCGAGCGCGCTGGCGCCGTCTTTCGCATCGAGGGCCGTCAGGCCCATCTCCGCGAGATAGGCGAGGGCCACCTCAAGCAGGTCCTCCTCGTCGTCCACGATCAGTACCGTACCGCCCAGCTTTCCGTTGATAGCCTTTGGAGCATCCGTCGGAACAGCGTGCAGGAGATCCGCCACCAGGGGCAGATAAAAAGACACCGTGGTCCCTTGACCGAGTTCGCTGTAGACGCGGACGGAGCCGCCGGACTTCTTGACGAAACCGTAGACCATGGCCAGGCCCAGGCCCGTGCCCTTGTTGCGCGGCTTGGTGGTAAAGAAGGGCTCGAAGGCGCGCTCGAGGGTTTCTTTCGACATGCCTTGCCCGGTATCCGTTACCGACACACAAACGTAACGGCCTGCTTTCAAGTCGCCTGCATGAACCGCGGGATGGCTATCGTCGAGATTCTGCATGTGGGAGGAGATGATGATGGAGCCGCCTTTCGGCATCGCATCCCGCGCATTCACCACCAGATTGAGCAGCGCGCTTTCCAGGCCGGCGGGATCGACGAAGAGCGGCGGCATCGATTCATCGACATGCGTCGTGATCTTGATCTCCGCGCCCAGCGCGCGCGCGGCCAATTCGATGGTGTTCTGAATCGAATCTCCCAGCAACACCGCCGACGGTTTCAACTCCTCGTTGCTCGAGAACACGAGCAGGCGCCGCGTGATGTCCGCGCCGCGCATGGCTGCCTTTTGCGCGGTTTGTACCCGCTTGACGGCCGCCTCGTTGCCGGCGACCAGACGGTCGAGCAGATCGAGATTTCCAATGATGACACCGAGCAGATTGTTGAAGTCATGGGCGATGCCGCCCGTCAACTGGCCAATGGCTTCCATCTTCTGGCTTTGGTGTAACTGACGAGCCAATTGCTTTCTTTCGCTGATGTCGCGGATGGCCGCCGTCACCAGGATGCCCTCGGCGCTCTCCAGCGGGCTCAGCATGATCTCGATCGGAAACACGGTTCCGTCTTTCCGCCGCCCGTGGAGTTCAATCCCCGTACCGATCTGCTGCGCCAGCGCCTCTGCCGTGGTGCGGAGAGCGTCGGCGATCAGCCGTTCCGCAAAGCCCTCCGGAATGATGCTCTTCACCTTCTGGCCCAAAAGCTCATCGCGGCGATATCCGAACTGCGTCTCCGCACGGGCGTTCAGCAGGACGATCTCCCCATCCTGATTTACCACCACCATTCCATCCGGAGCCGCTTCCATCAGCCCGCGGTACCTTTCCTCCATCTGTGCCAGGTGCTTCTCTGCATCCTTGCGCACGGTGATATCGCGGATGGCCGCCGTCACCAGGATGCCCTCGGTGCTTTCCAGCGGGCTGAGCATGATCTCGATGGGGAATTCGCTTCCATCCTTGCGCAGCCCGATGAGCTCAATCCCGGTGCCAATCTGCTGTGCCAGCGCCTCGGCTGCGGTCCGGGTTCCGTCGGCGATCAACCGTTCCGCAAGACCCTCCGGAATGATGCTCTTCACCTTCTGGCCCAAAAGCTCATCGCGGCGATATCCGAACTGCGTCTCCGCACGGGCGTTCAGCAGGACGATCTCCCCATCCTGATTTACCACCACCATTCCATCCGGAGCCGCTTCCATCAGCCCGCGGTACCTTTCCTCCATCTGTGCCAGGTGCTTCTCTGCATCCTTGCGCACGGTGATATCGCGGATGGCCGCCGTCACCAGGATGCCCTCGGTGCTTTCCAGCGGGCTGAGCATGATCTCGATGGGGAATTCGCTTCCATCCTTGCGCAGCCCGATGAGCTCAATCCCGGTGCCAATCTGCTGTGCCAGCGCCTCGGCTGCGGTCCGGGTTCCGTCGGCGATCAACCGTTCCGCAAAACCCTCCGGAATGATATTCGTCACCTTCTGGTCCAGGAGCTCATCGCGGCGGTATCCAAATTGCTTCTCCGCCTGAGCGTTCAGCAGGACAATCTCTCCGCCCTGGTTCACCACCACCATTCCATCGGGAGCCGCCTCCATCAGCCCACGGTACCTGCCCTCCATTTGCGCCAGGTGTTTCTCGGCATCCTTGCGCACGGTGATATCGCGGATTGCCGCCGTCACTAGAATGCCTTCGGTGCTTTCTAGCGGGCTGAGCATGATCTCGATCGGGAATTCGCTTCCATCCTTGCGCCGCCCGTTCAGTTCAATTCCGGTGCCAATCTGCTGCGCCAGCGCCTCGGCTGCGGTCCGGGTTCCGTCGGCGATCAGCCGTTCCGCAAAGCCTTTCGGAATGATGTTGGTCACCTTCTGGTCCAGGAGCTCATCGCGGCGGTATCCAAATTGCTTTTCCGCCTGAGCGTTCAGCAGGACGATCTTTCCCTCCTGATTTACCACCACCATTCCATCCGGAGCCGCCTCGAGCAGCCCACGATACTTCGCTTCGGATTCCTTGTGCTCGGTCAGGTCGCGGCATATCTCGGAGAATCCCCGCAAATTCCCCGCCGGGTCGCGCAACGCAATGTAAGTAGCGCTGGCCAGGAACTCCGAGCCGTCTTTCCGCAGGCTCATGCCGAATTCTTCGTGGCGGCCGCTCGTGGCGGCGATCCGAAGCACCTCCTCAGGGCGGCCTCGCTTGATATCTTCCGGAATAAAAAAGAGGGAAAAATTGTGATTGATGATCTCTTCGGCGGTGAACCCCTTGATATGTTCCGCGCCGGCGCTCCAACTGACCACCGTGCCCCGCGGATCGAGCATGAAAATCGCGTAATCCTGCACCCCGTCAAGGAGCAGCCGGTATTTTTCTTCGCTTTGTTGCAGCGATTCCTCGGCCGCCGCGCGTTTTGAGCTGTCGCGCACCGCAGTCCAGGCCGCCAGGCTGGAGATCAGAATTCCCAGCAGGGTTCCGAAGATCAGAATCGTCTTGGTCTGGCTCAGGTCGCGTTCTGTTGACGCCATCCGCAGCGCCAACAAACGCTGTTCTTCATCCAGCATGTTGTTCATTACGGATTGAAACTCGTCCTTGACCTGGTTGTCCGACCCGTTGCTTATGGCGGCAACCGCGGCCTCCAGGCCTTCGTTCCGGCGCAATCCGATGATCGTATCCGCCTGCTGGATCCTCTCGGTGGCCAGTGCCTCGACGGCGGGAAAATGGAGCTGCTGAGCCGGATTATCCACAGTCAGAGCGCGAATGGACGCCTGATCCTGATTTGCCCTTGAAATGCTCGCCCGATAACTATCGAGATCGGATTCGTTGCCTGTCAGCGCAAACCCCCGGCTGATGGACTCGATACTCTCCATCGCCAGACCCAAATCCTGGATGTTTTCAATCACCGTGTGCGTGTGCCGCACCCACCGGCTGGCCTCATCGGAGAGGAGCATCCAGCGATAGGAGAACGACCCCATCAGTAACAGGGTCAACATGGCAAGCCCGAATGCCAGCCGCACCTTCCGGTTCAAGAAGGACTTCATCTTGGTTTCACCTGATTCTTTTTTGGGGCGGGAGTTTCAGAGTTCCTGCTGTGAACTGGCCCTAACTCACGACGGATGCTCATGACTTGAGCCCACCCGTACCCAAGCTATAAAAACCTGGCTACACCGAATAACGGATCACATGGATGGCAGATGGGTCTGGTTCATTTTGCTCAGGCCGCCGCCAGGAGACGGACGCGCGGATTTTGAAGCTGCGGGGCCACGGCTGGGAGGCGTCCGGCAAAAGCACGGGCAACGACGGCCTGCATCGCGAAGATCATGACCGCGAAATAGGACGCCAGCTTTTTCATTACTGGTTCTCCCGCGTCCCGCACCTATTGATTTCGCCAACTGTAGGAGGTCCCGCCCCGGCCGCCGTTGCGCGTTCGGGGCGGCGATTTCCGATCCGAACGCGGGTTATTTCGCCGCGCCGGCCTCTGGCTCCGGCACGACGATGGTGAGCGTGTTCGAATGGACTGTTACGCTCTTCTCGGGATGGTCTGGAAGGGTCTCCCTGGAAATGGCAACCTCGTACGTGCCGGGTTCGGATACATCGTATCCTTCGGCGACGCTAAACAATCGCTGGAAAGATGCTCCAGGTTTGATCTCATTAACTCCTAGTTCCCGAGTACAGAACTGCGACTGCTCAGCCTCTTTACGATGTCGAGCTGCCGCATCTTTCTCCTTCAGCGGAACCCCGTTGTAGGTGACGGAAATAACGTACAAGCCTCGCACGTCCGAGCATCCAGGCTCCAGTAGTACTTTATTCGACGTGTTTGTCACTCTCACGCTTACCCTGTCGAAACGTGGGCCAAACTCGTGATAGTACGCCAAAATAGTAAGCGTGAACTGTGGTACCGGCTTTTCTTGCGTTTGGGCGAAGACTAGGGCTGTCTGTGTTCCGAGCACCAGTGCAAGGAAATATAACGCCAGCTTTTTCATTACTGATTCTCCTCCTCCCCGTCCGGCTGGTCGGATTCCGATTCCGAGGTTGCCCTCAGGGTGTTTAGAACAACCTTGGTCCATGTAGGCAGGCCATACGAGGGTTGTTGCGCAGTACTGGGTGTATAGGTCGTTGCTGCCGTTCCTTGTGTGGTGGCGCGCGAGAGAGACCAGGTAGGGGACTCTTTCTTGTTTTGATCTGCGGTTCCGTTGATACTCCAGGTAAGGTATCCAATGGGAACAGGAATCGATAGGGAATCGAGATTAGAGTTCCACATTAGGTACATCTGAGCCGTGAATATCCTGGTTCCTGTGGCCCACTCGTTATCTAAGCCAAGGCCCGGACTGTCGTTTGCCGTAAGGTACGGCGGAGGGGCAAGAGTCGTGTATGGATAGACATTATCCAGCCCTGGCCCATTTAGGCTTCGCGTCACGTTACCATTCGTCATAGTGCCTGAGTCCTCGCTTGCGGTAATCAGCTGAACCCATTGGAATACCCCGTCTGGTGCCATTACATTGTCAAGATTGACATCTGTGGCCTCAAAAGCGATACCAGGCAAATAAACTGAAACAACACAGGTTGCTGGAGGTGGAGAATACTGTCCAAAAATCAGGAATTGAGTTAGCCCCTTGGGATTTATGGAGCACCCGGTGTATCCCGTACTCACCCACCATTCTCCGGTTGCATAGGGAGTACCCGCCATCGAGAGGATGGCTGTGATTTGGGCCGAAGGACCCTGTACGTTAAAGATCGCGTTTGCTGTGGGGCTGCATTGGCGCACGGGGTCAGCACCTGTGATGTCAACGCAGTATTGGTAAGTTAAAGGGGCGCTGGGGTTTGGATAGAGCCAATATGTGGTGAGGTTAAGGCTCTTCAGCTCTGTTGGAGCGGGTGGTGGGGTGGCTTTAGTTTTCGGTGTATACCCGCCGATATTCGTGCCACCCACCGTCCATGTAGTCGGCGTGGCCTTTGAAAAGGCGACTTGGACAGGGAGAGCCGTTAATGCCGTTTGGTTCGGTGTTGCGGCCAAGGTGATCGTCTGGCCCACAACCGCTTCTTGGGCAGCGGCAGTGCCTCCGCCGGTAACGCTGATGATGTTTCCGTTGCACTGCATATTCGCTCCGGTGCACATGATCTGAGGGGTGCCGAGGACTGCCGCCTGGGTATAGGGCACAGTGTTGGGGTTTGTGCCCGCCGTGATTGTAGCCGACTCGGTGGGATCGCTGGCCGGGGGCGCTACGCCATCGACCCTGATCGTCGTCTTGTTTTCGACGGTCACCTGGCCCACCGGCACTGCGCTTCCATCCGCGGCGGCGATGCTGACCGGGGTAGTGGGGCAAGCCGCGGTCGCCTTGTCTGTCGTGATGAAGCCGGTTCCCTTGATGACGACACCGACGTAGGTTTTTCCCGCAAACCAGGTGCTGGGGGAGACGGAAACGATATTTGGCGTGGGACAGTTCACGATCTGCGCGGTTACCCCGGCGCAACTGCTGGCTGCTTTCGCTGTTGACATCGTTTTGCGGTTCGACCTGACGACCCAAACATTGACGGCATCCGTCGTGACACATGCCGGCTCGGCGGGGTCGCTGGCATCGGGCGATACGGTGGCAGTGATCGACGTTGAGCTGACGACCGTCACGTTGGAAAGCGCCACGCTTCCCGCATTCACGCCGATGTAGACGCCGGTCCCGGCACACGAGGCCGACTGTGAAACGGGGATGAAGCCTGTGCCTGTGATGGCGATTGTGTAGGTGTCTCCCGCGATCCAGGTGCTGGGGGAGACGGAGGCGATAGTTGGAGAGGTGGGGCAGCCCGGGTTTGGCGGCGATGCAGGACAGATTGTGGCGGAAAGCAGAAAAAGAAGCGTAGCGGCGTGGAGGAACGGCCTTGCAAGGTTCCTCCCCGTTTTCCCCAAGGTCTTGCGCATGGGCGCTGTCCTTTCAGAGAGTGGAGGCTGAGGTAAGCCTGCGCCTCATTTGCCGGTTGACCAAGTTACGAAAGTCCATCCTCGCTCTTCTGTCTTCTGTTCGAGAGATGTTACCGATCGAGGCATTATTGATCCGGCCCGATTGGTTGCGACAGAGAACTCAAAAAACAACCGCAGGTCCTTCGACTTCGCCGCGCTCCGCTCAGGATGACAACTTTGCGGTGCTGCAATCCTTTGGGGCCGGATCAGTAATATCTCATAAATAACTCCTGCCAGCTAGACTTGCGACCGCACGATTTCGCACCTTTGAGGTTCCAACTTTCCCACCCTTTCGCCAGGAAAAAGGCGAAAGGATGGGGCACGGAACAGGTACAAAAACAAGCGGTCAGAGAACTAGGTCTCTGACCGCATAAAAATGCACCTTTTAAGTCACTTTTCAAGAAGGC
>CAYUJM010000174.1:0-9182 GCA_964445025.1 uncultured Occallatibacter sp. | reverse complement strand
CGGCGGCTGAGTTCCTTTTCCGGCGGCTGGCGGCGGATTTTGGCCTCTTCCATGGCCCAGTATTCGATGCGAAAGGCCTCAATCGGCGGGAGAGCAACATAGTTGGAGAAGACCTTGAAGCTGGCCGGGTCCTGGCCGACACCGACTTGCGGGAGAGTTCCTTTTACTTCGCCATCAGCCAACAGGCTCGCGCCTTCCATGACGTGAATGGCGTTGGTGTAGAACTCGCCGGTGATGCGGGCCTCAGTCTTGTTCTTGCCGAAGCTGATCATGCCCAGGCCCTGGATGAGGACGACAGTGGGGCTGGCATCGCGCAGGGCGGGCGAGTCGGGCGTGGCGAAAGTGTGATAGTAGTCGCGGTACTGCTGGCGATATTCGTCGAGGGATGAATTGATCTGCTGCTTCAGAGCGTCCAGGTCGGCGTTGGCAGGCCACGGGACGAAAAGCGGACGGATCTTGGTGCGGATGAAGTGGTCGGGACAACTGGTGCCCAGAAATGCCAGTTCTTTGGCGTGGGCGGAGTTGACGAACTGAAGCACGTCGGGTGCGTCGCTGAAGCTGGCGATCCATCGATTCTGCGTGCTGATCCTGCCGCGCAGGTAGGGCGCGATTTCGATAGCAAGTTGGCTGCGGTCCTCGCGCGCGGGAACGGATTCGCCGCCGAAGCGGGATGGACCTCTTGCGATGCCATGGCGCTCGATGAACTGGCCAATCTGGTCGATGACGGTGAGTGTGTTCAGGTAGCACTCGCGTTGGGTTTCGCCCCACGTGAAGAGTCCGTGGCCGCCGAGCACGATGCCGTCGCAGCCGGGGTTGTCGCGCACCGCCTGGCGCAGCATGAGGCCGAGTTCGAAGCCGGGGCGCTGCCAGGGAATCCAGACAAGCGAGTGGCTGAACTCGCTGTTGAACTCCTCCATTTTGGTCTTGCCGTTCGCGGATGCGGCCAGCGCAATGCCCCAGTCGGGGTGCAGATGGTCGACGTGCGGGAAGGGAAGAAAGCCGTGCAGTGGCGTGTCGATGGAGGCAGCCACGGGATTGTTTCGGAAGGTGCACAGCGGATACATGGCTACCATGTCGTCTTCGTGCTCCACGCCCATGTAGCTGCGCTCCAAGGCAAGAAATTTCTCCTGGTAGAGCGTGGCCAGTCCGGCCCGCTTCATGCTGCCCAGATCGCCGCCCGAGCCCTTCACCCACAGCACTTCAACCGTCTCGCCGGTAAGGGGGTCGATCTCCTGCACCTTCGAGCTGGTGTTCCCGCCGGCAAAGTTGGTTATGCGCAGGTCGGATCCGAGAAGGTTGGAGCGATAGCGGAGCAGTTCGGGCTCGTCGAGCGTAGCGGCTACGCTGGAGTCCCAGCGGTCATCGAGAAACTTGAGTGTGGGGGAAGGTACGGCGACTTGGCTCATAGATATCACTTTACGGGGAATTTGGGCAGCATAGACAAGATATCACAGCTGATTAGCAATAGGTAATCACTTTCGAATTCGGAATACTGACGAGAATGCGATGATGCGTTGAGATGTGGGCCGGAACGGCAAGAGCTCTTTAGGTTTGCGCTTCTTCAGTGAGGGTCGCGGCGGTAAGGGTTCTATGGCGGACGCAGTTATAGGGCGGAACGGTGTAGCCGCGCAGCGGTGAGATGCCGAACTGAATGAAGCGCGTGCCGGTATTGGCAAATCCCCAGGAAGGAATCTCGATCTGAAAGGCGTCCAGAGCTGCGGTTGCGCGTTCAAAGAGGGCGGATTCGGAGAGCTTCATGGCTGTGCCTTTCGCTTCGCCGCTGTGACAACGATTGGTCTCCCGTTCAGCCCGCGGCCGGGAGCCAAGCGACTGACGATGGTGCGGTTTCTTCCGTCGAAAGGGCATGATATTCGATAGAAAGATGAATTGTCTATTGCACTAAACAGTTCTGACAATGAATCGCTCGGAGAAAGGACCCGAAGGAGGATATACAGCGGAGATAGGAGCACAGGAAGGCGGTCTTTCCGTGGGTTACGGATGTGCGTGGCAGATGGAGTGTTTTTTGATGCAGAATTCAAAGGAGACTTGTCAGAGTCAACCCTCTTGGAGGATTCTCGTCTAACAGGGTCGGCAGTGTCCGTTCAGAGCGTCAAAAGGCGTGAGTTCCTGATCACCCGGTTTTCCCATTGCATCAATGCTTATTCTTCCCTGATGGTTGGATTGGAACCCGGTTACTCCTTTATGAAAAAAGGTAGTCCCATGGCGGAAACCACCCGGCTGGTTCCAAAGTTCGACGGCTCGGTGGTTGCGGGCCGCGACCGCGTAAGATGAAGAATCCGTCATGGAGGCTAACCACGGCGGATTCAACCGGTCAGATGCTTTGCGACATCCCTTGATGAAGAACGCAACAATTCACGAGTTCTGTTTTTGTTCGGCGATGAAAGGTACAGAATCCCATGATGCGCTCCCTGCGTTTTCTCCCCCTCGTTGCATTGGCCAGTGCGTTGGTTTGTGGAACCGTGGCGATGGCCCAGCAGTCCGCTGCCCCCAATGTTCGAATCGTCGACCGGATCGATGAAAGCAAACTGGTAACGCTCAAGGGCTCGACGCATCCGCTGGCCAACGCCAGGAACGATCGCGGCGCTGCGCCGGACGAGATGCAGCTTGACCGCATGCACCTGGTTTTGAAGCGCAGCAGCAGCCAGGAAGCGGCCTTGCGGTCGCTAATCAACGATCTCCATACGCCGGGGACGGCCAATTACCACAAATGGCTGACGCCGGAGACCTTCGGGAAGCAGTTTGGACCGTCGGACCAGGACATTCAGACGGTGGAGTCCTGGCTTACGGGGCATGGCTTCAGCGTCACCCAGGTCAACCCCGGCAGGCAGACCATCGAATTTGGTGGCAATGTGCGGCAGTTTCGCAGCGCATTCCATGCCCAGATCCATAAATACGAGGTAAACGGCGAATCCCATTATGCAAATTCCAGCGATCCGCAGATTCCGGCGGCGCTGGCAGATGTGGTGGGCGGATTTGTGTCGCTGAACAACTTCCGCGCCAGGAGCTATGCCAAGTATCTGGGCAAAGCGCAATACGATCCCAAGACCGACCACGCCACTCCCGAGTGGACGATGGGCAGCAACAATGAATTCAGCTTTGCGCTCGCGCCGCAGGACTACGCGGTGCAGTACGACCTGAGCCCGCTCTATACGGCAGGAACGAACGGCACCGGGCAGACAATTGCGATCATCAACGAATCGAACGTCAATATCGGACTGGTGAACAGCTTCCGCAGCCTCTTCGGCCTTCCTTACAACCCGCCGGCGGTGATCATTGATGGAAATGACCCCGGCGTAGACGGGATCAACAACCCGGACGGCCCGAACGGCGCTTCGACAGAGGCGTATCTCGATGTGGAGTGGGCGGGCGCTGTCGCGCCAAACGCCACGGTAGATTTGGTGATCGGCGGGGACACGGCGCTCGAAAGCGGCCTCATTCTGGCCATGGAGCATGCCGTCTACAGCAATATTGCCCCGGTGATGAGCCTCAGCTTCGGCTCGTGCGAAGCGAGTATGGGAACCGCGACAGGGAGTTTCGTCAACGATCTCTGGGCGCAGGCTGCTGCGCAGGGCATCACCGTGATGGTCTCGACCGGCGACAGCGGCTCAGCCGGCTGCGACAACGACAATACAGAGGAATACGCTGTTTCCGGCCTGGGCGTGAACGGGTTTGCTTCGACTCCATACAACGTGGGCGTGGGCGGTACGGACTTCTACTACAGCGACTACAACCAGACAGTTTCCATCCTCAATACTCAACTCTTGACCTACTGGAACGAGACCCCGAGCAACAATACCCCGGCCGTTTCCATCAAGGGCGTGATCCCCGAGCAGCCCTGGAATGACAGCCAGTTTGGGTTGAACTTCAATAGCGTCTATACAGACAGCGGCGGCACGGCGACCAGCATTGCAGCCGGTAGCGGCGGATCGAGCACCTTTTACACCACCAAGCCGGCGTGGCAGACGGGATACGGCGACACCGTCCGCGATCTGCCGGACGTGTCTCTGTTCGCCTCCAACGGGATCAATGCCAGCTACTATGCAATCTGCGCCGTGGATGGAGATTGCCAGCCGGTTTCGAGCGGCGGAACGGTGCAGATTTCGGGGGTCGGCGGTACCTCGGCGTCGTCGCCATCGTTCGCCGGCATCATGGCGCTGGTCAACCAGAAATATGGCCGGCAGGGGCAGGCGGATTTTGTGCTGTATCCCCTTTACAAGCAGTTCCCGGCCGCATACCACGACGTGGCAAACGGCACTAACTCGGTACCGTGCGAAGAGACCACGACGAACTGCATCACCGTCGCGAGTCCCATTACCATTCAGGACCCCAATACCGGCACAAATGTTGTGGAAGGCGAGATCGGGACGGGCACGACGGCTGATTACAACGCCATGACTGGCTACGACGAGGCCAGCGGCCTGGGGACCGTCGACGCGAACGTCCTGATCAGCGACTGGAACAAGGTGACGTTTACCTCGACCAACATAACGCTCACCCCCTCCCAGACCAGCTTTGTCCACGGAACGGCGATTACGATCAGTGGCGGCGTAACACCCACCACGGCTACCGGCAACGTCGCGCTGATGAGCAACAGCACGGAGCCGCTCCAGCAGGGACAGGGTCTTCCTGGGTTGGTGAATAGCGGTGCTGCCACCACCTTTGCCCTTGGGACTGGCGGAGCTTTCAGCGGCACTGTGAGCACGCTGCCGGGCGGTACGTACGACATCTGGGGCTCTTACAGTGGCGATGGCACGAACGGGTTAAGCACTTCCACGCCGGTTCCGATCACCGTGACCCCGGAAAACAGCGGCATTTACTTTGCGCTGCGCTCGCCCGCCGCCGTCTACACCTCGACAACAACTCCGGGCAGCACCGTCGACTACGGCACGCAGTTGAGTCTCAGCGCGCAGGTGGCGCCGAGTTCCGCGCTTTCGACGCTGGAGACCTGCACCACGACCTGCCCGGCCTTCACTATGCCCACGGGTGCAGTCAAATTCACGGATACATTTTCGGGCTCAGGCCTGCCCAACACGGCATTGATCAACGCCGAAGGCGATGCGGAGTACAACGCGCCATTTGCCGTCGGCGCGCACTCGGTGACGGCCAGTTACTCCGGCGATAGCAGCTACAACGCGTCGACGGCATCGGCTATCAGCTTCACGGTTGTGCAGGATACGCCCAATATCTACCTCGGAGCGTCGAACCAGACGAGCGAGACGCAATACATCCAGGTAGTTGGCGGCACCGGCCAGCCGACCGTTTTCAATGTTCTGATCGAAAACGGCGCCCAAAGCAACAATACGGGTAACCCGGTCCCAGTGGCAGCGCCCACCGGATCAGTCACCGTTACAGGATTCCCCTCTGGGATTCCCACCAGCGCGACCTTGAGCGCAGGGGTTGACCCGTCCACAGGCGCCGTGGCTGGCATAGGAACCATCACGGTCCCGGCGAACACGGCCACCGGGACATATACCGTGGCTATCGGATATAGCGGGGACGGGAATTATGCGAAGGTTCCGGCTGTGTCCGGCACTGTGCAGATTGTGTCCAACACCGGCACCCCAACCACGACCACGGCAACCGCGTCGGGAACCATTTCGCCGACGACATCGATTCTGATCACAGGCACCGTGACCGGTTCAGGGTCGAAGGCGCCGACAGGCAGCGTGAACGTTTACTCGTCGGGCAACTATATTACAGGGACGACGATTTCACCCGGCAGCGGGGTCGTCTCGAACTTCTCGATAGTTCTGAACAGTCAGACACTCTCGCAAGGAGTGAATTTCGTCACCTTGCAATACTTTGGCGACTCCACAAATGCACCTTCCGCCTACACGCTGAGCGCGCCAATCTCGAATCCGCTTTCGGATTTCACCCTCACACCGGCAAGCTCGACTGTTCCCGTAACTGCGCCAGGGGACAGTGGGACGGTTGCGGTCACTGTTGCTTCAGTTAACGGCTTCAGCGGACAGATTTCCCTGGCCTCAGGCGGGAATCCCGGAGTGGGAGCCCAGATTCCGGCCAGCGTCACGCTGACGGCCGGAGGCACTCAGACCTTCAACATGGTGCTGACGCCCGCCGTGGCGCTGGGCAGCGGAACGTTCAACACGGAGCTGATTGCAACCGATTCCACCGGGCAGTACGTTCATACCCTGGGTCTCGAAGTGGTGGCCGAGGGCTCGGTAGCGCCCACACCCGGCTTTGCGCTGAGCAACAGTGGGAATCTCTCGCTGACTGCGGGCGCTTCCAGCACGGCAACGATAACGGTTTCGCCGCTGAACGGCTTTACCGGAACAGTAGCGGTGACCTGCTTGGTGAGCGGACCGGCAGGCGCCACGAGTCCTGCGACATGCAGTCCGGTTCCGGGCGCAGTCACAATCTCCTCCGGGGTTGGAACGGACGTGGTAACCGTGGCGACAACTTCAACGACGACGGCTGGGGCATATACGGTGACTGTAACCGGCATGTCCAACGCCATTTCGGAAGCTACTTCGCTTACGGTCAATGTAGCGGTTGCCGCAGCGCCGAGCTTCAGCTTCACTCCGGCACCAGGAAACGTCACAATCAGCAGCCCCGGAGCAACGACCAACAACACCACCACAATCTCCATCACACCGTCGAACGGATTTACGGGGGCAGTCAACTTGACTTGCAGCGTCTTGGGTCCAACCGGCGCCAACGATCCGGCGACATGCAGCTTCGCCGCGCCTTCTGTGACCATCAGCGGCACCGCGGCGCAAACGGACATCATGACGGTCAACACCACGGCAGCCACCACAAGTCTCGCCAAACCGATGAAGCTCTTCTGGCCGTCGGCGGGAGGAGCGGCTCTGGCGCTCGTGTTGTTCTTCGGCCTTCCGAAGCGCCGGCGTAACTGGCTGGCGATGCTCGGGCTGCTGGTTCTATTCGTTTCCGCCGCGGCCATCGGATGCGGAGGCGGAGGCGGCGGCGGTGGGGGGGGAGGTGGTGGCGGTGGTGGGAACTCCGGCACCACGCCTGGATCCTACATGATCACCGTGACGGCCAAGGACGCGGCCACCGGTACGATCACGCAACAAGCCTCAGTGACTGCCACTGTGAATTAGAGCGGCCCGACGAGCGCGGCGCATTGGCCCTTCCTTCGGGAAGGGCCAATGCGCGTTTGGGGGATCGAGAATGCCGACCCAATGGGGCTTGTGCTTTCCCATCCATTACGCCAAAACACGGGAAAGGATCGGGCACGGGGATTTGTGCGGCGGTCACGTCGCTGACGCGGGCTCAGGACAGCAAAAAAGCGGCATGGGGGTTACCCTTTGCCGCTTTTGTTGTGGCGGGAAGCCGTGGTGCGTGGATTACTTTGCGAGATTGTCCAGGTCGAGATTGAGCTTGAGAACGTTGACGCGGGGCTCGCCGAGGATGCCGAGCTGGCGCTTGGTGATGTGCTCGTCGATGAGCTGGCGGATGCGGTCTTCGCTGATGCCGCACGCCCTGGCAACGCGGGGGGCCTGGAAGTAAGCGGCGTCAGGAGTGATGTCGGGATCCAGGCCGGAGCCGGAGGTGGTGACCAGGTCGATGGGCACCGGCTTGCCGGGATTCTCCTGGGAGAGCTTGTCGATGGAGCCCTGGATGCGGTCGATGAGGGCCTTGTTCGATTGGGCCAGGTTGGAACCGCCCGAGGAAGTCGCATCGTAGCCGTTGCCTGCTGCCGAGGGGCGGGGATGGAAGTACTTGTCGGAGGTGAAACTCTGGGCCAGGAGTTCCGAACCGATGACCTGGCCGTCCTTGAGGATGAGGCTTCCGGCGGCCTTGTGCGGGAAGATGGTTCCTGCGATGCCGGTGACCACGAGCGGATAGCCGATGCCCAGCAGCACAGTGGTGATGATGGTGAAACGGATGGACGTTCCCCATACGGAATGTTTCGCCGAGTTGGCCGAAGATGCAGAGACGGGAGCCATGGTGGAATGCACGGTAAATCTCCTTGATACTTTGCTGGGTGCCCCATCCCTGGCGTTCATTGCCGAGGGCGGGAAGGCACTTGGCCCCTATGCCAGGTGCACTGCAACCAGGAACATGTCGATGGCCTTGATGCCGATGAACGGGATGATGATGCCGCCCACGCCGTAGATGAGAAGGTTGTTGCGCAGCAGGATGTCGGCAGCCTTGGGTTCGTATTTCACGCCCTTCAGAGCCAGCGGAATCAGCGCCACGATGATGACCGCGTTGAAGATGACGGCGGACAAGATAGCCGAGTGCGGCGAATGCAGAGCCATGATGTTGAGCGCGCCCAGCACCGGGAAGACGCCTGCGAACATGGCAGGGATGATGGCAAAGTACTTGGCCACGTCGTTGGCGATGGAGAAGGTGGTGAGCGCTCCGCGCGTCATCAGGAGCTGCTTGCCGATCTCAACGATTTCAATGAGCTTGGTGGGGTTTGAGTCCAGATCCACCATGTTGCCGGCTTCTTTTGCAGCTTGTGTGCCGGAGTTCATGGCCACGCCCACGTCGGCCTGCGCCAGAGCGGGCGCGTCATTGGTGCCGTCGCCGGTCATGGCTACCAGCTTGCCCTTGCCCTGCTCGCGCTTGATCAGGTCCATCTTGTCCTTGGGCTTGGCCTCGGCCAGGAAGTCGTCGACGCCGGCCTCGCGGGCAATAACGGCGGCGGTCAGGGGATTGTCGCCGGTGATCATGATGGTGCGGATGCCCATGGCGCGCAGGCGGGCGAGGCGTTCTTTCAGGCCGCCCTTGACGATGTCCTTGAGGTAGATGACGCCCAGGGCGGTCGCATTTTCAGCCACCACCAGCGGCGTGCCGCCGAGACGGGCTACTTCTTCAACATGATCCCGGACCTTCTGCGGCAGTTGCGCGCCCTGCTCCTCGAGGAAGCGGGAGATGGCGTCAACAGAGCCCTTGCGGATGCGCGTTCCTGGCAGGTTCACACCGCTCATGCGGGTCTGCGCGGTGAAGGGAACGAACTCGGCGTGGATGCCGCCCAAATCGCGACCGCGCAAGCCGTACTTCTCTTTCGCGAGCACCACGATCGAGCGGCCTTCGGGGGTTTCGTCGCTGAGCGAGGAGAGCTGCGCGGCGTTGGCCAGGCGCTCCTGGCTCACGTCCGGCGCGGGCATGAACTCGGTGGCCTGGCGATTGCCCAGGGTGATGGTGCCGGTCTTGTCGAGCAGCAG
>CAYUJM010000173.1:0-9218 GCA_964445025.1 uncultured Occallatibacter sp. | reverse complement strand
TAGCCGTCCTTCTTCAGGGCTTTGTAGACGCCCTCCCAACCGGACCCGTCCACAAAACCGCCGTGGACGAGAACGATGTTCTTCACAACTGTCGATGTGTTTGTTTGTGCCATAAGATCCCTTCCCATGCCGAACGTGATTGTCATGATCGCCAGCACACCGAAGATGAGTCGTGTCCTGACGTCGATTGCCATTGCGTTGCGCTTCATCGGATATCCCTCCTTGGATTTTTCTCGACATTCCCGCTAACATGCGCTTCCATCACTGCTGCCCGCTGACAGGGCTCATCGCGATCAGCCTGGCCATTCCGGACTCGATCAGACGCCGAAGCTGGAACATCGGGACACCCCGGCAGAGGCAAATCGGATACCACCCGCAAATGGCGTGTTATGAGCAGCGCACCCGCTCGCCGTAACGAACCACCGTGAAAGGTCCCGAAATCTCGTGGACGAATCGAGCCAAGGGCAAACCAGCGCATGAAATCCCACAGGCCTTCGGGCAGTGATAGAATTCGGCAGTTGCGCTCAGAGTGGTGCTGGACGAATCAGGACTTTTCCGGAGGGGCTGAAGAGCTTTCAGATGAGTAGAGTTTTTGTGTCCTCGCTTTCCGCTGGTGTCATCTGTGTCGGAATGTGCCTGCTTGCAGGGTGCCACTCTCGAACGCCGGCGCCCGCCATTGAGTTTTCGAGAATTCCGGAAGCCAATCCGGGGGGAGCCGATACGCAGGACATCATTGAAGGATTCGTCACGGGCGCCCAGCCCGGACAACGGCTCGTCCTGTACGCGAAAAGCGGGCGCTGGTATGTTCAGCCGTTGGTGACCCATCCCTTCACCAAGCTCACGGTCCAAGCCGCAGGCATGAAGTGGACCAACGCCACACATTTGGGGACAGAATATGCGGCGATTTTGGTCGACCAGGGATACCATCCTCGACCGGTGGTGGACGCGCTGCCAAAGCTGGGCGGACCGGCGGGGAGCGCGGTGGCGGCCATCGCGAGCACAAAGGGAGCCGCGTCTCCGCCGTCGAAGATGGTCGAATTCAGCGGCTACTCCTGGCGTCTTCGCGATGCCCCAAGCTCTCGCGGGGGCGTTAGCAACAACTACAACTCCAACAATGTCTGGGTGGACAAGCACGGCGCCATGCACATGAAAATCGCTCGCGCGGGCGACGACTGGACATGCGCCGAGGTCAGCCTGACGACGAGCTTGGGATACGGAACCTACAAAGCCACGGTCCGCGACGCATCCGGCCTGCCCGAGGCGGCCGTCTTCTCGATGTTTACGTGGGACTATGCTCGTCCCGAGGAAAGCAACGGCGAAATGGACATGGAATTTCGACACTGGCCGGACCGGAAGGAGAACATGGAGTATGTTGTTCCTCCCTACTATGTCGACCGGAACGCTATCCGCGGATTCATTCCACCCAGGACGGTGGTTCATTCGTTGCGCTGGGAACCGGGACGCGCAGCTTTTCAGAGCGTTCTCGCATCTAACCCTTCGGATAAGCCGGTAGCTGAGGCCGTATTCACGTCGAGCGTGCCCATCCACGGAATCGAGTCGTTTCGAATGTGCCTCTACATTGACCAGTATCACCGGATGCCGCTTCCGGAAGGTTCAGAGGTTGTGATTGAGAAATTCGAATACCTTCCATAAGGCGTCGCTCGGCGTCAGGGCGCTGCTCGGGGTCGTGCTTTGCGCCGTTTCGGCCCAGGCGCTCGACTCGCGACGCCCGTTGTCTGAATTTCGCCATGACCAATGGGGTATCGATCAGGGATTTTCATGGGGCGAGGTGCACGCGATTGCGCAAACCAACGATGGATACCTCTGGATTGGTACCGACCAAGGTTTGGTCCGTTTCGATGGCGAGAGCTTTCGCTTGTTGGATCAAAGAACTGCTCCAGCCCTCCCCGCCAGCCGCGTGCTTGGCCTGATTGCGGATAACGAGAACAATCTCTGGATTCGCTTCGCGGCCGAAGGACTCTTCCGCTACCGGAACGGCGCGATCAAAGACATGCTTGCGGGCGATTCCATTCATTCCATCGAAATGATGCACCGGCGCGCCAATGGAACACCAGTTTTTGAATCCACCGGGCATATCAGCCTGGCGGTTGAGCACGGAGTCATCAAAACGATTTCGTCGGGTATGGCCTCAGAGGCACCCGTTACGACGATAGCCGAGACCGCGGATGGGACGTTGTGGTTTGGCACTCGCGACGACGGATTGTTTTTCTTGAAGAAGTCAGAGGAACGGGTTCTAAGAACCAGTCTCACCTCGATGAAGATCAATTGTCTGACACCGGTGGGCGGCTTGGAATTGTGGATTGGCATGGACCACGGAGTTGCCCGCTGGGACGGCACGCGAGTCAGCAGGGATGGCCTGCCGATGGCCATTCGCGACGTTCAGGTGCTGAGCATGATCCGCGATCGCGAGGGCACTGTTTGGATTGGCACTTCGAAGGGATTACTGCGCGTGGTCTCCGGCGCCGTGACGAGTCTCGATAGCCGGGACGGGAGACCGCAGCGCGTGAACGCGCTGTTCGAGGACCGCGAGGGCACCATTTGGTTCGGCGACTCGCAAGGGGTGCAACGGTTGCGCGAGAACACCTTCGTGACTTACTCAAGTCTTCCGCCACCAGAGAACGTCTCCGAGAACAATGGCGCGCTGTATCCTGACGAAGCCGGGCGCTTGTGGTTCGCGCCGTCAACTGGCGGATTGTACTGGCGGCGCGATTTCACCGTGGAGCACGTCAAGAACGACAGCCTCGACAATGACGTCATCTATTCCATCGCCGGCGGGCAAAACGAGATTTGGCTTGGCCGGCAGAAAGGCGGATTGACGCGCCTTCGTCCAGATACGCAATCCACACAAACTTATACTGCCGCCGATGGCCTCGCCCCGGGCAGCGTCTATTGCGTGTATCGCAGCCGCGACGGCGCCATTTGGGCCGGCACACTCGGCGGCGGCGTCAGTCGCTTTCAAGACGGCCGTTTCCGAGTCATGACCATCGCCGACGGGCTCGCGTCGAATTCCGTCAATACGATTGAAGAAAGCATGGATGGAACCATGTGGTTTGCAACCACCGGCAGTCTGAGCGCGCTGTCCAACGGGCGATGGCACCGCTACACGACCGCGGACGGATTGCCGCCCCACGACATCGTCAGCCTCGTCGCGGATGGACCTGTTCTTTGGATCGGCACATCGGAGGGTCTCGCCGTTCTCCGCGACGGCCATATCATGGCGCTGGACGACGCGCCCGCGGCGCTCCACGAAGATGTTGTTGGAATTGCCGTCGCGCCCGCGCAAGGCATGCATCCCGCGACGGTTTGGATTGCCACCGAGCAGAGTATCCTGCGAGTGAATCGCGAGAGATTGCTGGCAAGAAAGGTAGACGCCGCCGATGTGCGCACGTTCGGCGCGGCCGACGGCTTACGCGGCACGGCGGTGTTGAAGCGCTACCGCTCCGTTGTCGCCGACCCTCTCGGCAGAATCTGGTTCTCCACGAATCGCGGCGTTGCGGTCGTCGATCCCTCGGAGATCGCGAAAAGCTCGTTACCGGTTATCGTGCATATCCAAACAGTGACAAACGACGAGCGCACCCTGGGCGATAGCGACGAGCTCGACGGGGGAGGGATCATTCACATTCCTGCCGCGCCTCATCGCGTTGTGTTCGGCTACATTGGCTTGAGCCTGTCGGATCCGGCGCGCGTGTTGTTTCGATATCGGCTTGAGGGATACGACACTGCCTGGAGCAATCCGACAATGGCGCGCGAGGCCGCGTACACGAATCTCGGTCCGGGACCCTACCGATTTCGCGTGATGGCGCGCAATGCCGACGGCTCATGGAGCCCTGCCGAGGCGGCAGCGGCGATTTCCATAGCACCGCGATTCTGGCAAACATGGTGGTTCGTTGCCCTTTATGTCCTGGCTCTGGGCGCCGCATCCCTCGGCTTCTATCGCTTACGGACACGACAATTGACGGCCGAATTAAACATGCGGTTTGAAGAGCGCCTTCGGGAGCGCACAAGAATCGCTCAGGAATTGCATGACACCTTGCTGCAAGGCCTCCTCAGCGCATGTATGAAACTCGAGGTGGCCCTCGACCGCATGCCCGCGGAGTCTCTGGCGCGTCCCGCATTCGATGGCGTTCTCAATCTGATGCGGCGAGCGGTCGACGAGGGACGCAATACGGTTCGCGGACTTCGACCATCGCCATCCGAATCGGAAAACCTCGAAGACACCTTCAGCCGGATCCCGGAGGTCGCAGACGGTTCGCAGGAGACGGAGTTTCGTGTCGTTGTCGACGGCCATCCGCGCTCGCTGAATCCCGCGTTGCGCGATGAAGCATACCGTATCGGACGGGAGGCCGTGCTTAATGCGTTCCGGCACTCCGGCGCGAAACTCATCGAAGTAGAATTGGAATACGCGCGGGATCAATTCAGTCTCCGGGTGCGCGACAATGGTCAGGGGATCGATCCGGCCGTGCTGCGCGACGGGCGCGAGGGTCACTGGGGTTTGCAGGGGATGCGGGAGCGCGCCGAGCGGTTAGGCGCACGGCTGACATTGTGGAGCGGCGCCTCAGCCGGCACGGAAGTCGTGCTCGTCGTTCCCAGGACGATTGCCTACTCGGCGCCGCAGGGCCGGCGGTCCGCAAGGGGTCGAAAAGAACTATGAGCGACGGCCGAATTCGAGTTCTGACCGCCGACGATCACCCCTTACTGCGCGAGGGGATCGCGGCGATTATCAATAATCAGCCGGATATGATTCTCGTTTCGCAGGCCAGTACCGGCCGCGAGGCGATTCAGATGCATCGCGAGCATCGTCCCGATGTGACATTAATGGACCTGCGTCTGCCTGATATGAGCGGCGTCGAATCCATGATTGCGATCCGAGCCGAGGCTCCCGGCGCGCGGATCGTCATCCTCAGCACGTTCGACGGCGATGTCGAGATCCAGCGGGCGCTTCAGGCTGGAGCGAATGGCTATCTGCTGAAGAGCTCGCCGCAGAAGCAACTGGTGGAGGCAATCCGTCAGGTGCACGCCGGAAAACGGCGCATTGCTCCCGAACTGGCCGCTCAACTGGCGGAACACCTCGGTGAAGAAAATCTGAGCGAACGTGAAATAGCCGTGCTCAAACTGGTCGCGGACGGCAACCGCAACCGGGAAATCGGCGAACGCCTTTTCATTACCGAGGAGACCGTCAAGGTGCATATCCGGCACATCATGGAAAAGCTGGTCGCCAACGACCGGACGCAGGCGGTCGCGATTGCGGTTCGCCGCGGCATCATCCAGTTGTAGTCGAGACGATACCGCCGGTGGCGGAGGCGCCTTGCCTCGACGTCACCGGCGCCGGCAGATACCGCGAAAGAAGTATTCAAAAGTCGTACTCTCGCGGGATGCCCCGGTCTGACTCTTGTCGCTATCGTTAGGTCGAGGACTTACGCCCTGCAGAGATTCTTCTCGACGTTTCCTGCCGGCTGGCCGGGTGTCGGCCTGCTGGTGCTGAGGCTCGCCGCCGGTTCGATCGCAATTGGAGAGGGCTTGGCCCGTTTTGACCAGGCCCGGCCAGGCTTCGATCTGCCCGCCGCGGCTGTTGGAGTTGGCGCAGGTCTCTTATTGCTCGCCGGTTTTCTGACGCCTTTGGCAAGCGCCACGCTGGCTATTCTGAACACGAGCGTCGCGCTTTTCTGGATTGCACCGGTTCATAGTACTCCCAATTCCCTGTTTGTCGCCGCGGTCGACGCGGGGCTTGCGTTTTTGGGCCCGGGCTTCGTATCGATCGACGCACGGCTCTTCGGCCGCCATCGTGTCATCATTCCTCTCACTCGAAAGTAGTAGCGATAAATCATTCCATTCCGGGATGCCTTTAGATCCCTCATCATCTATCTTGATTTGTAGGTTCGACAGCCGGAGCAACAGTGATGGAGATTCCGGCGTGATCTAGTTACCCAAATCTGGAGTACAAACATGGCGGCTAGTGCGATCAGCATCCTCTCCCTGGATTCCTCCGGATCCAGGAACGAACTTATCGGCCATAACCACGGACTCAGTGAAGTCTGGGACGCCGTGCGGTTGGTTGCGCCCACCGACGCGCCAGTCTTGATTCAAGGCGAAACCGGCACCGGGAAAGAGCTCATCGCCCGGGCCATTCATGAACAAAGCCGCCGAAGGAGCGGCCCATACGTAAAAATCAACTGCGCAGCCGTGCCCGCCGGCCTGCTCGAAAGCGAACTGTTCGGACATGAGCGTGGCGCGTTTACCGGCGCGCTAAATCAGACTACCGGCAGGTTCCAGCTTGCCAATGGCGGCACGCTGTTCCTGGACGAAATCGGCGATTTGCCGCTAGAATTGCAGCCGAAGCTGCTGCGGGTGCTGCAGGAGCAGGAATTCGAGCGGCTCGGCAGCGCGCGCACGATCCGGGTGGACGTCCGCATCGTTGCAGCCACCAATCAGAACCTGATGCAAATGGTTCGCGAACGAGAATTCCGTGCGGACCTGTTTTACCGCCTCCATGTCTTCCCAATCACGATGCCGCCCCTGCGTCGCCGCACAGCGGACATTCCGCTGCTTGTCAATCACTTCGTCGAACGGTTTGCCCGCCGGATGCGAAAGGATATCCGGCGCGTGCCGAACGATGTCATGGAGTTCCTGCGGCGGCACGACTGGCCCGGAAATGTCCGTGAGTTGCAAAACGTCATCGAACGGGCGATGATCATGTCTCAAGACGGCGAGCTGCGAATTCCGTCTGGCTGCCTGGAACCGGCGCTGCGCAGCAATGCTCCCTCGCCTGTGCGAACTCTTGCGGACAGCGGCGACGCGTTCTCGATTGACGAAGCGTGCCTCTCGATTCAGGATCGAACCCAGCCGGCTCCGCCAGCGAAGATGACGCGCATACTGCAAGATCAGGAGAAGGAGATTATTGAATCCGCTCTGGCTGAGAGCAGGGGCAAAGTTGCGGGGGTAGGCGGGGCTGCCTCGAGGCTCGGCATTCCGCCTTCGACGCTGGATTCGAAGATCAAGCTGCTGAGAATCAAGAAAGATGAATTCAGGACGGCATTCTGACTACGTAAGCGACTCGTCTCGCAGAAATGCGAGGTGGAGCCGAAAGCGTGGCCGACCCATCGCCTAATGTTTAGATCGTCCCTGACGCCGAGGCGTTTACAAATCAAGTTGACAGTTTGTCGCCATCTCGGCCGGATGACGCCATTAACCGGAAACAGCGCAGCGGCCGGCTTGCCGGCGGAGTTGGCTTCCGATATTTCCAAACAACGCTCGCGCGGATCTGGCGCCGCGCTTGGCTGGATCGGACCCATTCGACGATCTGTCGACTTCTCGCTCACGTAGATTGCCTGCGGACCGCCGACCACATAGCCGGAATTTCGGAGCCGAGATTTCGGAGAGATTTCGGAGGATCGAAAATTGGGGTTTAGTGATACACTAACCGGGGCTGGCATCGAAACCGAAACCCCGGTCTAACTCGGGCCGAGTGCGCGAACTTTGGAGGACACGCAATGGCGAATCGCTACCTTTCGGTATTGACTTTACTGGCAGTTGCGTCGCCTGGCGTCGCGAGCACTATCGACCAGGTGAATGTGTCGGATGATATTTACGGCTCCTTCTCGGGCACGATCAACTCCGGCGCCACGGGCGCCGCTGCCACTTTGTATTGGGACTCGGCCGTGACTGGCGCCATATTCACTATCGATTTCACGAACAGTTCCAACATGATTACCGACGTTCTGTTCTCCGACGCTGGTCACGACTCACCGATATACGCAGGTGACTCGCTAGAGTTTGATGGATTTCAGTCGAGCAACAGCGCGATCGGAACATCCTGCACCGCCAGCGCAACCACGGCCTGCTTGGTGGCGACAGGAGCGTTCCAGGACGTCACCGCGCTGATTGGGACCGTGACTGGCGGGGTTGGTGACTCTGGTGATATCTCCATCCTGGCCGGCGATGCAGTTTCAACTCCCGAACCAGGGTCGCTGTTCCTGTTAATCGGCGGCCTCGGAGCCGGCTGGGCCACTCTGCGCAAACATCGCTGCGCTCGCGCTTTTCCTCCGCATGCAACATAATATAAAGAGATCATAAGGCTGGTGTACGCGTGCAGACCCAAAATGGCACCCGATGTTGTTTCTGGGGAGTGTTGCCCTTCCTGGCGATCACGGGTGTTACTTCGGCCCAAGTCTCCTTCACCCAGTACCCCCTACCGACGGCAAGCGGCGGCCCCTATGGCATCGCGGCGGGGCCGGACGGGGCGCTGTGGTTCGCCGAATACCAGAGCGGCAAGATCGGGCGGGCCACCACTGCCGGTGCCTTCACCGAATATGGCACGCCGACAAGCGCCAGCGGGCCTTCCTTGATCGTGAAGGGGCCGGACGGGGCGCTGTGGTTTACCGAATCGAATGCCAATCAGATTGGCAGGATCACCACTGGCGGCGCATTCTCCGAATACCCCATACCGACGGCGGGAAGTTTCCCTTTCGGGATCGCGGCAGGACCGGATGGGGCTCTCTGGTTCACTGAGCAGGCTGGCAACAAGGTCGGCCGGATTCCCACCAGCGGCAGCCCGGTCACCGAATATCCCATACCGACGGCGAACAGCCAGGCCCAAGTAATCGCGGCAGGGCCGGACGGGGCGCTGTGGTTCGCAGAATTCAAGGGCAACAAGATCGGGCGGATCGCGACCAGCGGCGGCTCAGTCGCCGAGTACCCCGTCCCGACAGCGAACAGTGGACCCGTCGGCATCGTAACGGGGCCGGACGGGGCGCTCTGGTTCACGGAGGGCAGAAGTGGAATAGCCGGGCGGATCACCACGAATGGCCAATTCACCGAATACCCGCTGCCTTCGGCGAGCCCCGTCGGCATCGCGGTAGGGCCGGATGGGGCGCTGTGGATCGCCTGTGCCAATGCACTTGCGCGCATCACCACGGCCGGCGCCGCCAGCCAATACCCAACCACCGGTACCGCGAATTTCCCTGTGGCGGGGCCGGATGGGGCCATTTGGTTCACCGGCGGCACTTACGGGGCGGGCGCCATCGACCGGGCCGCAATCCCGGGGTCATTCTTTCCAACGGGTACGCCGATTTCGCCGACATGGGTTCTGATGCTGCTGGCGATGCTTGCAATCGGCGCCTGCGTTGCCGCCAAGCGCATTCACGCACGCCCCTGACGATTACCGAGAAGCCGACTAAAAAGTGGTTCACGCCTGCGCAGGC
>CAYUJM010000172.1:0-9245 GCA_964445025.1 uncultured Occallatibacter sp. | reverse complement strand
GCATCAAGACCATGAAGCGGCTGCCGGACGCGCTGTTCATCGTCGACTCGAACAATGAGGCAATTGCCGTCAAGGAAGCCCGCAAGTTAGGCATCCCGGTCGTGGCTGTGGTGGACACGAACTGTGACCCGACAGTCGTGGATTATGTGATTCCCGGCAACGACGACGCGCTGCGCGCCATTCGCCTCTTCACCTCGAAGATTGCCGATTCAGCTGCTGAGGGCGTCAACCTAGTGGGCGACAAGGCGTTTATCGAAGAGCAGGCCGAGCCGGTTGCCGTGGAAGCGGCTGCGGAAGCTGCGCCGGTTGAGGATGTGGACCTGGAAGCAGCACTGGGCGGCGGCATCCGCAAGGCGCCCGCAGTGGTCGCGGCCCTGGATGAGGCCGAAGTAGCCGAAGGCTAAGCTTGAGCCGCACGCGAGTGCACAGACCGGAAAAAGCGTGGCCGCCAAAGCAGACAGCCACGCTTTTCTTTTGCCACCTACGATCGGACAGACGCAACTTCGCGGAAATTGAGTGGAGTTCCGCAAGAGCAGTAGTGGACGAGTTCGATGAACAGAAGCTCCGGAAGGGGCTGCGGAAATCAGGGAAAAGAGAGATGATGACAGTGAGCGAAAAAATTGACGCCAAGTTGGTGAAGGAGCTTCGCGACAAGTCCGGGGCGCCCATGGGTGACTGCCTGAAGGCTTTGCAGGAGACCAAGGGACATATCGAAGACGCGTTTGTGGTGCTGCGCAAGCGCGGCATGGCTTCTGCGCAGAAGAAGGCGGCGCGGAGCACGAACGAGGGCGCCGTGGGGACCTACATTCACGCCGGCGGGAAGATCGGCGTGCTGATCGAAGTGAACTGCGAAAGCGACTTTGTGGCCCGCACCGAGGACTTCCAGGAACTGCTCAAGGACATCGCCATGCACATCGCCGCCAGCGATCCGCGCTACGTGAAGCCGGAAGACGTGACGATCGACGATCTGGAGCGTGAAAAGGAGATCTATCGCGCCCAGGCGGCCGCAACGGGCAAGCCTGCCGCCGTGATCGAGCGCATCGTGGACGGCAAGATGGCCAAGTTCTACGAGGAGATTTGCCTCTTGGAGCAGCCCTTCATCAAGGACCAGGCAGTGAGCATCAAGGAACTGATCGCGCAGAAGGTGGGCAAGCTGGGTGAGAACATCACCGTGCGGCGCTTTGCCCGTTTCAAGGTCGGTGCGGCTGACTGGACCGTCGCGCAGACCAAGGCCGTCGAAGCGGCAGAATAACGGAAGAGCAGGGAACAGGGAATAGGAAGGGCTCGGGGCTTTGGCTCCGGGCCTTTCTCATTCTGCATTGGAGTTGGTTCGATTCTGCGCAGGCATGCCTAACAGTCCGGATCGCGTCAGGACACGACGCAGGTTCCAATTTGCTGCGCGGTCCCTGTAAGGAGCAGGATCGAAAATGCTCTAGAACGACAGCTTAAGGCTTGCGGATGTGCCCGCATGCAAAGGTCCGCCGACCGAAAAGAATACCCCATAACCAAGGTCCGAGCTCGTAAGCACAGCTGAACTATAGGTACGGCCGAGACCGCTCCGCCTGCCCCTGGGATTCAGCGGGTCCTGGAAAGAGAATTGGACGTCATCAAGGGACGGGATGAGCGGCTTGGTGAAGTTCTCGCGCGAGAACTGGTCGAGCTGAAAGGGGGTGGGGGGAGGGGCGCTGAAGAGGTTACGGGAACTGTCGGTCGGCTCCGGCGAGGCATTGCCGGAGAAGGGGGACAGCTGTGAGGAAGTGCTCCGACTGGCGGCCATCGCAATGCCATCGAATTGACTCAAGCCCTCTGAAGACTCGTGGCCGAGAGCAAACTCGGAGTCGCTGAAGTCCAGGCTGGCAGAGGAAACGGAAAGGTTGCTGGAGTTGGGAGCTGTTTGAAATGGATTTAGCGTGGTCCGGCTCCGGGGACGTACCCAGAAATGGTTGCCAATGGAGAACAAGGAGCGTCTCACATGGTTTTGAGCAGGGCTCGAGGTGCCGAGGTCAGAAGCGGTAGATGGCGCGCCGAAGTGAATTCTATCGGGGCCCTTGCTTAAGGCCAGAAAGGAGTTCTGGGCCTGGAGCAGGGGGAACGATGCTGTGACTGCGGCAAGTGCCGCGAGTCTCACTACCGGCATGATCGTGTGTCCGATGGCGTGCAATGCGCCAGGGGTTGGAATGAACAAATCGAACTGGACCGATCGATTCATAGGGGAGGGCCTCAGCAGGGAGAATAGCGCTGGTTTGGGTGAATCGCCACACCCAATCGGTTCGGGGGGTACTACTAAAGTCACGTGCCTAAAGATTGGATTTGGCGATCGCACGCAGAAAGCGCCGACGGGCGATGAGGAGATCGGTTCAGGCGGTCCGAAGCTGCGGAGCAATGCTGCGGCCAGTGTGCGATACTCGGAAAAGCATGTATAAACGCATTGTTCTCAAGCTTTCCGGAGAGGCATTGGCAGGCGAGCGCGGGTTTGGCCTGGACGCCGCCAAGGTGTCTGCAATCACCGCCGAACTGGCCGATGTACACGCATTGGGCGTTGAGATCGGCGTCGTGGTGGGCGGGGGGAACTTTTTCCGCGGCGTAAGCGAGCAGGCCAAGCAGATGGACCGCGTGAGCGCGGACAACATGGGCATGCTGTCGACCGTAATCAATGCCATTGCCCTGCAGGACGCCCTGGAGCAGCGCGGTGTGCAGTGCCGGGTGATGAGCGCGGTCTTCATGAACCAGTTGGCGGAACCGTATATCAGGCGGCGCGCCGTGCGACACCTTGAAAAAGGAAGGGTGGTGATCTTCGCCGCCGGAATCGGGAACCCATTCTTTTCCTCCGACACGGCGGCCAGTCTGCGGGCCATGGAGATCAAGGCTGACGTGCTGCTGAAAGGCACAAAAGTTGAGGGCGTTTTCGACGCCGACCCTGTGCTGCATAAGGACGCGGTGAAATACGACCAGATCACCTACATGGAAGTCTTGCGGCTGGGATTGAAGGTGATCGACCTGACCGCGGTAAGCATGTGCAAAGACAACAACCTGCCCATGGTCATCTTCAATATGAACCAGCCGGGAAATATCAAGCGTGTGGTTCTGGGCGAAAAGGTTGGTTCGCTGGTCACGGCGTAAAGTCGAGAGAACAGGGACTGAGGGACCGGAGACCCGGTTGTACCACGCCGCCGGCTCGGGGCGTCTAAGAAGCTAGTGGAAATGCGCAAGCCAGCACGGCTGAATGGACTGACGGGCTTGCGCACGTTCGCGGCCATCAATATCGTCTTCTTTCATTTCTCCAATCCCAATTGGTTTGGCTGGCTGGCGCCGGTGGTAAACGCCGGTTATGCGTCGGTGAGCTTCTTTATCCTGCTTTCCGGTTTTGTCCTTGCGTATAACTACGCCGACCGCGCGCGCAGCGGCGAGCTGGACAAGGGCCGATTCTGGGAAGCTCGCTTTACGCGCCTGTATCCCATCTACCTGCTGAGCCTGCTGATGAGCTGGCGCATGATTCCGGTGGAATACACGGCACACTCCCATGCCATGTTCTGGTCTGGGATGGTGCTGTCCCCGCTGCTGCTGCAGGGATGGCTTCCAGAGATTGCCACTTTTCTGAATACGCCGGCGTGGACCATGTCTGCCGAGTCGGCGTACTACCTTGCGTTTCCCTGGCTGGCAAGTTGGAAGAGGCCGGAACGGGTCGGGCCGTACCTGGCGAAGATGGCCGTGGTTTGGGGGCTGGGGATGGTACCGGGAGCGCTGTATATTGCGTTCAATCCGGATGGCATTCCTCATCCGGACCGGTGGAGCTACGGGCCCTGGCTGCAGGTACTGAAATACACGCCTCTGCCGCACCTAGCCAGTTTTGTGTTCGGGGTGATGCTGGCCAATCTGGACGAGATGATCGGGCGCACCAGCCGGCTGCGCCTGATTCTCGGCGTGTTCGGGTTTGTCGCGACCTTCGCGGTCCTATCGTTGGGACCGCTGGTGCCATATGCGATTGTTCACGACGGCCTCCTGATGCCGCTGTTCGGGTGCATCATTCTCGGCCTGGCCGGGAACAATCCGCTGGCATTCGCCATGGGCTGGCGGCCGCTGGTGTTTGTGGGCGAGGCCAGCTACTGCCTTTACCTGTTGCATTTCAACCTATGGAATCTGATTCACGATTCGCACGTGCTGGAGTGGACCGGGCTGATCCGATTCGATCCGTGGATCAGTTACGTGCTGCTGATCGGTCTGGCGCTGCTGGCGTTGTACGCGGTGGAGAAGCCCGCGCAGAGGCAGTTGCGGAAGTGGATGGGGATTTGGCGGTAAACATCGGCCAGTGGTCAGTCGTCAGTTGTCCAGAGGTTGGGTTCGATTCGGGCATTTCCATGCTTTCGCCGGAGAAGCGTCAAGAGGATGGGGCACAGGAAGTCAATGCTTGACGATCTGTTCGAAGGCCAGGAAACTGTGCGGCGGAATCTCGATGTGGAACTCAGTGTGCGGGGGCGGCACACGACGTGGGCCGATGTAATCCGAGATGGCGAAGACCTTTCCCTCCAGAACCTCGCCTGTGGCCAGATTTCGAATGTGCGGGGACGTTCCCGGAAGAGAGACAATCATCTGCGCAGGGCGGTCCAGATAGGACTCCACGACGAATGTCTTGTTGTCGTAAGCGAAGAGGCTTACCTTGGCGGGCGCGTCGAGTTGGACGGGCAAATCGCGCAGCAGATATTGCCTGATCTGCGTTAGCACTGGTTGGGGCAGAGCGTAGAGGTCGTTGGCGTTCTCCGGAATGGTCAACACGTACAGAATTCCCTTGGAATAGCGGTCCATGATCAGCAGCGGCGCGCCTCGGCCATTTGCGGTTCCGCGGACAATGGGCCAGGCGTCATTGGTCTGGAAGGCGATTTCGGGAACAAGAATGTCGGATGTAGTGCCAAGATCAGCGCCTGCGCCCGCGCCGTAGCCGCCCCAGTACTCTTGCACCCTGAGTACGTTGCCCGTGGCGTGAATATCCGCGATCTGTGCAATGTCCTGCGCGAAGCCGCCGCTCTTGTCCTCAAGGGCGCGCAGCAGCCCGGAGGTGATCACCACATTTCCGCCCCCTTCCAGGTGTCCGCGGATTTTGCCCACCAGATCTGGATCGAACTTCGCGGACTCGCTGAGCAGGATGGTCTTTGCCTCGTCTGGGAACTCGGGGTGGAGATCGATGGGAATGCCGATCATTCCCAGGTAGTTGTGGAGGAAGTCTTCGCCGGTGGACTGGTATGGCTTGTAGCTGGCCAGCGCCACCGGATTGCCCAGCCTGCCGAGCACTGCGTTGACCGTGTTGAGGGCGTAGCCGGCGGCAGTGGCGTACGTCGGCTGCGATGGCGGTTTTAATCCGGAGTCCGCGCGCCATCCCTCCATTTCCTTCCAACTGAATGTGGTGCCCAGGCCGGCCCAGGCCTGGCGCTCGCCCGCGTCGGCGGTGCGCAGCAGGTCGCTGTACTGGAAGAGCAGGATCTGCGGGGCCTTGGCCAACATGGTGTCCCAAAGCTGCTCGGCGTAGCGGTCGATGTATCGATTGTCGTAGACATCCACCCATCCGCCGCCGTTCGCTCCAGGCGCGACGTTATCAAAATAGCGAACGATCTGATAGCTCTCGTACTGCTGCAGGTGCTGGTCAGTCGTGACGGGGTCACGGGTTTCGGTACCGGCGTAGATGCCATCGAAGAGCCTGGGCTCCTTGTCCAGATCGTAGCCGTTGGCCTGGAAGTGCTCATACCAGTTGGGGAACTTGATGATGATCTTAACTTTGGGATTAACGACCCGCGTCGGGCCCAGCACCAGGTTCTGCGAGACCTCGTCCATCAGTTTCAGCCGAAAGTCCGTCCAGCTTTGCGTGCCCTTGGCGGCGATGTCGGAGTCTCTCTTGGTGTTGTTGAAGAAGAAATCGTCCAGGATCATCTCGTCGAAATGCCGCGCGGTGACCTCGGCGACGTGCTTCACATACTCGCGAGCCTTCGGATCGGTGTAGCAAAACGAGACAAACTGTCCGTCACTGCCTTCGCTTGACTCGAACCCGGCCATGTCGCCGCCAGCCGCGTAGGCAATGCCGCCAGCCACCTGCACACCGTGTGCAACGAAGAAGGCCTTCACGGTCTCAAGCAGCGCATCGTCGGCCAGAACGCCGCTGCGATAGCTCTCGATGTAGACCTTATCCACCTTCACCTGGCTGCTGATTGCCTCCCAGGACTTCTGCAACCAGGCGGGGTCCTTCATGCGCTCCACGACGCCCACAGGGATGTAGACGGCCACGCGGAACTGATCGTGCGCGGGAGCCGAAGCACCATTCGCGGATAGGCAAGAGCAGGCGAGCAAAAGCGGAAGCAGCAGGCGGACGCGGAACGGCACGTTGGAGCTCCTTTTGCGGTGATGCACCAGTATATGCGTGGAAAGTGCCGTGGACAGACGTTTATCTAGATCACCTCTTAAGCCCCCCATAGAATGATCCGGCCGTTGAAGAGCGCGTCGATTTCCGCTGCATTCTTCCAAGAACACCATACCTGCCCGATCATTTCGCTGGCCGGAAATTCGATCGTGCTGCGTTAGATTTCGGATCGAGGAGCGCCAGCAACAAAAAGCCCAGCCATGACGGCTGGGCTTTTTGCCGGAGACTGATCCCGGTTACGGGCTGACAGTTTGGAGGGAGTGGTTGCCGTGCGGCACGGCAGCCAGCGCGGCCGGTGCGGCGCCACTGGGGTATGGCGTGTTTTGCGTTGTTTGCAGCGCGCCCGTGGTGGGGTTAAGCCGGAATCCGGAGACGGAATTACCCTCAAAGTTGGCGGTGTAGACATAGCGCCCGAGGGCCGGGTCCACAATCACAGCCACTGGAGTGGTATCTGTAGAATTGGTCTGGCTTCCGGTGACATTGACCGCGGCGGAAGGGGTTCCAGTAGCCAGGTTGATTACCCATCCCGTGACCGACGAGTCAAGCCCATTGGTTACGTAGAGGTAGATTCCGCGCGGGTCGATGGCGATCGCGTTCGGCTCATTGCCGGTCTTGAAGGGACCGTTGATGAGAAAGTCGAGTTCGCTGCCGCTCTGAATGGTGTAGCCGATCAGCTCGTTGGAAGCAAAATCGGTGACGTAAACGAAGCGATTTGTCGGATCGGAGACCAGGGCGGAGGGCTTTACGCCGGCCTTGTACGGGCTGTTGGAAGAGAGCGCCAAAGCGCCGCCGGTTCCGACGGTGTAGCCGAAAACCCACCCCGGATTGGCGGCACTGGTGGTGGTTCCACCGGGGTTATAAGCCGACTGATCGTAGGCTGTGACGTAAACCGCGCCGTTGTTGGCCAGAACATTGACGCCGGTGGGAACAATGGTGTCGTTGGCGTAGCTCGGGAGGGTCAGCTGCACCCGCGCCGCCACGGAGCCGATGGTGCCGTCAGAGATAGAATAGGCGGTCAGGACGGAAGGATTGGGGCCTGAGACCACGTAGAGGTAGGTCCCGGCAGTGTTGACCGCTACGGATACCGGCGTGGCGCTGGTTGTGACTATATCCTTCTGGGTCAGGACGCCGCTGCCGCCGATGGCGAAGTGCACCACGTTGTTGCTGCCTTCGTTGACGACGTAGAGATTGGAATAGTCCGCGGTAGCGGCCATGGAGACTGGATTGATTCCGCCGCTGGGCACGGTCGGCTGTCCTGATCGCAATGCGCCGGACTGAGAGTCCGCGTCATAAGTCTGGATCTGGCCCGCGCTCCCGGACCCGGATCCAGTCGAATCGGCTACGAAGACGTAGTCGATCGTCTGGTATGCACAGGACGTTAAGAGGGCGGCCACGGAGAGGCCGATCATAGAGACCAGAACGAGCTGGCTCAGTTTGTTGAACTTCATGCGCTTCCTTCGTCGTGAGCCTTCAGGTTCAGGCCCCAGGAAAACTCGTTTAGGTTGCCCCGCACCCATTGTAAAAGCCCGCTGCGGGGTGTTGCTACTGAATCCGGTGTGGCCGGGAACACGCTCCGGCCGCTGCTATTTCGAACTGCTCGTGCCGCTGCTTTGCGTGCTGCCGTGGGGAATGGCGGCAACCGCAGTGGGATTCGCGTTGGCAGTGTAGGGAGAATTCTGGGAGTTGAGGAGCGTGCCCGTGGTGGGGTTAAGCTCGAAGCCCGAGACGGTGCCGTTCACCCCGCTGCCGAGAAAGTTCGCTGTATACAGGAAGTGGTTGGTGGACGGATCGATGCCGATGGCCACCGGCTGCGTGCCGGTAGAGTAGGACCCGAGACGGGTCAGCACCCCGCTGCTCATCGAGTATGCCGTAACGGTGTCATCCAGGGAGTTGGCCACGTAAACAAAGGGATACTTCGGATCGGCCGCAATGGCGGAGGGTTGATTGCCCGCCGGGAAGGGGCTTCCGGACAAGGGAGTCAGCTGCCCAGAGGCAACCGAGAAGCCCATAACATCTCCGTTTGCAATGTCGGTGACATAAACGTAGCTGCTGGAGGAATCGCTGGCGATTGCCGAGGGCTGTGTGCCGGCAGGAAACGGCACGCCGCCATTGAGCGGTGTCAGAACTCCGCTGGAACTGGTGGCGAAGGCGAAGACATAGCCTGCATGGGGTGTTACCGAGGAATCGTAGGCGGTGACGTAGACGTACGCGCCTGACGCAAGAACATTCACGGCGGTGGGAACGATAATGTCGCCCGGGCTGGAAGGCAGGCCTAGGGGCCAGTAATTCAAGCTTCCGTTGGCGATGGGCGAACCGAGCGCGTCGCTCGGTGGAGAGGTGGATCCAACCGTAATGGGAAAGACTGCGATAGACCCTGAGCAGGGAGCAGCAGGGGAGCAGGTGGAGAGTGGCTGGTAGGTGTCTACCACGTACAAAGTCGTTCCGTTGACGGCGACGGCCATGGGAAAGATGCCGGGCGTATTCACGGTGTTCTGTGGATAGACCTTGCCATCGTTACCGATGACGAATTGGACGATGGAGTTGTCGTCCTGATTGACCACATAGAGGTTCGTCTGGTCAGAGGAGCCGGCTTCCGCGATGGGGTTGCGGCCGCCCGATGGGAAAGGCGAAGTAGGAATCTGGCGCATAAAGCCGGACTCCTGGTTGATCTCGAAGACGTCGATCTGACCGTAGCTGTTGGTGCCCGCGGCCTTCGCACTTGTCACGAAGACAAAATCCACGGTAAGCGTAGCACAGGCGGTGACAAGCCCAGCCGCCAGGAGGCTGGCTGCGGAGACCAGCAGCAGCTGGCTCGATTTGTTGAACTTCATGCGCATCTTTCGTC
>CAYUJM010000171.1:0-9256 GCA_964445025.1 uncultured Occallatibacter sp. | reverse complement strand
ATTTTGTGGTACGCCATATTGCGTTGTTTAGGAATGGACGATCGCGCCGGAAGCCTGATCCCGACAAATCCCGCCTCCAGAAAGAAAGCGGTTGATGTTTCAAATGCGCCAATAGCCATCTGCCGCCCTGATGAGGAACCCAGATACCGCGTACATGCCATCTTCCAGGCTCTGGCGCCACTGGATGACCCCATCGAAGCTCGCTGTCACGTTGTGGGGGAATGTTTCCTCGACGCGCGGATATACATCGATGAAGTTGATAGGCCCCGGGCCTGCATTGGCCGTCGTGAAAACGTCGCAATCCGGACCCCGGGCTATCCCGAGCGAAGCCAACGAGCAGTGAATTGTCAGTATCGATAACTATGGACATAACCCCGGCTATGTTTGAGTCTTAGTGCACTGTGTTTGCTTTTTCCGGCTAAACAGCCATCTGGACCCGATCATCAAAAGCTCGCATCCACATCTGGCATCTCGAATGATTCCTTCATGGCGCATCAAAGAAGTGGGCCATTTTCCTGCCCGCATCCTCGGTGTAGTAGACGGTCACCTTCGAGCCTTTGACAGTTCCCTTCGCGATGCCTCTTCCGGCATCCGCGCTCGCGTGATCAGTCAGCTCGAATGTCTTCTTCGCGCCCTCTCCGGTATCGACAACCAGCTTCTTTCCCCCACGATCAATGTCTGTAACAGTGCCCTTTACGGTCTTCAATCCGCCGATGCCAACCTTGTCGATTTCAACTGCAGTATCCTCCGTCCCGCGCTCGGTATAGTGAGCCACAACCTCACTTCCCTTCGCGAGACCATGCCAGGAATCGCTCGCGCCATGCGCGGAGAGCTCGGCGCCATGAACTGTCGTCTTGTCGACAAAATGCACGGAGCGATTTGTTCCGTCGGCGGTCTTGATTACAACTATCTTTGTTCCCTCGTCAATCTTGACAACCGTTCCATGCACGGCACTTACAACATCCTCGTCGGCCAATGCCGCGGAGGCTAGTGCTAACGCCAGGGCGGCCATTGCGATGGTCCTCATCTTCATGTGCTCCTTTTTTGAATCTTCAAGCGGTTAGCTTGACTCCGATCCTGTTACATCCAGCTGTGCCGCGAGTGGACAAGGCTCGAGGTCACATTGACGCGAGACCTCGCAGCTTCGCTGCCCGCATCGCGGCAGCCCGATCCTCAATACTTATGGCCCGATTCAACTTTGCACGTGCGTAGGATGTGCGCACACTCGGTTTGTTCCGGCCTTTCACTTTCGGCTGTCTCCGTCCCTGATTCCGGCTTGGCCGTCCGCGAGCGATCACTCTGCCCCTCCCCACCATCTATGCGTTTAAATGTCCAAACCTTCCAAACGCGTAAATGCAGGCTTTTCTTAGCAATCATTCGCGCGCCGATAGACACCCCTGTCCGTGGAGCGACACACACTGTCGATATGTGGACGGTTAAAAGAACCGAAGAATGATCCGAATCAGGCTATCAACTCAACTCTGCAGGTGCTCATCGGTTTCCATTCTGTCTTCACAAGACAGAGATGCTTCGCGCCTCTGCGTAAGGCGAAGTGAGAGATCGTCTTCTGATTTAGGTAGACTCGATATGAGGCGAGACGCTCGATGATATCGGCGGCAGTGAAGAAGGACGGAAAGTTCCAAAATCCCGTGCCGACACCGGTGGGCGGCCTTTCGATGATCTTCAAATTGCTGCCGCTATATCTGACGAACAAGGAAGAAAGAGTGCCGCCCCACCCGCCGGGCCCATTCCGCACTGATCCGCGAGCGTATGCCACGCAGTCGAAGAGCGGATTGCGGGTGACATGGTTCGGCCATTCCTCGTCGCTGCTGGAGATCGACGGCGTGCGGCTGCTGATTGATCCAGTGTGGGACAAGCGTGCGGCTCCCACGCACTGGGCGGGGCCGAAGCGGTTCTTTGAGCCAACGCTGCCGCTTGAAGATTTGCCGGCAATCGATGCAGTGCTGGTTTCGCATGACCATTATGACCATCTGGGCAAGGCGACCGTCCAACGCCTTGCAAAACTCGAGACGCTCGCGGAGGCCTGGTGGGTCACTTCGCTGGGTGTAGGCAGGATTCTTGAGCGCTTTGGCGTGGCCGCGGAGCGGATCGTCGAATTGGATTGGACGCAGAGTACGGTACTCGGGCGAGGGGTATGCACGATCACTTCCCTGCCGGCGCGCCATTTCTCCGGACGAAGCCTGTTCAACAGGTTTGAAACGCTGTGGGCTTCGTTTGTGATCAAGAGCAGGGATCATTCCGTGTACTACGGTGCTGACTCCGGATGGTGGCAGGGGTTTTCGGAAATAGGCTCAGCATACGGGCCGTTTGACCTGACCATGCTGGAGATTGGCGCATTCCACCAAATGTGGAAGAACATTCATCTGGGCCCGGATGGAGCAGCGCAGGCATTTGCGGCTCTGGGCGGGCCGGCGCGTGCGGGCTTGCTGATGCCGATTCACTGGGGCCTGTTCGATCTGGCCCTGCATGCATGGCGGCAACCGATCGAGCGCCTCGTGGAAATTGCCGGGGAGCAGGGATGGCAGCTATTTGTGCCGGAGCCGGGCCTTCCGACGGAAGTTCTTGCCCAACGCTCGGAATGGTGGCGGATTCAGCGATAAGAGTACTTCGCTGAGTCCCGGCAGCCCGTCGAGTATCCGAATCGCGCGCGGTGGGATACGTCATCGGATTTCGACCAGTTTTCCGAGATCTGATCCCCGGATAAGATGGAAGAGCAAATACCGCGGCGTCTTGAGGCGGGTCGGTTGGAGGACACTTGTGGTGACCTTCGGGCTGGTCTGCGAAGTGAATATGGCGGATGAAAGACAGATTTGGCATAGAGCTAACTTGGAACTAGATAGACCACCACCGGTTCTTGCTTGATACCCATAACAAAGCTGACACGCGCGTAGATTTGAGCCCACACTTACAGCATTTTCAATGCTTCAATGCGACAAACTGTAGGGTTTGGAGGGCTCACATTGTCGAGGGTTTGCGCGTTGTTATGCTGGTCCGCCGCAAACGTCAGCGGCTTCCTTCTCGTCTCCCTATCGAAAACGCCTCGGACTCAGTCCAGAGACCTACTCCAAACTCGTCGCCCGAGGCGTCTCCGATCAAGGCTAGCCACAATCCAGGCACAACACAGATTCTCGGATCCAGACGGGTTTGTGGATTCCAGTTTTGGCAGCATAGCTATTGAATCTGCTACAGAGGTACCGTCTCAAGATTCTGTCCGTTACGGTCGTTGAGTTGGATCCGCAAAAGTGCGCAGCGCGTATGACTAGGCCACGGCCGAAATTCCCTGCCAAGAGAAGGGGTCGCCATGCGACTTTTGCCCTTGTTGATCCTTCACATTTCCGGGGGAATCGTTGGGCTGATCGCAGGAACGGTCGCGATGGCGGTGCGAAAGGGCGGGCAATGGCATCGCATCGTCGGAAAGGTATTTGCCGGCGGTATGTTTTGCCTGGCATCGGCCGGCGCGATCATGGCCACCATGGCCGTTACTCATGCGCTCACGTGAAGCGACACTTCATTGCATACAACTCACGGAAATGCGCGACGAGTTGTAACCTTCATGGCGTCCCTCCCCGCGCAGCGTGAAATCGTCCGGACTCCTCGTTCCGTACGACTAGCTCCTGAATCTGACCTCCAGGGAGGGTAACAAAACGAAGGATCTGATTGTCGTCTTCAAATATCAGCATTCCATCCATCGTTCCGACAAACTTCCCATAGGCCTTCGGGACGGTCCCCGCTCCTTGCGCGTGAACTACGGCTATCGATGAGTGACCGCACCAGTACCTACCGTTCGTGATTCGCATCACATCTTGCTCCCTCTGATTGTTTTCCAATCAGAGCGGCAATAGCAGGCCAAGAACAAGCCGTGGGTGGACAGAGATTTGTAAACGATCTCGAGAAAGCAATCAACATGAAGGAGGAAACCGCATCATGAGTCCGAAATGTTCTCGGCGCAGCGTGTTGAAGGGCGCCAGCGTCTCGGCTGCTTTACTCGGGCTGCCGGGTGGAGCGGCTCGCCTGAGCGCCCTCGAAATCGCCACCCGCTACGACTTCAAGCCCAGATTGCGGAATACGCCAGTCGGCGAGGCTCGCGGCATTCATCCAGGGCGTGTTGTATGGGTACATGATCCGAGAGCAGCGCACTGGAGTGGACATGTCGCCTCCACCAGCGAACATTGGTGGGCGGATGCGAGCACCGATCAGAAGCATGTTGACGCGATGCTTTCCAAGACGCTTCGGAGCCTGACCGGCGCGGAAAGCGATGAAGCAGCATGGGCAATGATCATCGCTTATTACAACAAGCGCGCTCATAGGGCCGGCGAAAGCTATTCGCCAGGCGAAGTAGTCGCTGTAAAGGTAAACCTCAATAACAGCAGTGCGGATGGACCGGGCAACATTGTGAATGTTTCTCCGCAGTTGGCGCTTGCCGTGGTTCGGCAGCTCGTCGACCACGCGCGGGTGCGGTCGGCCGATATCGTCATTTACGATGCACGCCGCAATATCTATCCGGCCTTGCTCACCAAGGTCTGGAGCGAATTCCCGGAGGTTCGTTTCGTGCAATGGGACGCGCCTGCAGCGCCGCAGCCCAAAAACCCCGGTTCCGGCGATTATCGCGGACTCGAGCAAGCACAATGGGTAAAGGGAGTCAGCTACTCTCTCCATCAGAATGAATACTATGACGCCAAGCTGATTCCGAAACAGATCAAAGACGCGACCTACTTAGTGAACGTAGCATTGCTCAAGGCTCATTCTTACCCCTACGCCTCCGCAGAGGGCGGCGACGAGGGACAGACGGGCGTGACCATGACGGGTAAGAATCATTTCGGTTCCATCAAAGGCACTCCGGAATTACACGGAGCGATCAATACGAACCGCCAAGGCACTCCGCACGCCTATTCGCCGATTGTCGATCTGGCAGCCTCACCGAACCTTGGGGCCAAGACAATCCTGTACGTCCTCGACGGGTTGTACTGTGCGCGGAGACATCAGTCTTATCCTTTGCATTTCCCAAATCCACCATTCAACAACCGAGTCGTCCCGTATGAGAATCCTGAGTGGCCGTCGAGCCTTCTGGCTTCGATGGATGGCGTTGCGCTCGATTCGGTGGGACTCGACATCCTGTATTCACAAACGAAGAACAATGAGGATGAGCAAGGACATCCACGCATCATGATTCGCGAAAACGCCGACGACTACCTTCAGGAAATGGCTTTGCCGGACCGCTCGCCTTCGGGAACTGCGTACATACAAGATGGCAAGCCAGTAAGCAGCCTGGGTGTCTTCGAGCACTGGGACGGAGACGAAACGCGGAAGTATTCGCGAAACAAGGATCCCCAGGGCGGGCAAGGCATCGAACTGATTTATTTGCTGGCAAAAGGGTAGTTAGTGGTGCTGACGATCTTAGGAGAAGCCGTATTGGGCTGTGCTCTTTTCAGTGGAGTAGCGATCATCCTCTCATTGCGCAAGCGCGCCTTCGACCGGCGCGTGTCCGGGGCAGGCGGCACAATGTCTCGGGGTGGTTGATAGAGAAGGCAGGCGGTCCGGATTTTAAGAATGCTGACTGAACGACATCACGAGGGGCTCCAAGTCTTAATTGTGCGACCTGGAGTATCGCTACGATGCGTGTATTTGGCTCCGTTAGGACAGGCGATATATCTATGATGCCGCCGCTCGGGTGTCTTCTCAGCGAAGCGACTGCAAGCAGGGCTATTTTCACCGACAAAGAACGGGACGCCGAATCGGGGTGAAATCCGGGTTGCACCTGGATCACGGGCAAACCGGAATCAACCTTTCAGTAAACATTCCGCACGCCTACAGCGCGGATGATGCAGCTCAGTCTTCCAGTCTTCCCATGGCAGGATTCCAGTGTACTGGCTGGCAGCAAACGACTATCTTCGCTGGCAGGATTGAACTATATTGAGTGCGGAATTGAGTATAACCGGCACTTTGTCTGCATCTGTGCTTGAGCCGCACAAATTGCCAGGAAGATGAAAGCTCCAACGAACCGGGTGCCAGCTGAACGGAAGCGAATCTGTCATCGCCAATCAAGCCCTGCCATTCCAATCGCGTTATGCTTCGTTCATGAACGGGATAGGCTCCATGTCGCCGCTCCACTCCGGCTGGAGCGTCCGCTTTCTGGATGATGGCAATGATGGCTGGAAAGATCTTCTGATCGCGCAGGGTCACGATCTGCACACTGCATCACATCCGGGTGCAAGCCGAAAGGTATACGTTTTCCACTTTGCGTACATTGACGGGGATGGAGCGCGCCGGGGATGGTGTGGTATACGTATCCCGGCAGAAGATTCGCAGCAATCGCATAGCCTTAGGCGGACAGAGGAGTTCATCTCCACCGGAAGCCGGAAGGCCCCGGCAAGGCAGACAGGAAGCGCATGAAAACCAGAATCGATTTTGCATGGATACTCACGCTGGCTCTCACTCTGATGGGCGGCACGTTGGCGATGGCGCAACAGACTTTAGCGGGGCCCGGTGTGGCTCCGTCCAGGCCACAAGGCCCCTGTGATATCTACGCGGGCGCCGGCACTCCCTGCGTCGCGGCCCACAGCACGACGCGCGCGTTGTACGCCTCCTACAATGGTCCGCTCTACCAGGTCCTGCGCCAGTCCGACGGCAAAACCCTGGATATCGGCGTCGTCGAGCCTGTTGCGGCGCCGGTTCCGGATGCGGGTGGATATGCCGACGCGGCCGCGCAGGATGCCTTCTGCGCCAACACGTACTGCTGGATCGCCACCGTCTACGACCAGTCTCCCAAGCGCAACGACCTGACCCAGGCGCCCCGCGGCGGTTTCAGCGGCCCGGCCCTGGGCGGGTTCAACAATCTCCCGCTCGCCGACATGGCGCCGATCACCATCATGGGCCACAAGGCCTACGGCGTTTTCATCGAGCCGGGCATGGGTCTGCGCCGGGACGATGCCAAAGGCACGGCGGTTGACGACCAGGCCGAGGGACAGTACTGGGTCATTAACGGCAGGCACTTCAACTCCGGCTGCTGCTTCGACTACGGCAACGCCGAAATCGACAGCCGCGACGACGATAACGGCACCATGGAGACGGCCTATTATGGCAACGCCCCCTGGTGGTATCACGCCACCTCCAGCGGCCCGTGGGTCATGACGGACCAGGAGAACAACCTGGTGGGCTGCGTCAATCCGGATGGATCCAGAATCTGCCGAAACCTGCCGAGCGTCACCTGGCGGTTCGTAACCGCGATGGCCAAGGGCGAGCCGCACCACTGGACCTCGATGGGCGGAGATGCGCAGCGAGGTCCGCTCTCGGTCATGTTCGATGGACCGCGCGTCAACGCCACATACGACCCGATGCGCAAGCAGGGAGCCATCCTGCTGGGCAACGGCGGAGACAACAGCAACGGCTCGCAGGGCACCTTCTATGAAGGCGCGATGACCGCCGCCGGAACCTTCCCGACCGACGCCACTGACCAACTGGTGCAAGCCAACGTCGTCGCTGCCCGGTACGACTTGCCACGGCTTAGCCTGGCCCCGGCCGCGGCCACCGCCACTCCGCCCGGCCTCCAGACCTTTTCCCCAGGCTCCTCACGGCAGACCACGCTGACCTTCACGAACACCACGGGTGCGCCCGCCGCAGGGGTCAACCTGAGCCTCGCCGTACCCGGCCAGCAATGGACTTCTGTCGTTGCGGGTACCAACCAGACGTCGAAGACCTTCGCGGAACCGGTCGCGCCAGGGGCAAGCGTGAGCGCGACCTTCAACATTACCTCGGGACCGGCAGTTTTCAATGGCGATCTGGTCGGCAGCGTCGCGTGGACGAACTCGGCGAACGGCAGCAAGTTATCCGAGACAGCCGCCGAGAAGGTGCGGAACGCAGCCCCAGTCCGGATCAACGAATTCCGCATCGGTTCCGGCGCTGCCAATGCGACGGATTCCTTCATCGAGCTCTACAACGCAGGCTCTGACAGCGTCGACATCTCCAACTGGACGATGACGGGGCGTCCGGCACAGCAGGCTATCTTCTCCGCAGTGACAATCCCGCCGGGGACCCGGCTTGCGGCGGGCGGCTTCTACCTGCTCGGCCTCGCCAACTCCGGGCTCGCGGTCCCGGCGCGCGCCGGCGACACTACGATCCACGTCAGGAACACAACCGGCATGTCGGTGGGCGATACCATCAGCATCGACACCGGTTCCGCCACCGAAACGCGCAAGATCGCAAGCATCGGAACAGCGGCCGGCAGCCATACGACCCTGTGGCAACCTCTCCCCGAGGGGCCGGTCATCACCATTCCAGCCGGCTCGACCAACGTGCCTGTGGCAAGCGTCGAAAACTTCGCGGTCGGCCAGAAGATCGCCCTCGGCCATGGCGCCACCTACCCCGCCGTGGCGAACTCAGTGGAGCAGTATGAAGTGGCCACGGTCACCGCGGTCGGCAAGCCCGGCACTCAGGCTTACCTGGCGGCGGATGCGCCTGAGGGAGCGGCCAATATCAAGGTGACATCTGTCTCCGATATCTCGGCCGGGGACAAGATCAGGCTCGACATCGACAGTGTTGGCCATGGGATTGAGACCGTAACGGTCACCCATGTCGGCACTCAAGCCGGCAAAGCCAATCTCTTGGAGGGTGCGAACGAGGGCGCGACTCACATCAGAATTCGCAGAGCGGACGGCTTCTCCGTCGGAGACAAGATCTCGGTCGGTACTCCTGCAAGCCAGGAGGTCGTGACCGTTACCGCGGTGGGCGGCAACGGGCGGAACGGCGCCGGCATCAACTTTACGCCGGCTCTCGCCAAGGCCCACATCCGCGACGAGTGGGTGGTGTCTCCGGGCACTGGGCTCGACCTGGCTGCCCCGCTCAAGTTCAATCATGCGGCCAACCTTCCTTTCAGCGATCGCGGAACGGGGATCAGCTTCGAGCCACCGACTTCCTTTGCCCATTCGAGCAACGAACCGGTTCAGGCGCTCGGCACCGGCATCACGCTCTCGAGCCCGCTCGCCGGCGGCCACGCAATCAACGCCGCGGTGCGCGACGCCGCGGTCACCACTGCGGGCTACCAGGGAAAACCGGCGCCCGACCTGTGGTTCGGCGGTCCTGAACTGACCACCAGCGCTCCCCTCTTTGGGCGCACCATCACCGTCAAAGAAGGCAGCCTCGTGCTGCGGGATGCCTCGGGACTGGTTGTCGACAGCCTCAACTACGGCGGCCTCGTCGATCCTTGGGCCGCCAAGGGCTACCAGGCCGTCTCCGGGTTGGA
>CAYUJM010000170.1:0-9326 GCA_964445025.1 uncultured Occallatibacter sp. | reverse complement strand
CCGCGCCGGCGCCGAATCAGATCGCCTTCCGCTTCAAGGATGGAACCAACATCGGTCCCGGCGACGGGCACATGGTGGGCCTGGTCATCACCTTCATCGACGCCAACCATCACGACGAAACATGGGCCTACGAGGACAAAGGCAAGGAGTTCCCGCCGACGGTCTTCCACTATTCGCGCAAGCCGTAAGCGACCGCCGCTAACGGGCAGCCGATACGTCAACCAGCCACAAATCGACAGAACCGCCGGTATGGGCCGCGATGCATTGCGACTCATCCCGGCTACGAACATTTAGAATAGATACTGCTCGATATCGTCCTGCGTCCGCTGCGGCGGACGGGAAAGTACGCCCTTATCCCTATGCAACGCTGGTCGAAACTCTTCATTCCCACCCTCCGCGAGGCCCCGGCAGATGCCGAAGTGGCCAGCCACAAATTCCTGCTCCGCGCCGGCTACATCCGCCAGCTCGGCGCGGGCATTTACAACTACCTCTTCCTCGGCCAGCGGTCGTTGAACAAGATCATCGCCATCGTGCGCGAAGAGATGGACGAGATCGGCCAGGAGTTCTTCCTGCCGGCCATCCATCCCAAGGAACCGTGGCTCGAGAGCGGCCGCTGGAGCATTATTGGCGACAATATGTTCCGCTTCAAGGACCGCAAGGGCGCGGAAATGTGTCTCGGCTTCACCCACGAAGAGATCATGACCACCATCGCCCGCAGCGAACTGCGCAGCTACAAGCAGTTGCCGCAGATCTGGTACCAGATTCAGACCAAGTTCCGCGATGAGCCGCGCCCCAAATCGGGCTTGCTGCGCGTGCGCCAGTTCACCATGAAGGACAGCTATTCCTTCGATATAGATAAGGCCGGCCTGGATAAGAGCTTCGAGCTGCATGACGCGGTTTATCGCAAGATCTTCACCCGCTGCGGCCTCAAGTTTGTGGCCGTCGAGGCCGACTCCGGCGCCATGGGCGGCTCGCAGTCGCAGGAGTTCATGGTCTACACCGACGCCGGCGAGGACCTGATCGCCAGTTGCCCGGTTTGCGGCTACGCGGCCAACACAGAGAAGGCCATTTCGCGCCTCGATCCGGTTGTGGAGATGGAACCGACAGGAGATGGAACTCCGGAGGAGGTCTCCACGCCAGGCTGCGGAGCCATTGCCGACGTGGCCGCGTTCTTCAAGATTTCGCCGGCTTCCGACATCAAATGCGTGGCCTACATGGCCCTGAAGCGCGGCCAGGCTAAAGAGCCCGACACCTGGCACGGCGTAGCGGCCTTCCTGCGCGGCGACCACCAGGTGAACGAAACCAAACTGTTAGGGGCGATCAAGGCAGCGGAACTGCGCACCATGCAGGCCGAGGAGCTTGAAAAGTTTCTCCACGCGCCGGCGGGCTTTCTCGGACCAGTGGGCCTGAAGCTCGACGCCAAGCCGCTGGAAGAGGGCTTGACGGTGGTGCTGGACTCCTCGCTCGAAGGCCGCAAAAACATGGTCTGCGGCGCCAACAAGCTGGACTATCACCTGCGCAATGTTGTTCCCGGACGCGACTTTACCTGGACCCTCATGGCCGATATCCGCACCGTCAACGAGGGCGAAAGCTGCCCCAAAGATGGCTGCGCAGGCAAGCTGGTGGTGGGCAAGGCGGTCGAGATCGGCCACATCTTCAAGCTGGGCTACAAGTACTCCGAGAGCATGGGAGCGCGCGTGCTCGACGTGAACGGCAAGGAAGTGACGCCGATCATGGGCAGCTACGGCATCGGCATTGAGCGCATCCTGACCGCAGCCATCGAGCAATCGAACGACAAGAACGGTTTCTGGCTGCCGGCTTCAATCGCGCCGTTTACGGTGGTGGTCACGATAACCAACATCGGCGACGCCTTGCTGCGCGAGACCGGCGAAAAGCTCGCCGGCGAACTGCAAGCCGCGGGTCTCGACGTGCTGCTCGACGATCGCGACGAGCGCGCCGGCGTCAAGTTCAAAGACGCAGACCTCGTGGGCATCCCTTATCGCATCAACGTGGGCAAAAAAGCCGCCGAAGGCAAGGTGGAACTGGTCACCCGCGCCTCGTCAACCAGCGTGGATGTTCCGCTGGGCGATGTGCTTGCGTTGCTCAAAGAACGCGTCGAGGAAGACAGACTGTTGACAGCCGTGGGGGAGTAAAAGCAGCTTTCAGCTTCTAGCTGCTAGCTTCTAGCTCTTAGCTGTCTCGGTGTGAACTCGCTGCCTTTGCTTTTGGAAGAGGCTGAAACCGGTACGGAAGAGCTAGAAGCTAAGAGCTAGTCGCTAGCAGCTATGGAAAGAAGGAGTGGTAATGGCGTTGAAGATCAGGCTGGCAATGCCCACGGGGAAACATCCCTGGGCCACTTTGCTCTTGCGCGTGGCGCTGCTGACTGTGGCAGCGGTAACGCTGGTGGTCTTCGCCGTGGGCACCTGGTACTACTTCAAGTACCAGCACATTGTGGACGAGCGGCTGAAGCAGCCGATCTTTATCAACACCGCCAAGATCTTTGCCGCTCCGCGCGAAGTACGGCCCGGCCAAAAGCTTTCCGTCCGCCTCATCGCCAACGAACTCGAAAAAGCCGGCTACTCGCCCGACGGCGCCCAGGAGCAGTCGCCTCTGGGAACCTTCTCTGAAGGCGCGCAGACCATCACCGTCCACCCCGGCCCGCAGTCCTACCACTCCCAGGATGGCGCGGTCATCCGCATCGGCTCCGGCGTTGTGGAGTCCATCAACGACGATCACGGTCAGGCGCTATCGAGCTACGAACTGGAGCCGCTGCTGATTACCGGCCTGAGCGAAGACGCCAGCCGCACCAAGCGCCGCCTTATCACCTACGACGAGATTCCGCAGAACCTGGTTCAGGCTGTGCTGGGCATTGAGGACCGCCGCTTCTTCGAGCACAACGGCGTCAACTTCTGGCGACTCGTCTCGGCCGCAGTTCAGGACATTTTTACCGGCCACAAAAAGCAGGGCGGTTCCACACTCACCATGCAACTTTCGCGCGGTTTTTTTCTTACGCCCGAAAAAACCTGGAAGCGCAAGGTGATCGAGATCGTGATCACCTTCCAGCTCGAACATCGCTTTTCCAAGCGCCAGATCTTCGAAATGTATGCCAACCAGATTCCCATGGGGCAGCGTGGCAGCTTTTCGATTGACGGATTCGGCGAAGCATCGCAGGCTTACTTTGGCAAGGACGTGCAGCAATTGGACCTGGCCGAGTGCGCTTTTCTGGCCGGCATCATCCAGCGGCCCAGCTACTTCAACCCTTTCCATCATCCCGAGCGCACCATCGAGCGCCGCAACCTGGTGCTGGATTCGATGGTGGAAACCGGCGCTATCACCAAAGACGAGGCCGAGCACGCCAAGACCGAGCCGCTGCATCTGACGCCCGGCAGCGTGGACGCCAGCGAGGCGCCCTATTTTGTCGACCTGGTGCACGAGCAACTGATGCAAAAGCTGGGTGAGCGCGACTTCAACACCGAGGGACTGCGCATCTATACCTCGCTCGATCCCGACCTGCAACGCGAAGCTACCTCGGCGGTTGAATCCACCGTTCATGTGGTCGACGCGCAGGTTGATAAGCTGCACGCGCGCGACAAGAAAAATGGCGTGCCCTATATCTACCCGCAAGTGGCGCTAATAGCGCTCAATCCCCATACCGGCCAGGTGCTGGCTCTGGTGGGCGGGCGCAGCTATGGCAATTCGCAGTTGAACCACGCGGTGGCCAAGCGGCCCACGGGGTCAATCTTCAAGCCGTTTGTGTATGCCAGTGCTTTTGCCACAGCGGCCGAGGGCACCATGCTGCCGGGACAGAATAAGTTGTTTTCGCCGGTAACCATGCTGACCGACGAGCGGACGACCTACGCGGAGGGCACGCCTTACGAGTACACGCCGAAGAACTTTGAAGACGAGTACTGCGGCACTTGTACGGCGCGCCACGCCCTGATGCGCTCGCTGAACAACGCCACCATCGGCCTGGCTTCCCTGGTAGGATTTGACCGGATAGCCGCGCTGGCGCGTGACGCTGGCATCAAGAGCGCGCGGGGAACGCCGGCGATGGCCATCGGCGCCTACGATGCAACGCCACTGGACATGGCCGGCGCTTACACGGTCTTCGCCAACGGCGGGCTACACCTGGATCCATGGATGCTGGCCAGCGTGCGCGCCCCATCCGGCGACGTCATCACCGACTACACGCCCACGTCAAAGCAGTTGCTTGACCCACGCGTGGCCTATCTCACGCTCAACATGATGGAGAACGTGCTGCGCGGCGATGGCACCGGCGCAGGGGTTCGCAACATGGGCTTCACGTCTCCGGCAGCGGGCAAGACCGGCACCGACCACGATGCCTGGTTTGCAGGGTTCACCACCAACCTGCTGTGTATTGTGTGGGTGGGTAACGATGACTATACCGATATCAAGATCCAGGGAGCCCGTGCCGCAGCGCCCATCTGGGCAGAGTTCATGAAGCACGCCGTGCAGCTTCCGCAATACTCCGACACCAACGAGTTCTCAGTGCCGGAAGGCGTGGAAGTCGTCAAGATCGACAAGGTCAGCAATCTGCTCAGCGACGAGACCTGCCCCGACAGTTACGACGCGGCCTTCCTGGCCGGCACCGCACCCCTGGAGACCTGCGACCACCCCGCAGAGCACAAGAACCTGTTGCAGAAAATCTTCGGTGGAGGCAAACCTTCAAACTAGGAATTCGACAGGGTAAATCGGTATCTTTGGTTCGTGCGTTCCCATCTCTCAAAATCTAAACCTGGTCACTCACAAATGCACAGAATCAATGCGCATCCCGTCCAGATACGCAGCCTGAACGGATAGTTCACCTGTCATTCAAGAATCTCCTCGGATTTCGTCCCCATGATAATTGGCGCCGTAGCGATCTTGTGTCAATCCGGTTAACCATCCACACCTGACCCATCCGGCATCGGCTGGCAGCAAGGACACCAGAAGGTGACGCGCGCGTCGGGCCCCTGCATGCGCATGCGCACCGGCTCACCGCAGCGGCGGCAGGGCTCTCCCCGGCGTCCGTAGACCCATAAGCTGGCCGTCGCGTCGGACTCATGTGTGGTGCGCCGCTTGCGCCCGCCGTAGGTCACAATGCCATCGCCGGAATCTTCAAGCACATTGGCGCCAACCAGCATTTGCGATGCGGCGATCAACGCGGCCACACGCTCCCCATCAAGCGCGGCTACGCGGCAAAATGGATTGACGCTGCAAACAAAACAAACCTCCGACTTGAAGACATTGCCCACGCCGGCCAGCACTTCCTGGTGCAGAAGCACGTCGGCAATCTCCTCGTTGCCATGCGCCAGGACGCGATTCGCCGCAGCCTCGGCGTCGAACTTTGCGCTGAGCACGTCGATATTCGGGCATGGAATTCCGGGGTGGCGAGCCAGCGACTGCGCAGTGTGCATCTCAGCCACAGGAACCTTGAAACCCACAGCAAGGTAATCGCTGTTCTCAATCACGATGCGCATGTTGAAGCGCGGCTGCTGCCAGCGCTCGCCGGGGCGATAGATGTGCCAGCTTCCGCTCATGAGCATATGAGTAGCCAGCGTGCCGCCGCCGGAGAAATGAATCAGCAGCCACTTGCCGCGCGATTCGACGCTTTCTATGGTCTGGCCCGCAAGCGGCGTGTCGTCGTTGAAGCGCGTCAGCAGCGGATAGGTCGAGCGGAAGCCGGTGATGGGCTTGCCAATCAGCGCGCGGCCCAGTGCGCGCGCGGTGCGAAAGATGGTGTCGCCTTCCGGCATCGGACTACTGCACCTCGCCCGCATGCGGTCCATGCAAAGACTGGCCGGCGGGCAGCAGAATACGCCGCAGGTGCATGCCCAAAGGCCCTGGCTGGAAGCCCGCGTCCATGAGAAAACGCGCCATGGGATGCGCGGCCACCGGCTGCCCGTTGATGGTGGTAATCAGCATGCCCTGGTGCGTCGAAGCCCTCATGCGCTGCTGGCCGCGCGCGCACAGGAAATGCGCCAACCCCGCGGCTACCTGCGACCGCTCCGGCTCTTCCACCGGCAGAAAAACGAGCAGATTGGGATTGCCGCGCCGCAACCACGCCACCAGTTGCCCGTTGCGCAAGATCACCTCGGCATACGCCGCGCGGGTAAGCAGTCGCGGCGCAGACTCTGAATCTTCTTCAGCCACGGGCAAATCGGGCCAGCGCAACACCGAGCCATACGGATTGGCCGGATCGGTGGCGGCCAACTGCACAAACTCCGGCTTCTCCTGCGGCGGCTCGGTGCGCAACTGGCGCAACAGATCGACGGCGGCGGGCAGCGCAAACTGCGTGGCGCCGAGCCCGGCCACAAAATATCCGCGTCGAATGCGTCCGCTTTCTTCCAGAGCCTTCAACACGTCGTAAACCGCGCTGAACCCTCCGGGAACATTCTCCGCAGCCACCGCTTCGCGCGTCAGCACGCCGTAGCGGTTGAGAAGTTGCAGAGCCAGGGCGTGCGAAGATTCGGTTTGCGATGGTGTGTAGCGCCGGCCTCCTGGCCGGCTGTCGCGTGGGTCTCCAGACCCGCGCGCTTCGCCCTCCGCCGCAAAAGTCTGCAGTTCAGTTGCACTTGGATCCGCCGCAACAGGCAGCAGCGACCAGCGCCCTTGCGCAGTGGGCGGCGTGGTGCGGCGCGAGCGGAAAGACACCCCCGTCTGCAGTCGGCGTGGCGCTCGGGCGCTGTCGGGACGCATTGTATAGGCGCGTAGCGCGTGCAGCGAGTCGTTGGTGACCAGGCCGCGCCACACCAGGCTCCACAAGGCATCGATGGTCTCGCCCGGATAACCCGAGCCCGCGGCCTGATGCAGCGGATCGAAGAAGCTGGCGCCGGTTGCATCCAACACTGCCAGCAGCTTTTCCTCGCGCTCGGTGAGCGGCTCAACCTGCGGCCTGCGCTGCGCCAGCAAGGGCAGCTTGTCGGCCAGGAAGAGCGCGATGCGGCCGTCGTGCTCGCCCAGAGGCTCAACGCCGGCCCAGGCCACTTCTCCGGCGGCGATCAGCGTGTCAAGCCCGGCGGGCGCGTACTCCGCAATGCGCGCCGGTAAAATCGCGCTCTCCATGAGCGACGCAACGAGCGGCGCGCCTTGCAGGCTCTCAATTGCGTCAAGCAGCGCATCGAGCGTTACGCCGCGCCGCGGAGTGAGCAAGCCCTGCCAGTGGGTAAGAAAGCGCGCCAGCGTGTGCTGCTCCACCGGTTCCACTTCGCGGCGCAGCCTGGCCAGCGACTTGCGCCGAATCTGGCGCAGAATCTCGGCGTCGCACCACTCGCGATGCAATCCGCCGGGACGGAAGCCACCCTCCAGCACGCGGCCCTCGTGAGCCAGGTGGCGCAGCGCCGTCTCAACGGCTTCGGAGTCCAGCGCAAAGCGCTCCGCGGCCTCGCGCAGCGTGAACGGCCCATGGGTGCGCGCGTAGCGGCGAACCAGTTCCAGCACCGGCTGCGCCACCGGCTCCAGCAACGCCACGGCCAGCCCCGGCGGCAGCGGAATGCCCAGCCCATCGCGGTAGCGCGCCGCGTCTTCCGCGGCAATCAGGCGGCGCTCGCCGGCTATGCGCAGCTCCAGCAGGCGGCGCGAGCGAACCAGACGATCCACATGCTGCATCAACTCCTGCGAAGCCACACGCCGCGCCAACTCCGCGCGCGACAAGTCGCCCAGGCGCAGGCAAAGATCGTGGATGCCGTCGGCCGAGCGTGCGCGAAGATTCTCCGCCAGGCATTGCGCGGCCTCCTCCACCTGGGCGATGGCGTCGGCGTCGAGCAGCTCGCGCAGGTCGGCTTCGCCCAGCAATTCGCGCAACTGATCCTGGTCGATGGTGAGCGCCTGCGCCCGTCGCTCGGCCAGCGGCGCGTCGCCGTCGTAAAGAAAGTTGGCCACGTAGCTGAACAACAGCGAAGCGGCAAAGGGCGATGGCTTGCGCGTCTCCACCACATGCACGCGGAGCTTCCGCTCTTCTATTTCTTTAAGAATCTCGACAAGGGAAGACATGTCGAATACGTCGCGCAAGCACTCGCGGTAGGCCTCCAGTAGCAGCGGAAACGAGGGATAGCGCGCCGCCACGCGCAGCAGATCGTACGAGCGCTTGCGCAACTGCCACAGCGGCGAGCGGGCCTCCGCGCGGCGGCGCGGCAACAGCAGCGCGCGGCCGGCGGCCTCACGAAAGCGCCCCGCAAACAGCGCCGTCGAGCCAAGCTGACGCAAAACCAGTTGCATAGCCTCGGCCGATTCAACCAGGAACCAATCCGGATCGGGCGGCTCATCGGTGTCTGGGAAACGGAGCACAAAGCCGTCGTCGCCCCACAGCGTCTCCACTTCAGGGCCACCGGCGGCGCGGATGCGCGCGCTCACCGCCATGGCCCAGGGAATGTGGATGCGGCTGCCGAAGGGCGTGAGTACGCAGACCCGCCAGTCGCCCAGCTCGTCGCGGCAGCGCTCGATGACCACCGTGCGGTCGTCGGGGACTGAGCCAGTGGCCGTCTCCTGATCGGCGAGAAATTGCAACAAGTTTTCTGCCGCACCGGGATCGAGATCGTGCTCGGCCACCAGCCGCGTCAGTGCCGCGGCTTTGGGCAGCGCACGCAACTCGCGCACCAGCGCGCCGATCGTGCGGCCGAATTCCAGGGGGCGACCCAGGCCATCGCCTTTCCAGAAAGGCATCTTGCCGGGCTGGCCGGGAGCCGGCTCCACCAGCACGCGGTCGTGGGTGATATCCACAATGCGCCACGTGGACGCGCCCAGGATGAAGGTCTCGTTGGTGTGCGACTCGAAGACCATCTCCTCGTCGAGCTCACCCACGCGGACGGCTTTGCCCTCGCTGTGGGCCAGGAAGACGCCGTAAAGGCCGCGGTCGGGAATGGTTCCGGCATTGAGAATGGCCAGGCGGGCTGCGCCGTCGCGCGCGGTGACCACGTTGCGGATGCGATCCCAAGTGAGGCGCGGGCGCAGCTCTGCGAATTCGTCTGAGGGGTAGCGGCCGCTCAACAAATCGAGCACGCCCTCGAAGGCCGAGCGGCTCAAGGCTCCGAATGGCGCGGCATGGCGCACCAGATCGAAGAGGGCGTCTACGCTAACTTCGGGCTTCGCGGAGTTAGCGTAGTTAGCAGAGTTAGCGGGGTTAGCGCGATTAGCGGAGTTCGTCGCGCCCTGCCGTTTCCTGATCCCTGTTCCCTGATCCCTGTTCCCTGCTTTTCCGGGCGGATGGGCAACGATGGCGACCAACTGCTGCGCCAGCACGTCCAGCGGGTTGCGCGGGTAGCGCGTTGACTCAATGTGCCCCTCGTGCATGGCGCGGGTGACGGCGGCGCAGGCCACCAGGTCGGCGC
>CAYUJM010000169.1:0-9375 GCA_964445025.1 uncultured Occallatibacter sp. | reverse complement strand
TGCCTCGACTGCCGACGCGACCACCGGGGCTTGGGGGATTTTGCAAGAGGCTCAAATGTCAAGGATTATTGTACTGTCGAGAAACAGCAAGGCGAAGCAGGCCAACACCATGCACCCGTGCAAGGTGTTTAACCCCGTTGGGTCGGCAAAACCAAGTCTGACGCTAAGCGGAGGCACATCAAAGGGCAGGGGGACGGGCGATATTCAACGGACCTGCTAGGCTTGTCAAGGCAAGGAGTACCAGGAGCCCTTGCCGCTTCCATGCCGGGTGAGTTGCCGCTTTTCCACCAGGCTGCGGAAATGGTCTTTCAATGTGTTGCGGCTGGAGCCGGAGGCGCGGACCATGTCGGCCATCGTGACGCGGCTGTGTTGGCGGACGTAGTCGATGATCTGAAGGTCCAACTCGGGCAGGGCGGCGATCACTACCCTTTCGCGCTCCACCTTGGCTGCCAGTCGGCGCTCCTGCTGCTGCAAGGCCCGCAGAAAAAAAATCAGCCACGGCTGCCAGTTCGGCGCGGCGGTGCGGAGTGTGGCCTGCGTCTGGCGTAGCGCCAGGTAGTAGCCCTCTTTGCTGTTCTCGATCACGCCTTCCAGAGAACTGTAGGGCACATAGGCGTACCCGGCCTTGAGCAAGAGGAGCGTGGTGAGCACTCGGCTCAAACGGCCGTTGCCGTCCTGGAAGGGGTGAATTTCGAGAAAGACAACCGTGAAAATAGCGATGACAAGCAGCGGATGAATCCGTTTCAGTTCCTGGGCCTCCCGGAGCCACGCGACAAGTTCGGCCATCAGCCGCGGCGTATCGAAGGGCGAGGCGGTCTCGAATACTACGGCAATCTGCTGGCCGGCGTCGTCGAAGGCGGCGACACTGTTGGGCAGCGTCTTGTATTCGCCGCGGTGCCGGTCGTCCTTCTCGCTGTATTGCAAAAGGTCGCGGTGGAGCTGCTTGATGTGGTTCTCGGTGACCGGAATCTCCAGCCACGCATGGAAAATGGTCTCCATGACCTCGGCGTAGCCGACGACCTCCTGCTCGTCGCGGGTGGCGAAGGATTTGATCTCCAGATTGGCGAGCAGGCGCTCCACGTCGCGGTCGGAGAGTTTGCTGCCCTCGATGCGCGTCGAGGAGCCGATGCTCTCGATGGTCGCCACGCGGCGCAGGGCGCTCAGGCGTTCGGGCGCCAGGGTTCCCAGCGCGCGCCATGCCCCTTTGAACTCGTCGATCTCGGCGATCAGCAAGAGCATTTCGGGGGTAATCGGGATGTCGGCGGTCTCGAACATCTGGCCCTCACACCCATATATACACCCATAAACACCCAGAAATCCAGCCAAGGTGCTTTGGAGCCAGGTGTTTAGGCCTGTCAGGCGGGTTGCATAAAGTCTGACGCTGCCCAGCCCATGGAAGAGGTCGCGACAAACTACATCGCAAATGTATCTCTGAGGTCATTGAGCTTTGGTAGAGAGCAGTTGCGAAAACTCGGGAATTGCGAGCAACCCCTAACGATTTCACATGCCGCTACAACTCTATTCCCATATGTCATCTGATGCAGCCTCGACTGACTGCGGTTCACCATAGCGATTACATACGAGATTCACAAGGCGATTCTCTGCCCTAATCAACTTCATCACATGTTGAGTGTTGATATCCCGCCACATCGACCAACACCCAGTGGGATTTGCGTTATCTGCGCGGTTAAGCCAACTAACGAGCCCCCAGAGACAGAGATTTATTCCGATGAAAGCAAAGTGTAGCGCGTCGTGAATGAGCTTTATCTCAAGCCAGCTCCACCTACCCACTGGTGAAGCTAAACCATGATTCAGAGATCCTAGCAATTCGCTCATAAAAAGCGAAATCTCTGTAATTCCTCCTAAGACTGCAAAAAATAGAAAACAATACTTCATGTAAAATATGAACCTGCATGTAAACCCCTTTTCATACGTCCTTTGAACAAGTCGATCATCCTTCCCTAACGATTCAAACCATTCGTACCAGATTGCGACTGACAACCGAGAATCCCGTGTGAGAGGACGGTTCCCGCACTTGCTCCGCGCAGTGCAACGATCACATCTCTCGACCAAGAAGATGCTGGGGTATTGACTTCTGAAGAATGCGGGCTCAGGCGGCCATGATCCCTGAAGCGTCTCAAGTGGATCTGCTGCAAACAACAGTACGCGGATTACGAGTAAAATGCCTACAGACGCAACAGCTGATAGATAAGTTGGTAAATCGCTCAGCAACCTCGGATAGAAGAAAATGAGTAGATAAAGAATTAAATCTGCGCAGATACCTACTGACGTGACGTTCTTGAGACCCTCCTTTGTCACAGGGTTAAGCGACACGCTCTGTATGCCCTCAGACATAATCCATTCTCCGGTTTTGACCTTCCGTAGTGCAGGTGATCACACTATTCGAAAGTGCAAAGAGGTGCAGTACGAAGAATCTCGACATAACCATCGAGACCATGCGTGAACATCGAGGCCCTGCTGAACCGCTCTGAGGCCAGATTTGACACCACACCCAACTGTCCAGCTTCTGTCCGAAGCCATACCTTACCAGTCCCGCATTGGACCTCTCCAATTATATGGTACGGTGTTCCAAATGGTCGAAGTACGCGTTCAAGTTCAAGGCATGCGGGTCGAGAAGCAGTGCCCACAAGTTGCCAATCCCCCCACGCAAGAGCAAGCTTCTCAGGGTCGATCTTTGTGGAGTGGGCTACAGACAGGACCGCAGAATGAACCCGCAGTAATGACGCATCAACAACTATGTCAACGCTGTTCAACAAGGAGATTTCTCGAAGACATGCAAATACGCCATCAGAACTGTCCATACAAGCGGAAAGTAGGTGGGCCTCGCCTAACGCTACACCTTGCCGGCCCTTCGGCTCGGGTTGATACAGGGCTTTATCAAGAATGTTCCTTTCGGGAAAAGCTGGACGAGCATCAGGAAACAAGCGTGTGAGCACCGCCGCCCAAAACAGACCTAAATCGCCAATAACAACAACTGAGTCACCCTCCTGTGAACCGGTCCGACGCATCAGACAGTCTGGCTTTACGGCGCCTATGGCCATCCCTGTGGCTGTGAAACTAGTCCCATCCTTTATGTTGCCACCTATTACGGGACACCCCCATTCCGAGCACGCCTCCGCAAGAGAATCAAGGAATCGCTCGTATTGCGAAGTTGGCATATCTTCCCGCATGACTGTGGAAACCAACAGTCCGAGTGGACGTGCGCCCATTGCCCCTAAATCGCTGACGTTGATGAGCGCTGTCATGCGTCCATAGTGTGCAAAATCCTCACCTTCCAGCATACAGACAACAGGTGTTGGGCAAGGGTCTGTTGTCACAACTATCAGTTCTCCTGGCGGAGGCATAATGACTGCTCCGTCGTCACCTATGCCTAGAAGGATAGGGGGAGAAGAATGAAACCGTGGCGCGATTAGTTCGTCAACAATACGCCGTTCTCCAAGTTCTCCCAACATGGAAGTTCCATTTGTCATCTTTGACCGTCCTCTCCGGATCACAATTAACGAATCAACTTCGAAAGCGTAGCCATGAATCGTTTCTGAACCTCGACTTTACGACACATATCCTGCCATCGCCAATCATTCAACCCGAATGCCCTTGCAATTGCAAGTCGCAACATTTGCGATGGGACAACTCCGACAGGGTAAGCCGACCCAGAGTTTAAATGTTCGCAATAAACATATGAAGAGGACATCTTCCACAACGAACGGAGGGTTTCAATCGTTGCTGGCATGCACTTCTCAAGATGTTCATCAAGAACCTGCTTGATGTCTAGATCGCTGGGAATGCAATGAAGATGCGCGTGGTCAACACATGCTCCAGCTTCCTTCTGGCGAGCCGGACCGTGTTCGAGAAAGAGAGCATCAGAGTTGTAACATCGATCAAATGTCTCCCGAACGAATTCCTTGGCTCTAACCAACCCTCCTGATAACGCTTCAGGTGTTGCTCCAAAGTTAAGATAGTGTGAGTTTGTTGAAATCAAGAGATGACCCTCAGCAAGTGGCGCTATGTCTGGCGAAATAAATACATCATCGTTTGCGAACACGATGGAAGATGATCCTGGCAATTTCAGTTGTGAGTTTAGCGCAAATCGAGATGGGTCACATAAAAGGCAATCATCTACCGCGAAGGAATGACCGCTCTCTTGTCGATCCTTCTTTTGAGCAACAAAGTGCGTCCAAATCCGTACGTGCTGATCTGTTTTACTTCGAGAAGCGCCAACGGCCTTTAATGTCGAAATGAGAATGAAATCAAGCTGCGCGAGAAGTTCGCGCACTCTATTGAGCGGATGGTACCACCTGTGTAAACCGTGGGAATCGGTTTCGTATTCCATGCCATTTGGAGGCTCTTGTACAGCCAAGAACAGTATTCCGTCGGGTTTCAATGCACGATGGAATTCGCCGAGAGTTAACTTAAGTTGGTCAGGTGACACATGAACCAAGCTTGCACAAGACCAAATACCAGAGAAAACGTCCGGAGGATATGCGAGGCGAGACATGTCCATTTTTCGGAATAGGCCATCCGGGCAACGCCTTCTAGCCTCCTCGATCATGCCGATGCTGATGTCTATACCTACTGCAAAGCGTCCAGCTTCGAGCATTTGCGCGACATCACGCCCAGGACCACACCCGGCGTCGAGAATATCACCATCAACGGGAATCTCGGACAAAAAGGAGCGCAAACTGTCGCGAAGATTGGTTTGGTTAAACCATGTGTCGGCATAAGAGCGTGCGTTGAGATCATATACCGTCGTGTTTTGTGCAAGATAATCGTTGGCGGACACGCGAAATACCCTCTGTCTTCCTCGAAATCGTGCCAAATACAATAGTAATTGTTTGTGTCACTTGAGAAGGGTCTTGTGCGCTACCTGCCCTCTCTTTCGTGGCTGGGCGCTTTGTTTCTGTCGCGCAACGCCCGGTGTGCCGACTGACGGACCTGTTCAACCCGTTCGAGGACGTGTTTGCGCTTCCCTTCGTCAATCGACACCCGGAAGGATTGCCGGCCGTCTGGGGTCTTGATGACCACAATCGTCAGATTGCCGCCGATGTTTGCCTTCGGTTCTGGTTCTTGAGACGTTTTCAGGATCTGGAGAAGCTGCTGAGAGTGGACGGCAGGCTGAAGGCACGAAAGCAGCATCTGTACGTCGGCTTCATTCGTGAAGAGCATTTCGTTCGTCCCCTCACTTTGCAATCTGGTTTCAAGGGCATGGAGGCGGGTCGCTTTGATTTGGAGAGGATTCGCCACGAGTTGGTGCTGGTACAGCATATCCCGCATCTCTGGGTCGGTGAATTCAACGAAGATGCCGTTCTGGACGGCCACTTTGACCACCTGCCGCTTCCAATCGTCGCCGCCAGAGCAGACGATACGCGATCCGTACTTCTGGACGGCCATCTCCAGACCAAAAACGATTGCGGCCTCATTCTGATTGAGCACGGTAACGCGCCGCCCCCGGTCGATGACAGACAGCTTCCCATTGAGCGTGTACGATACATCCCCAGTGGCTCGGTTGATCGTCCATATCCGAGCTGTGGCAATCTGTCCCGCGAGGTTCTCCGCCCTCTGTTGACCAGCAAGCCGTTGTTGCATGAATTCGGACCAATCCGACTTTTCATCATCCGTTTCCGGGCCAAGATGAAGCGCGCCGGCCTCAAGCGTGGCCTCCAGCCGCCGCTGGTTTCGCTGATCCGCATAGCGCCATCCGCGCAATTGTGCTGCCGCCCGCGCATCACCTTCGGAGGCGCGTTCCGCAACCCACGCGCGCAGATTCTTCGGAAACTGTGCATGGCGCGTCTTCTGCGTGGACGATTTGAACGTTCGCAGCTCGATGAAGGACGCCGCTACAGCCTCCGAGAGCAGGATCTTCTTGGCCGGCCACGGTTGCGCCAATGCGCGGATTTCCTTTTTGCGTTGCTTCAGGCGGGTGAGGGTTTGTTGCCGGTCCTCTTTGCCCTTCGCAGTAATGCCTTTGCAGACTGCCCTTTGCTGATTGCGGTATTGATTGTATTCGGCCATGAGAGCGTTTCTGTCCAGAAGTCGTTGCTCTCTTCGTTCGTCGCGTAGTGTCTGATTACGAACGGTAGTACGTCCGGTATTTCCCGTAGGAGGTTGAAGCGAGGTCGCGGGTTCTCTCCACGGACCGAGGATATGTTCGATCGCTTTACGATTCTCTTTACCTGCAAAATTATGACGGAATACATCGGATGCTTTTGACCTGACCCCTTTTTCCGTCCAGTTTGGTGTATGAAATCATAACCAAGTTTTGGCCCGGTTTGCCGGGCGGCATGTTTACAGTTGCAGCCGGTTGGCACGAAAATGAATGCACCCGGCGAAGCGGAAGCGGGCAATGCAGGAGTGCAACCCGCCGAGGAATAGCCGGTTGCGACTCATCGAGACGGTGAGAGGGCCGGAGCGGAGCGGAATAGCGCGCCGCTGCCGGTCCTGAACTCCACCGGACGATAGATCGCCGATGCCTTAGAAAACTCAGGGATGCCGTTGGCTTCAACCGACGCTTGATGGAGCAGACGCAGTTGCCACTGCCGCGCAAACTCGTCTGGCGTTAAGTAGCTCAACGAGCTATGTGGGCGGCGGGTGTTGTATTCCGTCCTCCACGCCGAGATCTGTCGCCGAGCGTCGAGCAAGTTCCAGAACCAGCTTGTGTTCAAGCACTCATCGCGCAGCTTCCCGTTGAAGCTTTCCATGCCGCCGTTCTGGGTCGGTTTGCCTGGCTGGATGTGAACGATATCGATCTTCCATTTGATGGCCCAGGCTAGGAAGTGCCGCGAAGTCATCTCCGGTCCGTTATCGCAGCGGATGGCCTGCGGCTTGCCGTGCAGAGCGATGGCGCGTTCCAGTTCGCGCGTCAGGCGCCGGCTGGGAAAACTGGTCGCTATTTCCAGCACGTGCGCCTGCCGGGTGAAGCTGTCGATCACGCCCAGTACGCGGAAGCGTTGGCCGGCGGCCGTTACGTCACTGGCGAAATCGAGTGCCCATTCCTGATTCGGCGCGGTCAGCACCGGCCGCGGCTCGACGGTGCGCCGCAGGTGCTTGCGCCGCGTACGCTTCACGCTCAGTCCGAGTTCGCGATACACGCGCTGCACCTTTTTGCGGTTCACCCTCATTTCCTCACGCAGATACAAATACAACCGCCGGTAGCCAAAGCGCGGATGCTCTCGTGCCAACTCCCGCAGTCGTTCCTGAATCTGACGGTCATCCCTTCGGCTCTGATACCGGCCGCTCGATCTCGGCACTGCCATCAGCTCGCAGACGCGGCGCTCGCTGGCCGTGTACTGGTCCAGCAAGCGCCTCACTTCTCGCCTTCGTTCTACGAGCCCAGGGAGTTTTTTCGGATCACCGACTGCAGCATGTCCTTGTCCAGGCTCAGGTCGGCTACCAATTTCTTCAGCCGCGCATTTTCGTCGCGCAGGTGCTTGACCTCCTCGGCCTCGCTCACTTCCAGGCCGCCGTACTTGGCCTTCCAGGCATAGATGGTGTGCTTGCTGACGCCCTGTTCCCGCGCCACATCTTCCGCGGTGCGGCCTGCTTCAACCTGCTTCAACGCCGTAATAATCTGCGCCTCAGTGTGTCGGCTTCGGCTCATCATTCTTCCCCTTTCCTTCGTCCAAATCGTATTCCAAATTGGACGGATTCAGGGGGTCAGGTCACCCGCGCCACCAGCGCCACACTCGCCCCAGGCCTAAAGGTCAACTCTGCAATCCGCCGCTTCCCAGCTACCGATCGCCATCTCCGTGCGCGACGCGCCTCTCCCCCACCCTCTGACTGAACCATGACTGAATAGTCGGTTGCATGCCCGAGGTTATGCCGGGGGGGAACTCAGGACGCTTACCGAGCAACTACCGATGTATTGTTTGAAACATGCCTCGGCGTTGTCAGCTATAGTGAGCTTGTCATATATAATTGATTTGGTTCGCGCGAGCGACAGCGCTTTCCGGGTCACAACGAAGGACGAAGAACCTCCAACGGTAAGATCTCCCCGGTTTATTCCCAGTGACTACAATGGATAACCATTTCGAACCCTTGGAAAGCCCTACCGCGACTTGGCCAAACTCATTTGCGCGAATCAGATGGGTGTCTCCCGCCAGGCTAATGAAGCCGTTGGCTAACGGAAGGTAGATATGCTCACAATCGAACAGAGTTGGATCTATGCTATGAATTTCTGTCTCCAATCCCGTAGGCGAGTACAAACAGGATTCTGTGAATCGTGCGATCCTTACTCCAGAAATTGAGTCGGTTGCAGTGAATTCTATATCGCAAACCTGTTCGGTTGTTGAGCGCGCCGTCCATCGAATCTCCCCGGTAGCTCCTACCAATTCAAATTGAGCATAGGGAATAACGGGAACCAAATGATCAAAGTCAATCGGCCTAGGCTCTTGTACCCTCTCTGAGGGTGACCTAGATGATAGTAGCCTAGTTGCAAATTGTAAACTCTCTCCGCCGCAATCCTCCCGAACAGTACCTCTCCAGGTATGGGTTCCCACCCTAACGGATCACTTGACTCGGCTACGACAAGTAGTCTCCAAGCTTCCAATAACTGTTCCGAAGTTACGTCCTTGAGAGTGTCCGACGCACCCTCCATTAGCAGATCCAGTTCTCTAACCAAGCGCCGAGCACGCCACACAATTCCAAGCAACTCTCCATCGGCTTCCCATTGATTCGCAAGTCGTCCCATCCAAGTATACAAGCCGTTGCTTAGACGCGCGTTCCAACTTCCCTCCGGGATAAGTGGCCACGGCTGCAACTCAACATTGGCAAGACTAGATGTATATTGCATTATCGTCCCTAATTGCATGCCGCAATCGAATATCCGTTGAAAACATTTGCGACCAATTTCAATCCGAGTATTGTCAGCAAAGAATTGTGCCCATTGAGTTGGCGGCGCAGACGCAACAAGATGGTGCCCACTCCCCATGTGATACCAAAACGGACTTGTCCTATCTCTACCATGTTCGATCACAATCACAGAATCTACATCATTATCTCGTATGACATTCCGCCAATGACCGCTTCCAATCAACACCTTTTGATTACCTAATTGATAAACACGATTTCGCAATACACTAGCTCGATAGTGGTTAACATAATCATCTTTACAAAGCACGATGGGGAACAGGTCGGAGATCGCTTTTAGACCATAACCAAAAAAGGCTTCTTGCGAAAAAAAAATGGGAGCACTAGTTAGACGTAAACGCCTGAGAACCCTCTGATTCAATTCTATCGATTGTCTGAGGTCTCGAAGTGGAAACGCCACCCAGATTGTGGGCGCATAGGTCGAGGAAATCAATTCAATATTTCCTCTTTCAATGAGAGTTCGCAAAAGCGATATTGCATGCGGATAATGCT
>CAYUJM010000168.1:0-9552 GCA_964445025.1 uncultured Occallatibacter sp. | reverse complement strand
TGCGCACGGTGCCGGATTTTCCCAAGCCGGGAATTCTGTTTTACGACATCACCACCGTGCTCAAAGACAAGACGGGGTTCGCCAAGCTCATCGACATGCTGGCGGCGCACTATCTGGAACACAAGATCGACCTGGTTCTCGGTATCGAGGCGCGGGGTTTCATCTTCGGCCCTGCGCTCGCGTACCGCTTGAATGCCGGCTTCGTCCCGGTGCGCAAGCCTCGCAAACTGCCCGCTCCCGTGGCCCGCGTGACCTATGACCTGGAGTACGGCTCCGACACTCTGGAGATTCACCTGGACGCCATTCAACCCGGCCAGCGTGTGGTGCTGGTGGACGATCTGCTGGCCACAGGCGGCACCATGGAAGCGACCGTCAAGCTGGTCAAGCAGCTGGGCGGCGAAATCGCCGGCCTGGCCTTCGCTGTCGAACTGGACTTCCTGAAGGGCCGCGAGCGCTTCAAGGAATACGACGTATTCAGCCTGCTGCACTACGACGAGTAGGCGGCTCTCTCGATTTCGGCAACAACTTCGTCAGGACGTGCTCCCGGGCGGTGGTTCCGGATGACGGCCGTGCACTGCGGCGGCTGCCTCTTCCTCCTGAAAAACCTGCGCGTCCGCAAAACGGTACCCGACATACACATCGGTGAGAAGGTAAACCGGGTTCGAGGGATCGTCTTCGATCTTCTTGCGCAACTGGCGCACAAAGGTGCGCAGATACTCCACCTCTTCCCGGCAATCGGCGCCCCACACGGCGCTGAGCAGGCGGGCGTAGGTGACCACGCGCCCGGCGCGGATCATAAGGCAATGGAGAATGTCGAACTCCTTGCGCGTAAGATGCAATGGCTGTCCGCGCTTGGTTACGCTGCGCTTCACCGGTTCCAGCCGAATCTCGCCAATTTCGAGAGGCGCGTCTTCGGCACGCGCCGGGGCCTTGACGCGGCGAATGGCTGCGCGGACGCGGGCGATTAGTTCCCTGGTGCTGAAGGGTTTGGTGACGTAGTCATCCGCGCCCAGATCCAGAGCCTCCACCTTTTCCTCTTCCTTGTCGCGCACCGTCAGCATCAGGATGGGCAGGCGCGGAGCAGCGGCGCGAATCCGACGCAGGGTTTCAACGCCGCCGATGCCGGGCATATTCACGTCCAGCAGGACGGCATCGAAGGACATGGTGCGCATCAGTTGCAGCGCCTCTTCACCGCGCGACGCCTCAGACACCTGAAAGCCGAGTTCCACGAGCGGTGGGCGCAGAGCCCTGCGAATGGCGGACTCGTCGTCGACAACAAGAATGCGAGTTGCTTGCACGTTCATCAAGAACTCCTTTTCTGGACTGGAGCCGGGATCGCCGCAAAAAACGTCGTCCCCTCCACTTCTTCGCTGCTCACCCACACATAACCGCCGTGAATAACCGCCACACGCTTGGCCACGGAGAGGCCAATTCCCGTCCCCGGAGCCCGGTTCGATTGCGTCGAAGATCGATAATACCGGTCGAAGATGCGCTCCCGGTCGGCCATGGGAATTTGAGGACCGAAGCTATGCACGGAAAAGATGACCTCGGCGCGCGAGCGGACCACGCGAATCGTGATGGCGGTGCCAAAGATCGAGTATTTGCAGGCGTTGTCAATGTACTGCGTCAAAAGCATGACCATCAGCTGGCGATCGCAGGAGAGAACCAGGTCGTCGTTTTCAATCTGAATGACGACGCGCATGCTTGCCAACCGGTCCGCCAGGCTGGCAATGACTTCCTCAATCAGGGAGGCTACGCTCACCGGTAAGGCCTTCAGCGCCACTTCCTCGCCGGCATCCAGGCGCGCCGTCGTCAGCAGGCGGGTCGTCAGCTCGCTCAGCAGGCCCGTCTGTTCATCGATCAAAGCCACCAGATCGGCCTGCCCGACGGACAGATTTCCCATCTCACCCAGACCCGTCGAGGCGGCGCGAATGGCCGTCAGCGGTGTCTTGTACGCATGCGCGAGGCTATCGAGCACGGTGGCGCGCAGCTGCTCGGTGCGGCGTTCGGTCTCGATGCGAGACTCGTTGGCGAAGGCTCGGTAACGGTCGAAGGTGATGGCGATCAGCGAAGCGATGGCGTTGTTGACCAGGGGCGTGGTCTCGCCGCGCACCACCAGGCTTCCCACCGGCACCGTCCCCAGCCGGACAACGCGCTTGCCCAGGCCCGTCTCCGGGTCGTCGTCCGAGGTTTCGAAATAGTACACGTTCTGCGCCATTTCCTGCGGGTCCGAGCTCCAAAAGCCGGCCTGGTAGACGTTGTGCAGGTCGGCGTCAAACACCGCCACGGCTTCCAGCGCAAAGATCTCATGAACCAGTTCGGCCAATTGCGGGCCGGGCTCCACGTGCAGATTCATCTGCAGCGTGCGCCGGGTGAACTCATACAGGTCGTGCATCTGGCCGCCCCGCGATTCGGCCTCGCGCGCGTGATTGGTCACCCGTGCGGACAGCCGGCTCACGGTAAGCGCCACAAGCACGAAGACCACCAGCGAGACCGAGTTGACCGGGTCCGCCGCGAGATTGTAATGGAGTTCGCGGGTGGTCAGGAAAGCCTGCACGCCAACGGCGGAAAGAGAGACGATGACCGCCTGCCAGAAACCGCAGAGCAGCGCGGTAGCGACGACGATGAGCAGGTATAGCAGGACGGCGACGGGAACCAGCCAGCGCGACCATTGGGCAAAAGCCGAGATCACAACCACGCCAAGCACGCCCAGCGCGCACTCCAGCACGAACAAAAGCACGCGCAGACCTTGGGCGCGCTTTGCTGCCCTAGACGACTGCACTGGGATGTAGCTTCCTGCCAACCAGCTACCAACCTCCAGAATCCGCCAAAAATGGAGAAACTGACCAGGGCGCGCAAGCATCCGCAATGACTCTTCCTGATGCCTGTCGCGGGCCGCGCCATCCTTTCGAGGATGATTTGCCGCATCGATTCGTGGAGGGCGTACTGAGAGTTTATCAGGCATGGGATGACCTGCAGGCGCCCCGTTCGACATCCGCATGCGGCCGTCCACGCGCACCGAGGATCCTCCCATTGAATGCCTTCACCTCAGGACGAAATAGTGCAAGGGCCAGAAGCTATATGAGCGAATACTTTTGTATTTATTATCTGTCACTTATGAGGTCTTTGCATAACTAAGTTCAATCCGCATCTGCCGGACAACCTGCGATCGAGTGCGAATCTCCTCCAGGAAAGTTGTGCGCCTGCCTTCAGCGCGCCGCAGACGGCCTGGAGCTGCCGTGGGATTCTGCGGCACCAAGAGTCCAATTCTGCCCGCCATGTGGACCAATCCTTGCGGCGTCATTCCGAAAACTTCTTCTTTGGAGAAACGGCGCCGGTGAATGTGAATCAAGTCGCACCCTGCGACCGATGGCTGCGGTGGCCGTCGCAACGGCCTTGCATGCCGGCGCTCGGACGCCACAAGCCGGCGGCAATTCCCGCAATGCCCGGTTTGCACCGTGGCCATAGGGATGCGTCCTCCACGGTGGATTCCCAATCGACGTTCACGGTCGGCAAGGTGGCATCCTTCAGCGCCTTGCGCTGGTTGAAGAACGGGCCGGGTTCCGGGAACGCGCGCTGCTCTTTTCAGATTCCTCATTCCATCTTTATCGAACCAACCGTACGATTCAACTTACCCACCGAGCCCGCATCCGCCCGAAGTCAAGTCGTGAAACGGGCAAACCTCATCTAAACCCCGGGGACGAGCCACCGGGAGCCGACCACGAACTTCACTCTTCAGGAGAATGCTCATGGCAGATCAGAACGCACCTCAGATGCAGGCCACCCTGGGCCTTACCGGGCTGACCAGCAACGCAATGGCCCTCATCGCTCCGGGCGCCTTCCTTTGGCTCACCTTTGTCCTCCAGGCCACGGAGGGAACCACCTCTCCCGCAATGTGGTTCGGCATTGTTGTCGCCCTTCTACTCTGCCTGGCAACAGCGGTTGCTTATGCCGAGATCTCCAAGCTCTACCCCGGCACCGGTTCCAGCTACTACTACGCCGAGCAGGCACTGCTCTCCAAAGACAAGGCCTTCAAGTACGCCCGCGTGGCCAAGTTCATTGTCGGCTGGGGTTCGCACCTCTACTACTGGGTCTATCCCGGCGTGATGGTGGCCACCACCGGCGTCTTCGTGGGTTTCGTAGTGGGATTCCTTTTTCCCTCCTTCATGAGCGGCGGGAACCCGGGACCTGTGTTCATGGCGGTTGTTGCAGTTGTCTTCGCCTTCTTCGTCGCGTGGATCGCAGCCAAGGGTGCGGGCGCTTCGACGGCCGTCAACATGGCCATAAACGTAATCCAGATCTCCGCGCTACTCGTCTTCAGCGTGCTGGCCATCGGCTATCGGTCCAGCCATCCCGCGGGCAGCGTGGCCTTCCAGTACGACTCGCAGACACTGGCCACTTACTCCTACCAGTTTCAGACAGCCAAGGACGGCTCGACGGTCCGCGACGCAAGCGGCAATCCGCTGCCTTTGCTCGACCCCGCCGGCAAGCCGGTTCCTTTCACGATCGACTACCCCGAGAAGGACGCAAGCGGCAACTTCCTTACCCATGGAACGGCAGCCTCGGTGGTCTCACCGCACAAAGTGAGCTTCATCTTCATTCAGGCCACCGTCGCCATTCTCATCCTGGTCGGCTTTGAATCAGTTACTTCGATGGGAGCCGAGGCCAAGAATCCCACCAAGCATATTCCCATCGCGGTGATTGCATCGCTGCTGATTCAAGGCGTGGTGTGTTATCTGATCGAGTATTTCGCGGCGAACTATTTTCTTAACTCAGGTTACACAATGCAAAGCGCATCCACTTCGGCCGCTCCCATTGGCGACATGATGATTGTTGTGGGCGACGCTCTGCTGGGTCACGGCAATGGCAGGTGGTTCATGCTGGCTGAAGCCTTCACCGTATTCCTGGCGCTCATCGGCACCACCCTCAGTTGCATGAATACTGGCGCCCGCGTCACCTATGCCATGGGCAAGGACGACGAGGCGCCGGAGCATTTCGGCATGCTGCACGCCAAGTCGCTTTCTCCGCGCCGCGCCATCTGGACGCTGGCCGTAATCTCCGCGGTCATCGGCGTGGTCGGCGTCTCTCTTTTCTTCTGCGACGGCAGCGCGCCCACCGATGCGACAATTGCTGCACTGCCCCACGGAATCTTCTCGAGCTTCGGCTACACGACTCACGACCAGATGGCGGCGTTGCCGAGCTCGATTCTGGCCGTGACGCTTACTTCCAACTTCGGCACCTTCATCCTCTATGCGCTCAGTTGCTTTCTGTGCATCGTGGCATTCCATAAGCGCCCCGACTACAACTTCGTCAGGCATTTGCTCATTCCCGGCTTCGGGCTGTTCGCCAACCTGGCCTGCATGGCCGCATATCTGATCGTTCCCTTCCTGGGTTACGGCACCTGGAAAGAGCCATACCTGGCGCTCGGCATCTCTGCCATCTGGGGCATTTACGGCGGCATCTACTTCCTTCGATCTTCAAGGTCAAAGGGCAAGGCTGTGCTGCTCACGGCAAAGTAGTCCGCATCAACCGAACAGCAGGTGCTGGGTGGCCTTTTCTTCCAAGCTCCTTACGGAGATTGAGAGCGGAGAACCACCCAGTGGTTTTTTGAATTCAGATGCTTCACAATCTCTCTAAAGCGTCCTTCGCGCAGCTCTGCGGAGGATCATTCAGGCGGCGGCGCCCATGTTGGATGTTCAGTTCGGCCAGGCAACGGATTTCGGCAAGGTTCGCACCAACAATGAAGACGCGATGGGATCGTTTATCCCCTCCTCGCGCCAGCAGGTCAGATCGCACGGCTACCTGTTTGCCGTCGCCGACGGGGTGGGCGGCATGGATCTGGGCGAAATTGCCTCCTCCACTGCTATATCCGTTCTGACAGAAGAGTTTGCCAAGGCCCAGGCAGGCACCATGCTGGTTGGCCTGTTGCCACGCCTGGTTCAGCACGCCAACGCCGCAGTGCACGATTGCACCCTGGCCTCCGAATACCGCGGCAAGAAAATGGCGACAACGCTTGTTGCCTGCGCTCTGCGCCACGACCAGGCGGTCGTTTCGCACGTGGGCGACTCGCGCTGTTACCTGATTCGCAACGGACAGTCCAGACAGGTTACCCAGGACCACACCCTGGTCAACGAACAACGGAAGATGGGCATCATCTCCGCCGCAGAGATCGCCGAATCGGATTCCCGCCACGTGCTCATCCGGTCGCTGGGCCCGGAGATGTTTGTCGCGCCCGATACGACCTCCGTCACCCTTCAGGTTGGCGATGTGCTCGTACTTTGCACCGACGGCCTGCACGACGAGATGAGCGACAAAGCGATCGCCTCGATCGCCTCGCAGAATAAGGACATCGAGGAGATCGCGCGCGAGTTGGTGGCAAGGGCAGTCGAAATCGACGGCGGAGATAACACCACCGCTCAGGTCATCCGCATACGTTCCGTGGAGCAGGTGGGCATGTACCGCGGCCGGCCGTATCGGTTGCCCTCGTGATGCGCCAACGGGCTCCTGATGAAAGATTCCTTACAGAATCCTTACTGTAACAGTGCGTTTTTCCCGATAGAGTAAGACAAGTCTTCCGTACGGAGTTTGCCGCCTCATGGGTTTTCACGACGGTCTGGAAACCGGTTCTCAGCTCGATTCTTACCGCATCGAAGCCCCCGTCGCCCGCAGCGGCATGGCCTCTATCTACCGCGCCGTCGACACACGCGACAACCGCGTCGTTGCGCTGAAGATTCCCCACCCCGATCTGGAGGCCGATCCGATCCTCTTCGATCGTTTTCAGCGCGAGGCCGGCATTGGAGAAAAGCTCAACCACCCCAAGGTCATGCGTGTTTTTGGAGGCGAAGACCGCTCCCGCATTTATATGGTGATGGAGTGGTGTGATGGCCGGCTTTTGCGCGAGATTCTCGACGAAGGCCGCATCTCCCACGAGCGCGCCATCCGCATAGCCCTCGGCATACTGGACGGGCTGGAGTACATCCACGCCAACGGTGTCGTCCATCGGGACCTGAAGCCGGAAAACATCATGGTCGATGAGGACGACAACATCAAGCTGATCGACTTTGGCATCGCCGGCGACTCCTCCGCCCGCCGTCTCACCTATGCCAACTTCACCGCCGCCATCGGCACTCCGAATTACATCTCGCCCGAGCAGGTGAAGGGCAAGCGCGGCGATGGCCGCTCCGATATCTATTCGATGGGCGTAATCCTCTATGAAATGCTCTCCGGCAAGCTGCCGTTTACCGGCCCCACGCCGATGGCCGCGATGAATGAGCGCCTGCTGAACCACCCCATCCCTCCCACGGTTGCCGACCCTACTATCACGCCGCAACTGCAGGAGATTCTCTATCGCGCCCTGGAAAGGGACCCGAAGAACCGCTATGCCAGCGCGCGGGAATTCAAGCGGGACTTGGAACACATGGATCAGGTGGGCGTGGAAGACCGCCCGGAGCTGCGCGACTGGCAAAAGCGCAAATCCCAGCTCTCGCGCAAGATCCTCTACTACGGAGGTCTGGCGCTGATTCCCGTCGTCATCCTGCTGCTGATGTTTCTGGTTTCTCACCATCGGTAACCACCCAAAAATCCCACTCGCCTCTTCGAAATCTTGACGGGTTCTTTATGTTTGAGGCTCTAGGATTCTGTTCAAAGTCCTGCACCTTTTCTGCGTAAGGGAGACCCATGACAAAGTACAAGCTCGAATACATCTGGCTCGACGGCAAAAAGCCCATTCCGGAGCTGCGCGGTAAGACCCAGCTCAAGTCGTTTGAGCAGCCGCCCACCCTTGCCGACCTGCCCCTCTGGGGCTTCGACGGCAGTTCCACCATGCAGGCCGAGGGCAGCAAGTCCGACTGCATTCTCAAGCCTGTCGCTCTCTACCCCGATGCCAGCCGCAAGGATGCGTATATCGTTCTGAGCGAAGTCATGCACCCCGACGGCACTCCGCATTCCAGCAACTATCGCGCCACCATCGAAAACGACCCGGACCTTTGGGTGGGCCTTGAGCAGGAGTACTTCCTCTATAAGGACGGGCGACCGCTGGGCTTCCCCAAAGACGGCCATCCGACCACGCCCCAGGGCCCCTACTACTGCGGCGTTGGCTACAAATACATGGGCGGCATTGCGCGCCAGATCGTTGAAGAACACCTGGAGCTGTGTCTTGCCGCCGGCATCAACCATGAGGGCATCAACGCCGAAGTGGCCAAGGGCCAATGGGAGTTCCAGATCTTCGCCAAAGGCTCCGCCAAGGCCGCTGACGATGTTTGGACCGCCCGCTACCTGATGATGCGCCTATGCGAGAAGTACGAAGTCGATATGGTTTTGCATTGCAAGCCCATCAAGGGCGACTGGAACGGCTCCGGGATGCACTGCAACTTCTCCACCAAGTACCTGCGCGAAGTGGGCGGCAAGGATTACTTCGAAGCGCTGATGAAGGCCTTCGAAAACAACATCGCCGCGCACATTGAAGTGTATGGCCCGGATAACCATCTGCGCCTGACTGGCCATCATGAAACCCAGGCCATCGACAAATTCAGCTTCGGGCTTTCCGATCGCGGCGCCTCGATCCGCTTGCCCGTCAACTTCATCAAGAACGGCTACAAGGGCTATCTGGAAGATCGCCGCCCCAACTCCGAAGGCGACCCGTACCAGATCGTCTCGCGCATTCTGCATACCATCAACAGCGTTCCCAAGCCCGTGGAGGTCATGGCCTGACGGCTCGGCTTGAGCCACACCCGCCGCTGGCGCAGTGGCTTGTACCGGTGCGGTAGTTCGTGTAGCCTGATCTGTTCAGGTGGTAATTTTGTTCCAGTCGAGGGCGTGAAGAAGCGGGGAGCGCGGCCAGCTCCCCCGCCTCTTTACGCCCGATTCTGATTTTGGCTGCCCCGCTTATCGCGCCGGCGACCCGCTCTCTTCAAATCTTCAAGGTCGTTACCTAAAAAGGAGAACCATGTCCACTGAGTATCGAAACTTTCTTGCTCTCTCGTACGAGGAACTGGAAGAGCTCAATCTGGCTGCCAAGGCCGAACGCTCCAGCCGCGTTCCAGCCGACGAGATTCGTGAAAAGCGAATCAAGTACCTGGCCGACGAGAAGCGCATCAAGGCCGTGACCGTGCTTTTCAGCGATCTGGAGGGCCGCCTGCACCTGCTCGACTATGACAAGAAGTTCCTGCTCGGTGCTTATGAGAACCTGACCTTCGACGGGTCCTCGATCCGCGGATTCACGGCGCAGAAGGAGAGCGATCTTCGCCTCGGCATCGACTGGAGCGCCTTCTACTGGGTGCCTGCCGACGTCTTCGGCAACGGCAAGGTGCTGGTATTCGGCACCGTCATCGATAAGGACGGGACTCCCTACTCGGGCGATCTGCGCGGCGTTCTCAAAAGCTACTCCGACAAGCTCTACGCGGAGAAGAACTACACGCTGAACGCGGCCAACGAAATTGAGGGCTTCCTGTTCGCGGGGCGGGATGCAGAGAAGAAGTACCACGAGGCGGGCAAGTTCGAATTCATCAACACTGGCGGCTACTATCACGTGCTGCCGCTCGATCCTCTGCGCCA
>CAYUJM010000167.1:0-9578 GCA_964445025.1 uncultured Occallatibacter sp. | reverse complement strand
GCGTTACGTTCACAATGATTCCGCAACGCGCATAGGTCGACTTTCCAACGCAGATTGTGAGTACATCTCTGGGGATACGAAAGTATTCAATGGAGCGGGCCAAGGCGAACGAATTGGGGGGGACGATAACCGAATCGGCCTGGACGGAGACGAAAGACCGCTCGTCAAAAGCCTTGGGATCGATAATCGCGCTGTTCACATTGGTAAAGATCTTGAATTCGTCTGAAACCCTGAGGTCGTACCCGTAGGAGGAGAGGCCGTAAGAGATAACGCCTTTGCTCACCTGCTTCTCGCTGAACGGCTCGATCATCCGGTGGTTGATGGCCTGTTCCCGGATCCAACGGTCACTCTGAATTGACATGCCTCTCCCAGGCTGGACAAGTCTTTTTAATCCAGCCAAAATTTGTTGCAATGGCAGAAAACTTTGCTTCCCGATTTTACGAAAGGCCCCCGGAATTGACAATGCCCGTTGTGGAATTTGGGGGAGAAAGCTGTTCTGCGAGGCTAGCCGGGGCGCAGAGTGCCGGTTTCTCACAGATAAAAAAGCAAATTCGACCTTCCGTTATTCCCGAATCCCGACGAAACCTGTAGCATCAGCAGCGTAAGTCGTAGTACATTCAATCCAGTCGCCCCAGCGAGGTTACCCCTTTGATTAAACAGGACATCGTCCATCATGTAATCGAGCGCACGGGCCTGCCGCGCACCAAGGCGGAGGCTGCGGTGGATACGGTCTTCGAGGGCTTGAAGCAGGCTCTTGCCGCCGGAGAGCGCATCGAATTGCGCGGATTTGGCGTTTTCAGCGTCCGCGCACGCAAAACCGGGATTGGCCGCAATCCCCGCACCGGCACGGAAGTGAGCATCACCCCAGGGAAGGCTGTGCGCTTCAAACCGGGCAAGGAACTGCACTCACTGGACACCGGTGCCACACCACACAGTTGAGCATGCTGCCGGCACGCCCGATTCACCGTCCGATCCGCCGGCGAGCGGGGGCGATTCAGAGCGACCCGAGCTCCATTCTCCAGCGAAGGTTCCGGTTCCCGCAACTCCCTTAAAGATCGCATCGAGAGGCCCAGTGCGCTCTAATTTCAGGGAGTATGGCCTTCCGCTGCTCCTGCTGTGCACAAGCGTAGTGACCACCACCGCCAACGGCGCGCGGTTCATGCAGAATTTTGTCGAGGGCATGCCTCCTGTGGTCAGAGACAGCGATCTGTGGCCGTGGGGCTGGCTTGCAGACCATCCGGAGATGTTCAAGACGGGGTGGGCCTTTTCGACGGCGCTGCTGGGGATTCTGCTCATCCATGAATTCGGGCATTACTTCGCATGCCGCTGGCACAGGATCAAGGCCACGCTGCCCTGGGTGCTTCCCGCGCCCACACTGAGCGGCACGGCCGGGGCCATCATCCAGATCCGCAAGCGCATTCCCACCCGCAATGCGCTGATGGATGTGGGCATCTACGGACCTGTGGCGGGTTATGTGGCCTCGGCAGTAGCGGTTGGAGTGGGATTTGCGCTCAGCTTCCAAGCACCCGCCAGCGCCCCGGCGGCCATCATCCGATTTGGCGGCGAACCGCTGACCATCCGCCTGCTCCACGCGCTGTTACTGCGGTGGGACCCTTCGACGCCGTCCTTCGATCACATTGCGCCTCACCCTGTTCTGGTGGCCGGCTGGATCGGGCTCTTCATCACCTCGCTGAACCTGATTCCGGGCGGTCAACTGGACGGCGGACACATTCTCTATGCCGTTTCGCCCCGGCTGCACAAAATGTTTACCAACCTGTTGACCATCGTGCTGTTCCTGATGGGAACGCTCTATTGGATCGGCTGGCTGCTGTGGGGTCTGTTCCTGATGATTCCGGCCATGCGCCATCCCAACGTGCCGGTTACGCCTGCGCTGAGCCGCAGGAGGCTGGCACTGGCGTGGATCGGGCTGCTGATCTTCCTGCTCACGTTCACACCTACGCCGTTCTACGACAGCTCGTTGATGCACTTTTTCCACATCGATCCGTTTCGGTCGGCGCCCTGAGCATCTGCGGCAGGACGACCGCAGCATGACTACATCAGTCGCAGCGCATCCACGTCGACGATCAGATTGCGGCGGGGGATGGACGCGGCGTCGGCATGAGCCAGCATCGCGCGGAGCGCGGCATTCAGAGCCTTCCGAGAGGCTGCTTTCAAAATCAGGTGGAAGCGATACGTGCCCTTGATGCGGGCGATGGGCGCTGTGCAAGGACCGAGGACGCGGACGCCTTCCGGAGCAGACTTTTGAAACCACTTGCCAATTTCAGAAGACCAGGCAACGGCTTCTTCCAGCTTCTGCGATTGAATGAGCACGTTTGCCAGCACGCCAAAAGGCGGGTAGTGCATCCAGCGGCGGTATTTCAGTTCGCGCTCCACAAAGCTCGCGTAGTCGTGCTTGCTGGCAGCCAGAATCGCGTAGTGGTCCGGATAGTAGGTCTGCACGACGACGCGGCCGGGAAGATCGCCGCGGCCGGCACGGCCCGAGACCTGCGTCATGAGCTGAAAGACGCGTTCGGCGGCGCGAAAGTCGGGCATGGAAAGCGAATGGTCGCAGCCGACCACGCCCACCAACGTGACGCCGTGAATGTCGTGGCCCTTGGCGATCATCTGCGTGCCGACCAGGAGGTTGATCTCGCCCGAGTGGAGCCGAGCCAGCAGACGTTCCAGATCGTGGCGGCCGCGCACAGTGTCGCGGTCCATGCGGCCGATGCGGGCCATGGGAAATATTTCGCCGAGGCGGACCTCTCCCTGCTCCGAGCCGGCTCCGAGGTAGTAGAGGTGCTCGCTGTCGCACTTGGGGCAGCGCGCCGGAACTGTCCGCCGAAAGCCGCAGTAGTGGCACTCGAGACGCTGTCCTTCGCGGGCCAACCCGGCATCTTCAGCGGGCGGCTTGTGATGCGTCAATGAAATCGCGCAGTTCTGGCACTCCAGTTTCTCTCCACAGGCGCGGCAGATGACGGCAAAGGAGTAGCCGCGGCGGTTGAGGAGAATCAACGCCTGTTCGCCACGATCGAGGGCCTGGCGGGTCTCTTCGACAAGGGCGCGGGAGAAAAGCTGCTCCTGGCCCGTCTCCTGAAACTCCTTGCGCATGTCGATCAACTCGACTTCCGGTAAGGGCCGGTTCATCACGCGGTCACGGAGCTCGATGCGTGCGTACTTGCCCTGCACCGAGTTCTGCCAGGTTTCCAGCGACGGCGTGGCCGATCCGACCACCACCACGGCGCCGGCCAACTTGGCGCGCATCACAGCCACATCGCGGGCGTTGTAGCGCGGCGTCTCCTCCTGCTTGTAGCTTTGGTCGTGCTCCTCGTCGACCAGGATGAGACCGAGATTGGGCGCAGGCGCGAAGATTGCCGAGCGCGTGCCGACCACGATGGGTGCGTCGCCGCGGCGAATGCGGCGCCATTGCTCGCTCCGCTCCTCGGGGGTGAGCGCGGAGTGGAGGAGAGCAACCTTCTGGCCGAAGGCCGCGTCCAGCAGTCCCGCCGTCTGCGGCGTAAGCCCGATCTCGGGGACGAGCAAAATGGATGAGAGCCCGCGATCGAGCGCGCGCTGCATTGCGGCAAGATAGACCGCGGTTTTTCCCGACCCCGTGACGCCGTGCAGCAGAAATGGATGGAAATCTCCCAAGGCCGATGCAATCGACGACAGCGCCTCGGTCTGAGGTTCGTTGAGCCGAAACGGTGCGGCGGCCGGCTGCAATCCACCCAGGCGAAATGCCGCAGGCCGTTCGTCGATGCGCACCAGGCCGCGGCGGACGAGGGTTTGCAGCGTGGACGAAGGCAGATTGCGCGCGCGTAACTCGGTCAGCGGAAGCTCCCCGCCGCATGCAGCAAGTTCCGCCAAGATTGCCTGCTGCTTCTGCGTCAGAGCCGGCAGCCGCGCCTCGGGAATCAACACGGCGAAGCGCTCCGTGCGCCGCGCATCGCGCTCCACCGCCGCCGTCTCGCGCACGATCCATTTTTTCCTCACCAGGCCGGCAAGCACCTGCAACGTGGCCGACGTCGCGGTGCGCAATGTGGAGACCTTCACCGCCTCTCCCGCGGCCAGCCGCGACAGAACACGATGCTCCAGATTCTGCTGCTCCGGCGAGAGCTTGCCGCGGCGCTTCGCGGTGGATTTGGGCGAGAGGATACTGGGCTGCGTCAGCTCCGGGCCACTTTCGAGCGCGCTGGCCAGCATGTCCCGGCCCAGATCGGTGATCCGGTAGTAGACGGTGCGGCGCACCTCAGCCATCAGCGGCAACATGCCGCGCAGCACTTCGCCGAGCGGGGCAAGATAATACTGCGCCATCCACTCTGCCAGCGCGAGCAACTGCTCGCTGAGCAACGGCTCGTCGTCGAGAACGGCCTCAAGATAACGCACTTCAAACTCGGGCGGAGCCTGGACGTTGACGGCGGTGACCACGCCGATCAACTTTTCATTGCGAAAAGGCGCAACCACGCGCGCGCCGCGCTGCGGAGCCTGGTCCTCTCGCACCGCGTAGGTAAACACGCGGTCCAGCGGGACGGGCAACGCAACTTCGCAACAGATTGACATGACAGGCAACATTCAGTGTAGGGGATGGGGCGCGCGTGCTGCGATGGGAGCGATCGTCCTGCGATGTGCCTAACCCCGACGTTACTTTCGTACGGGGGTTAGCAATTTATTTAGAAATCTTTCGCAACTCTCTGCGCAGGGTTGTGTATTGCACACTATCACGGCCATCAATACGTGAAAGAAAATCAAGGATCGAGGAGTGAACGAAATGAAACGCATGATGATGATATTTGCCGCGTCTACCTTGTTGACCGGCGGGCTGTTTGCACAATCGACTCCAACCCCGGCAGCCACACCAACCGCTGATCCCAATCATCCGGCAACCGTGAACGAACGGCGCGAGAATCAGCAGGACCGCATTGCCAACGGCGTTGCATCGGGCGAGCTGACTGCGGGCGAAACCAAGAACCTGGAGAGCCGCGAAGCGAATCTGAATCGCGAGATCAAGGACGATCGCGTGGCCGATGGCGGCAAGCTGACGGCGGCCGAACACAAGCAGGTGAACGCCCAGCAGAACAACCTGAGCAATTCAATCTACGCGGACAAGCACAACGCCGCCACGCAGAACTACAAGGGCGAGGTTGGTGAGCGGCAGAAGAACCAGCAGGAGCGCATTGCGCAGGGCATTCGCAGCGGTCAGCTTACCGCGAATGAGACGGCCCACCTGGAGAACCGCGAGCAGGGGATTAACGAACAGGTACATGCGGACCGGGCAGGCAACGGCGGAAAGCTGACCGGCGCGGAGAAAAAGCAAATCAACGGGGAGCAGAACAAGGCAAGCCAGAAGATCTATCGGGATAAGCATAACGGAGCCAGGCAACCCAAGTAAGCTTGAGTGGCCGACCGCCCAAGGCAATCGTTCACTCCACAACTAAAGAGCCGGTTCGATGCGAAAACAGGTCTCCTTTGGCGCATCGCATCGGCTCTCCTTTTTGCCCGATGGCGTGGGATGGATTTTCGGAGCCATCGCATGGAGGGGGCGTTTGCGGCTACAATTCATTGCTGATGACTCCCAAGCCTGATTCCACCCCTTCTGCCGCGTCTGGCACATTGCCCAGCGCTTCGTCCCGTCCTCAAGGCCCGATTACCATGACCATCGACATCGGCGGCTCCGGTCTGAAGGCCATGCTGCTGGACGCCAAAGGCGCGCCGGTGAGCGAGCGCCAGCGGGTGGTGACACCCGAGGTGCCAACGCCGCAGGCGGTGCTGGACGCACTGGACGAACTGAAGAAGCTCATGGGCCGCTTCGACCGCGTCTCGGTCGGATTTCCCGGCGTGGTGAAACACGGCTGCACCTTTGGCGCTTTCAACCTCCATCCGCTGTGGGCGGGAGGATTTCCGCTGCAGGCAGAGCTGGAAAAGCGCTGGAAAAAGCCCGTCCGGGTGGGCAACGACGCCGATGTTGCCGGCTATGGAGCCATCAAGGGCGACGGCGTGGAGCTGGTGCTCACCCTGGGCACGGGCCTGGGCGCGGCTCTATTCACCAACGGCCACCTCTGCCCCGGCCTGGAACTGGGGCACCATATCTGGCGCAAGAAGGAAATGACCTACGAGGACTACCTCGGACGCCGTGGCCTGGACAGATTCGGCAAGGAGCGCTGGAACCTGCTATTGCAGGAGGCCATCCAGAGCACCGAGGCCCTGTTCAACTGGGACCACCTTTACCTGGGCGGCGGCAACACCAAGAAGATCACCTTTACGCCCCCGAAGAACGTGAGCATCGTCTCCAACGAGAGCGGGCTGCTGGGCGGGGTGTATTTGTGGAGGGATCAGGGGTAACTCCCTAGCCTGTGTTTCTTCGAAACCCACGATTCCTTTGGCGCGCAAGCGCCGGCTGCCCCACCGCAGGTGGCTCAGTGATGGAAGCCGGCGCCGACTGAAGACGGTTTGAAGCCGGGTTGCGTGGCGAACCAATCAAGGTGGCGGCGAATGTCGCGCATCAGCATTCCGGCCAGATCGTGGGTGAAGCCGTTGCGCACCACGATGCGCTGCAAAACCATCTCCTGGCGGTTGGCGGGCATACGGTAGGAAGGCACCTGCCAGCCGCGATCACGGAGCCGGTCTGACAGGTCGTACAGCGACCAGTTCGCCTGTTCTTTCAGAGTCCAGGCCAGGACGGGGAGATCGTGACCGGTAGAGAGCATTTCGAAGGGCCCCAGTTCGGCGATCTGGCCGGCGAGTTCGACAGCTACTTCCCGGCAGGCTTCGTGAATGGCGCGATAGCCTGACTTGCCGAGACGGATGAGGTTGTAATACTGGGCCACGATCTGGCTGGCAGGGCGGGAGAAGTTGATGGCCAGGGTGGGCATGGCGCCGCCGAGGTAGTCGACGTTGAAGATCAGGTCGGGATGGAGGTCCGCCTTCTCGCGCCAGACGATCCAGCCCACACCGGGATAGACCAGGCCGTATTTGTGGCCCGACGTGTTGATGGATTTGACGCGTGGCAGGCGGAAGTCCCAGAGTAGATCGGGCTGGAGGAACGGCGCGACGAAGCCGCCGCTGGCGCCATCGACGTGGATGGGAATGTCGAGTCCTGTCTTTTCCTGGAGCCGATCGAGAGCATTGCTGAGCGCCAGGACATTTTCGTAGTGGCCCGTAAAGGTGCTGCCGAGGACGGCAACCACGCCGATGGTGTTCTCATCGCAGGCTGCGGCAGCGCGCTCGGGATCGGTGACAAACTCGTTGCCCTCGAGCGGAACGTCCCGCTGCTCGACGTCCCAATAGCGGGTGAACTTGTGCCAGCAGACCTGCGTGTTGGTGCCCATCACCAGGTTGGGCCTGCCGGTGGGCCTGCCGAGCTTGCGCATCTTTTCCCGCCAGCTCCATTTGAGGGCCAGGCCACCGAGCATGCAGGCTTCGCTGGAGCCGATAGTCGAGGTCCCGATGGTGGTCTCGGGCGCGGGAGCATTCCACAACTCGGCGAGCATTTGGACGCAGCGCATTTCGAGTTCCGCTGTCTGCGGATACTCATCCTTGTCAATCATGTTCTTGTCGAAGGTCTCAGCCATGAGGCGATGAGCTTCGGGCTCCATCCAGGTGCTGCAGAAAGTGGCGAGGTTGAAGCGCGAGCTACCATCGACGATCAATTCATCGTGGATGAGGTGGTAGGCAGTGCCGGGCGCCATACCGTCTTCGGGGATGGAGTGGCGCGGGGTGGGGCCGAGCAACGACTGGCGCGCATACATGGGACGGACCAGGTCAGGGTTGTGATGTAGGCGGCCGGGCTTGTGGCTAGGGGCATTGCCGTCCATGGGGGTGTCCTCCGGAGTACCCATGGTAGACGGGGAGGGTGGGTTCGTAAATCAACGGTTGGCGAATCGTCGTCGCAGAATTGGCGCCCTGCGCATGCTTGACCATGCTTGACTATGATTCGTTTATAAACGAAAACCTTTAGGCGTATGAGGTTCGCCATTATCTTGCGCCCACCGGCAAAGATGTGTTCTTGGAGTGGCGGCGGCAGGTTCGCGACACAAGGGCAGCAATCGCGATCGACCGAAGAATCAACCGAATCGAGTTGGGCAACTTCGGCGATCACAGGTTTTGCCGTGACGGAGTGTGGGAGTTGCGCATCGACGTTGGACAAGGCTATCGCGTCTATTATGCCGTCGCAGGAGAAGTTGTCGTCCTGCTGCTTTGCGGAGGCGAAAAACGAACCCAGGATTCTGACATCGACCGCGCCTGTGCATTCTGGAATGACTGGCAGAAGAGGAGCTGACAATGAGCGATAGAAATCACGACGAAGCTATGGCAGAGCTTTTGAAGGAAGACCCTGGCTACGCGGTTGAACTTCTGAACGGCATTCTCGAGGATGGTGAACAGGGCGAATTGCTGATCGCGCTACGGCAAATGACCAAGGCTTTCGGCGGCGTGCAGGACGTGGCTGAAAGGGCGAATCTGAATCCTACGCAGCTCTACCGCACGTTGTCTGCGGAGGGAAATCCGGAGCTGCGCAGTTTGTCCGCGATTCTGAAGGCGATGGGATTGCGGCTGGCAGTGGAGCGGGTGCGGGCGGCGTGAGGGAACCTTCCTGATTCCCGCTGAATCCTTCCAGAACCTCAATTCCTAGATCAATCACGCGGCCCAATGCCGGAATCAAGCAAAGCCGAGTTACGACTTTGGACGGGTTGCCTTGAACGTGCCGTTGTACGAGGAGAATTCCCAAGTGCCCACGAGGGCGGCGGTCTCGTCCAGCTTGCCAACCAGCTTGAGCGGCGCCGTTTCGCCCGACTCCTCGGAGGTCATTGAGAAGTTCAGGTCCAGCTTGCCATCCTTGTAGGTGCCCGCCACATCGGTTGTTCCGTACTTGCCAGTCACCTTACCATCGGCGGCGACGGTGAAATCGGCATCCATTTCGCGGTCGCCGCCCGGAGTGTCCATCACGAAGTGCCATTTGCCATTGATTCCGGCGTCCTGGGCATTTGCGACTTGGCGGACGAATATCAAGCAGACCATTGCTAGGGCTACCACCAGGAATTTCTTCACGCTTTCTCTCCTTGTTGTTTCGCCAGACCCCGCGCCTTTTACCCGCAGGGCCGAAAGAGTCCAGTTTGCGGACGACTTCGAAGAGAATTCGTCCGGCCAAGATCCAGGGCGGGTGGAATCGCCAGTGTATCGCATGGAAAAAGGGAATGTCTCTTTCAATACTCTCAACCCCTTGTCGGGGGCTTGAGGCCAAGTTCGCGCATGGCGATTTGAAGGTCGGCCCAGGCTTCCTTTTTCTGGCGCGGATCGCGGAGCAGGTATGCCGGGTGATAGGTGACGATGAGCTGCATGCCGCGGAAGGCGTGGACGCGGCCACGGAGGCCGGCGAGCGGCTGCCGCTGGCCGAGCAGATACGTCGCGGCAGTAGCACCGAGGGCAACGAGGACCTGGGGACGGACGACGTCGATCTGGCGGAAGAGAAATGGCGAGCAGGTGTTGGCTTCTTCGGGCTCCGGGGTGCGGTTCCCGGGCGGGCGACACTTGACCACGTTGGCGATGTAGACTTCTTCGCGCTTGAGGCCCATGGCGGCGATCATGTT
>CAYUJM010000166.1:0-9599 GCA_964445025.1 uncultured Occallatibacter sp. | reverse complement strand
AAGACGCTTCATCAAGCGCCCCACGGAGACTTCGCTCAAACGGACGTTGAACGTAGCCTTGTCGGCGCCCATGCGCCTCGATTCTCCACCGACAAATAACACTGTCGTCAATGTCATCGTCATGCGAAACCCACGCAAGATTCACCGCTGTCAAAAGCGAGGGACAACAAATCGCGCCCCGCAAAACTAGCCGCTTCCGCCAAGCTCATCCATTTCCAATCATGCAGTTCACCCGACGCCTGTCTTTGGCGCGCAGCTTTGTATTTCGTTTCAGATCCCATAGAATTGCCTCAATGATCTCGCTGTTTGAAGCGCGCGCCTCAATCTGGGACAAGACTCCTTCGCTTGCGCCGCAAACCGCGCCGCTGGCAGAGGCTTACGGTCGAATTCTGCGCGACGATGTTCATGCGCCGGACGATCTGCCCGCTTTCGATCGCGCGGCGATGGATGGTTATGCGCTCGATTGCGATGACGGCTCGACGCGCTTCCGCATCGTAGGAGAAATGCAGCCGGGCAGTACCCCCGATTTCAAGATCGAAAACGGCGAGTGCGCGCGAATTTATACCGGCGCGCGGTTGCCGCGGGGCGCGACGCAAGTGCTGATGCAGGAGGACGTCGAAGTTGAAGACCGTTTTGTCATTCCGCAGCGACGAGCGCGCGCCAAGCACATTCGTTACAGGGGCGAGGATGCGCGAAGCGGCGACCGACTGCTGACCGCTGGCACATGGCTGGGCCCGGGAGAGCTCGCATTGCTTGCCGGCCTCGGTTTCGCGGAACCGACGGTCTCGCCGCGGATTCGGGTCGCGCACTTCGTTGCCGGAAACGAAATCATTGCGCCATCGCAAACTCCGCTGCTCGGCCAAATCCGCGACACCAACAGCACACTCGTCGCGGCATTCGTCCGTCAGCGCAGCGGTAGAATTGTGAAGCAGGAGCGATTGCCCGACGACTTCGATTTGCTGTTGAGTCAGGCTCGCTTATGCGATGGCGATTGCGATTTGCTCCTCGTATCTGGCGGCGCCAGTGTGGGCGACTATGACTTCGGAAAAAGACTGTTGTGCGCGCTCGGCTATGAAATCCATTTTGAGAAGGTCGATCTTCGTCCTGGAAAGCCACTTGTCTTCGGCACGCGCGGCAGTCAAGCGGCCTTCGTTTTGCCGGGAAATCCTATCTCGCATTTTGTAACTCTGCACGTTGAAGTTCGGCTGGCGATGGAGAAGTTTTCCGGCGCAAACGCTTCATGGCCTATAGTGAAGGCACGGCTCGCGGAAGGTTTTGAATATAGATCCAGCGCCCACGATACTTTCTTGCCGGCGCGTCTGATTGCCGTGAACGGCGAGTTTGTGGCGCGCGCCCTGCGATGGAAAAGCTCCGGCGATGTGACGGGGTTGGCAGGCGCGAATGCACTCTTGCATATGACCGGCGAAATGGAATCGCCCAAGGCCGGAGATCCAATTCCCGCGCTGTTGCTTGGCGTTTTATGAATGGATTTTCACATCTTGACGATCAAGGACGCGCGAAGATGGTTGACGTTGGCCACAAGCCCGCACAGTTGCGCATTGCGGCTGCGGAAGGCTTTGTCCGTTGCATGGAAGAGACGATTGCCGCGCTGCGCGCTAAGAGCTTGCCGAAAGGCGATGTATTCACCGTGGCTAAGATCGCCGCGATTCAGGCGGCCAAGCGCACGGATGAGCTGATTCCGCTCTGCCATTCTTTGCCGCTGGACGCAGTTGAAGTTACGTTTTCTCTGAAGAACGATTCGGTTCATGTTCTTGCCGAAGCGCGTACGACGGCGAAGACCGGCGTGGAAATGGAGGCGTTGACGGCGGTGAGCGTAGCGGCTTTGACTATATACGATATGTGCAAGGCGGTGGACAAAACGATGGTCATCGAAGGCATCGGATTGGTATCCAAGGAAAAACTGTGAGAGTCGGACGCGTCACGGTAAGCGACCGCGCCAGCGGCGGAATTTACGAGGATATCAGCGGGCCGGAGATCGAGAGAGTGTTGCGCGCGTCGCTCGCCGAGCCGATCGAATTCGAGCGAGTGCTGCTGCCTGACGAGCAATTGCGAATCTCAAGAGCCTTGACGGATTTGTGCGATAAAGATTGCGCGCTGATTGTCACGACCGGCGGAACGGGGCCGGCAATCCGCGATGTGACGCCGGAAGCAACACGAGCAATTCTGGAAAAGGAGTTGCCCGGCTTCGGCGAGGCAATGCGCGCACTTTCGTTTTCAAAGGTGCCGACGGCGATTTTGTCGCGGGCGACGGCTGGTGTGCGCGGAAAAACCTTGATCGTGAATCTTCCTGGTTCGCCTCGCGCCATTGCGGAGTGCCTGCCGCCTTTGCTGCCCGCAATCGCGGAAGCAATCGATCACATCGCTGGTTTCCGTCCGAAGCTCAAGTGAAACCAATCATTTCTCCACACGAAGAATTCCGGTATTTGTTTAGCGTCCAGTGGGCGGGAGCAACTCCAAAGCTTTGGGTTTGGGCAGATGGAGAAGTTGTTCCAGGGAGGCTGTCGCGGACCGGAACTGCTGGCGGCAGGTCTGTAGGATGCTGACCAGGACGCTGTGTGTGTGCGCCTTTGTCGGTGCGGTTGGCATCCCTTCGTACTTCTTGATCAACGGATCGCGACGATAGCCGAATTGAACTGGAAGCTGGCTTGCATGAAGGAGCGCATCTCAATATTCCAAATCTCGTTTGAGCTCGCTTATACAAATCTTGTCGCGATGGTCGAATGTAAGAGCGGCCAAATCCTGTATGCGATCTCGTCAACTGTAGCCCTGAAATCAGATTTGTTTCGTCTCCCTTGGACGGACGTAAAAACAGAACCATGGCTTTACTGGAAACACGGAGCGTATCCTAATCGAAATCCTCCGTACCGGCTGAGAAAGAAAAATAACTTTTACCTCGAGACGCATCACTATCTTGAGACTCACCGCATTGGATCGAAACAGAAGGTAGTGCAAAAGTGTGGGTATCGCCTAGCTTTAGGGAACCTCTGAAAAATTCCCCCCTCCGTTGCGGGTGCGGATAAAGTGGAATCAGGGGGGAAGAACACGGATTCGTCAGATGAGTTTGGCCCAGCAGACGGAGTTTCAGCGGTTTGCGAAGAAGACGCGGCGGGAGGCGTTTTTGGAAGAGATGGATGCCACGATGCCGTGGGCCGAGCTGCTGGCGCTGGTCCAGCCGCATTACTCCAAGGGCGAAGCGGGGCGCAAGCCGGTGGGGCTTGAGATCATGCTGCGCGTCTACTTTCTCCAGCAGCGGTTCGCCCTCTCCGACCCGGCCGCCGAGGACTCGCCCTACGAGTCGGCCCCGATGCGGCGCTTTGCCGGCATCGATCTCCCCCACGGACGAAGACCTGTCCGCAGGGGGGGGCGGCCTTGGCGGGTTGGTCTCCACCAGAGCCCGCCTCCGCTTCACCGGCCAGCAACAGAGTGCGATAAACTGACCCTGTCGGTCAATCGATACTGAGGCAAGGCAACAAAGCCGTCCCGGTCAAAATCAACCGCCTGTCAGAATCGATGGCAGCCGAATCCGAAAAACAGAACGTCCACTTAAGAACCGGCGAAAACTGTCCGAACAATTGGGACCACCGCAGACTGCCCGGCTCTTCTTGAGCACAGCCCTTCAATGGGATAATGGAAGACAGCCATGACCAACTCGAATTCGGAAAGCCACGCTGCGGACACCCCCTCCAACTTCCTCCGCGAGATCATCGCCGAGGATGCGCACAGCAAGAAGTACGGCGACGCGGTCATCCAGACCCGCTTTCCCCCCGAGCCGAACGGCTATCTGCACATCGGCCACGCCAAGGCCATCTTTCTCGATTTTGGACTGGCGGATGAGTTCGGGGGAAAGACCAACCTGCGTTTCGACGACACGAACCCTGAGAAAGAAGAGCAGGAGTACGTCGATTCCATCATGGAGGATGTCCGCTGGCTCGGCTTCCAATGGGACCGCCTCTGCTATGCCTCCGACTACTTCCCGCAGCTTTACGAGTGGGCTGTACAACTCGTCAAAGCTGGCAAGGCTTACATGGACGACCTCTCCGCCGATGAGATTCGCCAACACCGAGGCACGCTCACCGAGCCGGGCAAAGACAGTCCTTATCGCAACCGCTCCATCGAGGAGAATCTTGACCTCTTCACCCGCATGAAGGCCGGCGAATTCCCCGACGGCAGCCGCGTGCTGCGCGCCAAGATCGATATGGCTTCGCCGAATCTCAATATGCGCGATCCGGTGATGTATCGCATCCTCCACGCCACTCATCACCGCACCGGCGACCAGTGGTGCATCTATCCCATGTACGACTACGCCCACGGCCAGTCCGATTCGCTGGAGCGCGTCACCCACTCCATGTGCACTTTGGAGTTTGCGGATCACCAGCCTCTCTACCGCTGGTATATCGAGCAATTGGGCATCTTTCCCTCGCGTCAATATGAGTTCGACCGCCTCAACATCACCTACACTATGCTTAGCAAGCGCAAGCTCTTGCAGCTTGTGAATGAAAAGCGCGTGAACGGCTGGGACGATCCCCGTATGCCCACTCTCTCCGGTCTTCGCCGCCGCGGCTTTACCCCGGAAGCCATCCGCGCCTTTGTGGCCGCCGCCGGGGTCTCGCGGACCAATGGCTCCACGGACATTGAGATGCTGGAGCACTTTCAGCGCGACGAGCTCAACCGCCGCGCCTCCCGCGCCATGGCCGTGCTGCATCCACTCAAGCTGGTCATCGATAACTACCCCGAAGGAAAGGATGAGTTAGTCGAAGTCGCCAACAACCCCGAAGATCCCTCGGCAGGGACTCGCGGGGTTACCTTCTCGCGAACGATCTATATCGAGCAGGACGACTTCCGCGAAACGCCTCCGCCCAAGTACTACCGACTGTCTCCCGGCAAGGAAGTTCGTCTGCGCAACGCCTACTTCGTAACCGCGCAAAGCGCAGTCAAGGCTGCCGACGGCACTCTCATTGAAGTCCACTGTACTTACGATCCGGCCAGCCGCGGCGGTAACTCGACCGACGGCCGCAAGGTCAAGTCCACCATTCACTGGGTCTCGGCCGCCCACGCCATCTCCGCCGAAATCCGCCTCTACGACAAGCTATTCGTCAAGCCCGATCCTTACGACCTCCCGGAAGGTGCAGACGTTCTCGACAATCTCAACCCCAACTCGCTGGAGATACTCACCGGCACCAAGCTTGAGCCTTCGCTCGCCAACGCCAAGCTAGGGGACCGCTTCCAGTTCGAGCGGGTCGGCTACTTCTGCCTCGATCCCGACTCGACCCCGGATAATCTGGTATTCAACCGCACCCTCCCCCTAAAAGACTCGTGGGCCAAGATCGAGAAGACCGCCTGCGGTGGGGCGGCCGCTCGCTAGTGGCTCTCATGGGCTGTTGCGCTTTCCCAGGTTCCAAAATCGGGATATGGGACACCCGGCCGCCGTCTCCGAATAGAATTTGATTTTATTTCACAGAACGGTTTACGCCTTTATTCATAGAGTCATCCACGTCCACTACTGTGTAGTCTAGGTCAGCCCCATTTTGTCTTGCAATACTGGCTGTATGTCCAGCACCTCCAACGGTTCCACCGCCTGGCAACTAAGATCGTCCGACCAAAAGAATGTCTGGTTAGGTTCAGTAGCCAGTCTTGAGGGCGTCACGGAGACTCGATCTGAGAATTTTGATGCGCTGGCAACTTGTTGCCCCGCGACGTCACTGACAGCCAAGCCGGCCATGCCGCCGCAATTGACGCCGCCTTGAAGCCCAACCCCAACTGAGCCTGAATGTATACCCGCTCAGATAAAGTCAACTGCAGATAACGATTCCCCATGCAACATCATCCCAAATGGAAATGTTGCACTTCGAGATTGAGCGCGGCAAGTAATAGAGCGTTTTGCAAATTACTGTAGACTGGGCACAGATAGTCCGAACCATCCCTTGGCATCTTCTGGAGTGACGAGTTGAAGCCCATGGGCGGTTGCTTGATCGAGCGACTCTTCGCTTCTGGCTTTGGCTGTTCACAACATTTGCTTGATTTTGGACCGGCCTTTTTCGATTGCATTCAGATCGGGCGAATAGGGCGGTAGATACAGCAATTTCGCGCCTGCCGTCTCAATTCTCTCCCTTACGCCCGCGACCTTGTGCGAACTCAAGTTGTCCATCGCCACCACGTCGCCCGGCCGCAAAGGCGTAACTAGTGGTATGTCTCGCTAATTGCATCTATTGTCAGCGATCCACAACGATCAGGAGGTGTTGGCCCGCATTCCCCTCAGGGGCTAAAGCCCATTGATTTTGCGGACGTTATGTACGGGCTGAAGCCCGTACCCTTCAAAACGGATAAACGACTGTCTGCGTGAGACACACCACTAGAAAGCGCTGGACATAAGCGCGAAAGACATCGCCGTCGGTGGCGGCGGGAATGGTCATGGGAGCCACCATGCCAGTTAGTCGCAAGCCGGCAATCAGGTTAACTACGCTACAGTGCGACTCCGGTGCGGCTTCCTGATTCCGCACACCCGCCGGCGCTCGCCCGTAAAGGCGCGTCATGGAGGTCGTCAGGCCGGTTTCACCCAGAAAAACCAGATGCTCTGGCTCAACTTCCGCGATGGTCGCCAGAAACTCCTGGCGACGGATCAGGTTCTCGGGCGTGTCGCGTTCAGCCGCGCGCAGAGACTTTTGTTGAACCGCAGTCCCATGCGTTTGAGCCAACGGCAAAGGCTGGAAGAATGGATTTGCACCTGTGCCTGTTGGCTGATCCTGGCCTGCAACTCGGCCAGCCTCAAGTCGGGTTGCTCATCCAACCATAGGCGAAGCAGAGCTCGTTCGGCGGCGCCAATCTTTGGCTTGCGGCCTGGCTGGTAAGTTGGCGAAGCCATGCTGCCTGTGCGCGTGTAAGTCGCCGATACTTTTTGGCCCACCCCACACTTACACGAAATTCCGCAGCCAATTCCTCCAACGTGCCGTTTCCCTGCTCGTAGGTTGAAAGAAAAACTGCGGCGATACTTCCCCTCGTAGGCTATAGCCATAATCGTTCCGTCGCGGGAGGATCGCAATCGATAGTTTACACTGTTATGCAAGGTGCTCTAGGGGTTCGCGGCTCAGGTCAGATACCGGCCTTGGGCGGCGAAGATATGCGATTCGCCGACTTGCCGAATTCGCCCAGGCGGCTTTTACGCAGATCGTCGTTGAGCAGAATAGCCTCGGCGATCTCACGCATGGATTTGCGGCGCTGGCGGCTTTCGCGCTGCATGGCCCTGTAAGCGGATTCTTCGTCGAGACCAAGATCGCGTTGGAGAACTCCCTTGGCTCGTTCGATATGTTTGCGAGATTCAAGGCGGTCGGAGAGCTCCAGATTCTCCGTTTCAAGCCGCGCGCGCTCCAACTCCGCGCCGACCAGATGACCGATAGTGGTGAGTAGACGCACTTCATTTTCCGTGTGGCGATAGGGCTTGCGATGCTGGAGGTTGATGACTCCAACCAGCTTGCCACGACAGAGAATGGGCACGGAAAGAAATGCCTCGAAGGTATCTTCCGGTAGATCCGGGAAGCGCTTGAAGCGTGAATCCTGCAAGGCTTTGGCAGGAATTGCAACCGGTTCGCGATGCCAGCCAACCCAGCCTGTGATGCCCTGGCCAAGCCAAATGCCGAGATGATCGACGACATCGGAATGAGGGTTCTTCGAAGCTCGAAGAACCAGTTGATTGTCCTCGAGAACATAAACGAAACAGGAGTCGCAACTGATGACCGAGCAGGCAAAATCGACGATGCGATTGAGAACGGTGTGAAGAGGATCGGAGGCCGCCATGCGGCTGCTGATCTCATGGAGAAAATCGACAGCGGAGATTGAGGGCCGTCCCGATTTCGCGGCGGAGCGATCGCCGCTCAGGAGCGGACTCACGGGAGGCGGGGGACAATTGGGAACGTGAAGCGCGGCCGCCGATCGTTTTTGCTCCAACAGAGAACCGGCATTCTGTGCCAACTCATTGATGAGGAATCCCATCTTCGATTGGGTCGGCTCATAGTCCGGATGCAGCCCGTAGACGGAGAGCCCTTCCGTTGTGCTGGGGCCAATGGAGCCGATGACGGTCGAACGAAAGCCTTCGTAGAGCGCTTCGGTATAGCCCATGCGTTCCGCGATGAGGAACAGATGCATGATCTGCCCCGCGTTCATGAAGAGCGCAACGTCTACGTGGCCGTGGGCGAGTGCCAGAACGGCCTCGCGCAACGGCTGAATTTCCTCCGGCAACGCCCACTGATAGACGAGGAGGCGGGTGATCGAGACGCTTTTCTCCGCCAGCGCGGTGAGCAGTTCAGGATTGGATGTTCCATACTCCTGCACGGCTATATTCATGCCTTCAAGAGATGGGCCGAGCTTTTCTTCCAGGGCGGACATCAGGGCTCGCCAGGTAAAAGGCTCCGGCGAAACCACGGCGATCGGAACCTGAAGTTCGCGGAGCGCAGTGGAAGATTTCGGCCCACGCGCGGCGATCTTGATGGAACGTAGAGCCGCCAGGAATTGCTCCCGGTCACAGTGCTCGGAGACAATTTTAATCAGTGAGCGAACTCCTACCCCGGTAGTGAAGACTACCAGGTCGAATGCTCCGCGCATCAAGGCTTCGGCAAACTCAAGAACCGGCTGATCGGAGTCGAGAGGAATCTCCCGCATGGCCGGAGCCGTGAGCGGTTCCCCGCCATAGGTGCGGATGAGTTTTGCAACCTCAATCGATCTGCGCGATTCAAGGCTGAGAACTCGCAAACCTCCAAAATTCGCTCCCGGCATCTTTCTCTCCAAGAACTGGGCATTCATGCGATCGACCTGGGCAAGCGAAATCGCAATATAGGATGCCGGCGGGCGTTCGCGCGTTTCTTGCTGGATGGAGTTATCTTAACACCGGTTCTCCCGCGGCGCGGATTGTGGAGAGTCCGGCTTCAGCAGTCGCCAAAGCCTCTCGGACCGAAAAAGAAGCATCGCCCGCGGATTTCGGATGCGGGCAATGCGCATGAAGAAACTCAAGAAATTATCGTTTCTCCGCAACAATCAGAAAACAATGCGCGTTGAAAACGAAAGCGCGTGGTTGTATGCGTGATATTGAGAGAGGGCGATTTGCTCTCCCGCGCCGAAGTACAAACCAAGCCTGTTTTTCGCTTCGGAGCGGAACTTGATTTTGCCGACAATCAGCCCCGGCGATACAAACGTCTGCTCCTTGCCGTCGTTCGGTCCGCCCCTGTAGAAGGTAGAATTGAACTCGATCTCCGGCCAAAACAGCTTGCCCGCCCTCTCTTGAATCGCGGTGTTCCAACTGACCGGCCTCCCCAGAGTTTTCGTATGGCCGGTCGGAAGCGACTCGGCCACCGCCGTTTGAATATCGAAGGAGCGAAGGCCTTTGCCCATGCAAACGGTTGGCGAAACGGTTCCATCAACCGATCCGTTTTTGTAGCTGCCTGTAGGAGCGGTTGCCGCCAAGGCAGCGCTGATCGAATAGCCGCCCGACTTTTCATTGGCCGCCAGCACACGGTACTTCAACAGAAACGACATATCGAGTCAAGTCCTAAATCTTCTGTAGATTCCCATTCCTCAGGGTAGTTGGTTTTTGT
>CAYUJM010000165.1:0-9736 GCA_964445025.1 uncultured Occallatibacter sp. | reverse complement strand
ATGCAGCTGATCTGCACGTCGGCGCTGGGCTCGGTGAAGGGGAAGAACGACGGGAAGAAGCGCGTCTTGACCGACGACCCAAACAGCGCCTTCATGGCGTGGTCGAGCGTGCCCTTCAGGTCGCTGAAGGTGATATTGGTGTCGACACAAAGGCCTTCTACCTGATGGAAGATTGGCGAGTGCGTGGCATCCTGCGCGTCGTTGCGGTGGACCTTGCCGGGAATAACAATGCGCACTGGAGGTGGCTGCGTCTCCATGGTGCGCATTTGCACCGGAGATGTGTGCGTGCGCAGCAACAGCCGGTCGCGCAGCGGACGCCGGTCCTGATTAGCGACAACCAGCGTATCCTGCGTGTCTCGCGCCGGGTGCCCGGGCGGGAAATTCATGCTTTCGAAGTTGTAGAAATCGGTCTCGACCTCCGGCCCGACGCCGACCGAGTAGCCCAGCGCCGCGAAAACCTGGGTGATCTCGTTCAGCGTCCGCGTAATCGGGTGCTCGGCGCCGGTCAGGCGGCGCGTGCCGGGGAGCGTGATATCGATGGCCTCGGCGGCGAGAGCTGCATCGCTCGGGCCGCTGCCGGTGGACTGCTCAAGCAGACCCTCCACCAGCTCCTTGAGGGTCTTGAAGCGCTCGCCGACAGGCTTTTTCGCCTCGGGTGGCGCGGCCTTGAGCCAGCGGCTGGAAACCTCGTTGAGCAAGCCCTGTTTGCGGCCCAGCCAGCGCAGGCGAAACGCCTCTACCGCCTCGGGACCGTCGATCGCCGCTGCGTCGTTCTTGGCCTGTCGCTCCACCGCGGCGAAGGCCTGGTCCAGCGCGGCCTCGTCAAATGCCGTCAGATTAGGTATTTCGTCGTTTGCCATGCGTAACCCTCAGAATAAACCACTGCGTGGGGCAGCCGCGTCCGCCTGTGCGCCTGCCTTTGAGCTCAGGCCAATCATGAACCGTGGCTGCGCCCAGGTTTGTGGGATAGGATGGAGCGCATGAAGAAACTCTTCCCTGCCGCCTTGCTGGCTTTTTGCCTTGGCGCGCCTGCGCTGGCTCCGCTCGTGTCCGCGCAATCGGCCGTTTACCCGCAGCAGGATGGCTACGTCGACGCACATGGCGTGCTCATCTACTACGTGGCCTTCGGGACCGGATCGCCGCTGGTAGTGGTCCACGGCGGGCCCGGCGCCGACCACACTTACTTCCTGCCCTACCTGCTTCCGCTGGCACGCACCCACCGCCTCATCTTTATCGACGAACGCGGGTCCGGACGCTCGCAGCACCTGCAGGACACCAGCCTTTACACGGTCGAGAACATGGTCGAGGATGTCGAAGACGTCCGCCAAGCGCTCAAGCTAGGCAAAATCTCGCTGCTCGGCCACAGCTACGGCGGCGTGCTGGCACAGGCCTACGCTCTCAAATACCAGCAGAATCTCACCCATCTGATTCTCAACTCGACCTTCCCGTCCACCAGGCAGATGAACGAAGTGCTGGCCCGCGAGAAGGCGCAGATGCCACCCGCCAAGCTCAAGCGGCTGAATGAGTTGGAAGCTGCCGGCTTGTTCGGCAAAGGCGAAGCTTGGGAGCATGGGCGCTATCCGGCCGAATATGCCACCCTGGCGTGGGGGCCGGGATACTTCCCCTTCACCTATGGGGCGCGGCCGGACCCGAATTACGACCCCCTGGGGCAGCTCATCGGCACCAGTTGGGAGCTCTACCGCGTGATGTGGGGCGAGCACGGCGAGTTCATCATCGACGGGAACCTCAAGTCGGTCGAGTATGTTGATCGCCTGCAGGGCATCCACGTTCCAACGCTCATCATGGCCGGCGACCACGACGAGTGCGACCCCAGCCTGAGCCTGGAGATGAGCGCCAAGATCGCCGATTCCAAGCTCGTGATCCTCCCCAACAGCGGGCACATGAACTTCGTGGACCAGCCGGAATTGTGGCAGAAGACGGTGGAGGAGTTCCTAGACGATAAATAGTTCACTGAACAGCTGACCTGCTGACAGAAAAAGCCCCGCATCGCGGGGCCTTTTCGCTGACTTGCTATCGGACTAGGCGGCGGCCTTCTTCTCGGCGGCCAGGGCGGCCTTGGCCTTGTTGACCAGGTCGGTAAAGCCGGCGGCGTCCTTGACGGCGATGTCGGCCAGGATCTTGCGATCGAGCTCAATGCCGGCCTTCTTCAGTCCATTGATGAGCTGCGAGTAGCTGGTGCCGTTCAGCTTGGCGGCGGCCGAAATGCGGACAATCCAGAGGGAGCGGAACTGGCGCTTCTTCTGCTTGCGGCCGGTGTAGGCGAACTTGAGGCCGCGCTCGACGGCTTCCTGGGCTGCCTGGTAGAGCTTCGATTTGGTAAGGAAGTAGCCGCTTGCCCGGTCGAGAATCTTCTTCCGGCGGTCACTCCGCTTGGTACTGCGTTTTACGCGGGGCATGGTTGTTCTCCATTTGGTGAGTCGGTTGAGCGGCTGGAGGCAGGAGGCCTGTCCCTGGCGGGACGGCGGTAAACCTCTTCACTCGCTATTGCAAGCCTGCATCTCTCGGCAATCCATCAACTTGGTCTGCCGGGGGCCCGGTCCGCCTCAAGCGGATTCGACTTCGGGCCCGGAAGCGCTGCCTCCTCGCGGAGCCAGGCGCAGCGATCAGGCGTAGGGAATCATGCGCGCTACCTTCTTGTAGTCGCCGTCGGAGACAAGCAGGGTCCGTCCCAGCTTGCGCTTCGTCTTCGGCGCCTTCGAAGTAAGGATGTGACGCGTCTTCGTCTGGCCACGCTTGATTTTGCCGGTGCCAGTCTTGCTGAAGCGCTTCTTCGCGCCCGTATGGGTCTTCAACTTGGGCATCTTTTTTCTCGTTTTGGACGGGGCTGGTGGCCCGGTCGCAGAGCTCACAAGACAGAGATATCCCTGCCCTCGTGAGGCTTCTGTCAGTATACCGCAATCTCCGCTTCCCGGCGACCCGAGTCTCTCGCGAGCAACTACTTCCGGTCACGGCGGGAGCGGGGAAAGCTATCTTCCCGTTCCGGTCCGCGGTTTCAATAAAGTCTTGCTCCGGTGCGACTTGGCCCTCCCGTTGTTGCTCTCCTGACGCCTCCGACGTAGGGTTAAGGGGTGGCCGTCCTCTCCGTCGATCTCGCGTACCGCCGCTGGTCCGATCTGGGTATCGTGGCGCTCACTCGCGTGCGCTCGGCGCATCCCGCAGGCCGCGCACACCTTGGCAATACCCTTGCTGGCCAGCCGCGCCTGGGCGGTTCGCGGAAGGACCCCGATCGGCCGCATGCGCCGGACTGCCCCATTAACTGCGAGATCATCCCCTCCATGGCCAGAGGGGAAGATCGCGGCCCGGTGGACGCCAATATCCTGGCCGGCCGCCTGAATCATCTGTGCGCGGTGCGCGGCATCCGGGTGATGATGCTCGACGGGCCCCAGGCCTGGAAGTCGCGCTCGAATGGCCTGCTGCATTCCAGGGTGAGCGAGCGGCAACTGAACACCGCTGCTAAAACCGGCCTGCCGGCCATGGTCAAGCCCGTCACCTACCGGGCTTTCGCCGAGTTCTGCCTCGACGTGTACGATGCGCTCTGCCGGCGCGGCTGGCGCCGCCTTGACACCCTCGCGCATCCGGGCTCGCCCCCGGATCGCCTGCTGGTGGAGAGCTATCCGCATGCTGCATGGAAATCCCTGGGGCTCAAGCCGCTGCCTTCCAAGCGGAGGGCCAGGGTGAGCGACCTGGCGGAGGCCTATGGAGCGCTGCACGCGCTGATCCCACTGACCACCAACCGCCCACCCAACCTCGATCAGCTTCAGGCCATCGTTGGCGGCCTGCCTGGCCTGGCTCTGGAAGAGCGCAACACCGCGGGCGCGCGCATTGTCGGCAATCCTCCCCGCCGCGAAGACGGCCACTGGCGCGAAGGCTTTATCGTGCTGCCGGTGCCCCCAGCCCAGCCCGTCAGCCTGGCCTGGCTGAACAGCATGCACTGGCCGGACTGAGGCGCGGGACCTGCCGCGATTCAGGGTTTGGCGGCCACAGAAGCAAATGCCTTCTCAATGAACTCAACCATCCTCTGGCGTCCGTCGAAGCCATGCCAGGGCTCTTGCGACGGCCGGCCATAGATGCCGGTGGCCAGCGGTCCGTGATCCTCTCGCGGATAGGTCACCAGTTCCACAGCAACTCCCTCCTGGCGCAGGGCGCGATACATCTCTTCCGACTGCCCCAGGGGGTCAGTAGAATCGCTCTGGCCTTGCAGGAGCAGGAAGGGCGTCTTCGCCCGCGAGGCTCCGGAAAGCGGGCTTTGCCGCCAGGCATCCTCCATGTGCTCCCACGGCTTGCCGAAGTACCAGCGATCGTACCAGGAGTCGTTTTCCGTGCCGTATTCGCTGTACTGGTCAATCACCGGCGCCCCGCTGACAATGGCCTTGAAGCGGTCGGTTTTGCCCTCGACAAATCCGGCCATTTCGCCGCCGTAGCTGTAGCCGATCAGCGCCATCCGGTTTGCGTCCAGCGGGTATTTGGCCAGCACTGCGTCCACGCCGGCCATCACGTCCTGGTAGTCACCGCCGCCGAGGTTGTTTTTGTTGGCTGCGGCAAATTTCACTCCATAATTCGAAGATCCGCGCGGATTGGGGCGCAAGACAGCCCAGCCGTGGCCCACTAAGAAGGCGGCAAAGGGGTCATTGCGGTCCGCCCAGGCGCCGAACGGGCCGCCGTGCACATCCACGATGAGCGGGACCCTTTGCGAGGACGAGGCGGACGGAGGCAGATAGATCAGGCCCTCGATCGCCAGACCACCGTTCTCCCAGCGAATCAGTTCCGGCTTTGCCCAGCGCAGATTGGCCGGCGCCTGTTCGGGCGTGGGGACGGTCTGGCAGGGCTCTCCCAGTTTGGGCGCGAAGCAGAGTCTTGCCGGCATCCCGCCTTCCTCTGCCAGCCAGACCCAGCCCGTCTGCCTTCGATTGGTATTGAGGCTGCTGACCAGGGCTGCGCCGAGATCTACCGGAACAGGAGCGGTTCTGCCGTCGAGAGCGATGCGAACGGGAGCGGATCGAGTTCCGATTCCGGCAGCGGCAATCACGGACTGGCCGGACGGGAAGTAGAGGCCGGATGCGCTCAACTGGCCGACAAATCCCGAGGTGAGGGGCACGACCGGAGCGCTGTTGGACTCCTTGGAAAGCGCAAATAGCTCGTCGTAGCCGGGCGGGGCGTCTTCCGGGGTCTGCGCCGCAAAGACAATCGTGCTTTCGTCGGGAGAAAACACCACGCCGCGTACCGTGGCGGGAATTGCGCTCAGCCTGGTGGGCTTGTCGGGACTGGCGGCGTCTACAATCCAGGCTGAGCCGGCGGGGCCGAGGTCTGAGAAATTGTTGGGCGGCTCGGCGGCGACGATGAGGCGGTCAGCTGCCTGCGACCAGACGGCACCGCGCACATCGGGCAAAACCGCAACCGGCTTCAATGCGCCATCGACGGTGCCGTCGGCCTTGAGGGCGGCCAGATAGAGGCGCGTACCGTGCAGTTCGTGATCCACCCAGGAAGCGTCGGCCTTGGCGTCCTTCTGCTTCTTTTCGCCGGGCGTCTCGGGATCGCGCGCCCAAACGGCCAGCCACTTGCCATCGAGCGAGGGTGCATACCCGCTCACATCCAGCGGCAAGGGCTCAGGCGCGGCATCGGGCTTTTTCTCCGCCGGCTTCTCGTCGGCCTTCTTGTCCGCAGTGGCCGGCGTCGCAGCTCCCGGCGGCGGAATCGCATTCGGGAGCTTCGACTCGTCCACAACCGCCAGGGTCTTCAGATCGTACGGCGAGGCTTCGCCACCGCGCATGTCAAGCCGGAACAACTGCGTGTGCTCGCCGCGCTTGGCCAGGAAATAGATGGCCGCGCCGTCCGGAGCCCATTGCGCGGCGCGCTCGCCACGCTTGTCCGAGGGGGGCGAAAAGGTGATCTGCCGCGCCTTGTCCTGGCTACCTTTTCCGCCCCCTACTGCTGCCAGCCAAATATGAGAGCCGGCGCCGTCGGCCGTGGATTCGGTCACCGTAAACAGGACCTGTTTGCCATCCGGCGAGAGCAGAGGCGCACCCAGCGTCTTCAGGTGGCGCAAATCTTCGGTCGTTGGAAAATGCGGCTCGGTGGCCGCAGGAGCCGCGGCCACTGGCCCTTTTGCGGCGGTCGACGAGGCCGGGGCAGCCTGGCCGAAGGCGGCCGGAACTGCGATGGAGAGCGTGACGCTGGCAATGCCGCAGAGGGCAATTCGAAGGGAAACGGGGCGCATGCCGACAGCATACACGGCAGACGGCAATTTTCAACCGTTCCGTTCAAGTCCCCTTTTCATTTCCCTTCACTCGCAGCGCAGGGCAACCGTCGGCTCGACCAGCGAAGCCTTGCGCGCAGGTATGTATCCCGCGAGAGCTGCGATGCCGACGAGCAAGGCAACCGCCGCTAATAAGCTGGCTGGGTCCGCGGGGCTGAGCCCGTAGAGCAATTTGACGACCAGGCGATTCCCTTCAAGCGCCAGCGGAACCCCGATTGCAACGCCGATGGCAGCCAGCACCAGGATCTCGCGCAGAATGAGCCAAAGAACGTCCGCGCGTTTGGCGCCCAGCGCCATGCGCACGCCAATCTCGCTGGTGCGTCGCCCGACGGCATAGGACAGCAGTCCATAGATGCCAATGCACACCAGAAAGCCTGCGAGCAACCCGAAGAACGAGGAGAGCCGCGCAATCAGCCGTTGATTGGCGGTGGATTCGTCCACCTGCTCGGTGAGCGACGAGACGGAGGAAATGGGGATGTTCGGATTGACCTCGGCGATGGCGCGCTGCACGGCGGGAACGATCTGGCCGGCTTCTCCGGAATAGCGCACGGAGAAATTGCCGAAGTACTGAACGCGCTGGGAGTAGGGGAAGTAGGCCGCAGCTTCGGGGTCCTCCTGCAATGCAACGTACTTGGCGTTCTTCACGACACCGATAATCTCAATCTCGCCGCTGTGCGAAGGGTCGTCGCCGAAACCAAAATGGTGGCCGATTGGGGAACTATTAGGGAAGAACAAGTGAGCCATGGTCTGATTGATGATCGCGACTTTAGGCGAATCGATCTTGTCGGTCGATTCGAACGGACGGCCAGCCACAATGGGCAGGCTCATGGTTGAAAAGAAGCCCTTCCCAATCACGTTGAAGAGGACATCGTGGCTGTTCTCCGGTGTTCGCGGAATGCCTTGCATGGTAATGTCATCGGACCACTCACCCTGGTTGAAGGTGAACATGGAAAAGCTGGCCGCATGAACGCCGGGCAGCGCCTGCACACGGTCTTCAATCTGCTGCTGGAGATTGACCAGGCGGGCGTCGAGCGGCAGACCGGCCGCATATTCGTCCAGACTGAGGACAAGCACATTTTGCTTATCGAAACCGGTGTCCACTCTAGTGAGATTCACCAGGCTGCGCAGAAACAGGCTGGCCGCGGCCAGCAGAACCAGAGAGAGCGCAATTTGCGCCACGATCAAGCAGCGGGCCAATGAGATGCGCGACGCAGGCGCAGCCGTGCCACGGCTTTGCTTGAGCGATCCGTTCAAATCGAGCCGGGTGGCGCGGATGGCCGGGGCCATGCCAAAAAGCAGCGCCGTGAAGACGGTAAGAAGCACCGTAAACGCGAGCACGCGCAGGTCGGGGCTCACATTCATGCCCGCGACTTCGCGGCTGTGCGTCGCCATGGTAAGCAACAGGTGGCTGGCCTTCCAGGCGGAAGCAACACCGACAGCCGCTCCCAGCAGGGCAAGGACAAAACTCTCCGTGAGAAGCTGCCGCACGATGCGCGAGCGCGTGGCTCCGATGGCCATGCGCATAGCGAATTCGCGCGAACGCGCCGCACTGCGCGCCAGCAGCAGGTTGGCGAGATTGGCGCAGGCGATGAGCAGAACAAGAGCGGCGATCGCGATCAGGATCTCCAGCGGAAGGGCGAATTGCCTGCGCAGGCGAGAGAGCCCTTTCGCGGCGAAGGTTAGTTCAATCTGCGCGTGGGCAGCGTCGGCGAGATCCTTTTGCGAGGCAGACTGGCCGAGATATTCACTGCTGATGTACTGCTTGAAAAGCAGGTTGGAGTTGGCCGTGGCCTGGGCTACGTTAACACCGGGCTTGAGGCGGGCAATGAGATATAGGGATTGAAACCATTTGTCGGTGAGGCCGTTCCAACCCGGTGAGATTTCTTTTTCCATGGAGAGCGGAATCCAGAAATCGGGCATCTCGCCGACCGTGGCGCCGAAGAAACCGGGCGGTGCAATGCCGACGATGGTGTAATCGGTCCCCTCAATGTGCACAGTCTTGCCAACGGTTGCGGGATTTGCCCCGTGGCGCTGCCACCAGGAGTAGCTGGCCACGGCAACTGCGCCGGCACCGGGCGCCTGGTCGTCGGCGTCAGTCAGCATGCGACCGCGATCGGGGTTCACGCCAAGAACGGAAAAGTAGCTGCCTGAGACGAGCGAGGCGTGTAATTGCTCGCGTCCCTGGCCTTCAAACGAGCCGTGCGTACCGAACTCAATGCTGTCAATGGCAGCGACGCCTGAGAAGACCTGGTTCCGCTGGCTGAAACTACGGAAGAAGGGATTGGAGTAGAGTCTCCAGCTGTGGTTGGGAAGACTGCCGGTGCTGCCCGCAGCTCTGCCGTCCCCAAAAAGAACCAGTTGCCCAGGATCTTCCACCGGAAGCGAGCGCAGCATGATCACATTCATCAGGCTGAAGAAGGCGGTATTGGCGCCGATGCCGAGCGCCAGCGACAGAACGGCAACCAGCGTGAACACCGGGCTCTTGGCCAGCATGCGCAGGCTGTAGCGGAGGTCCTGCCATAGCCTTTCCAAGACCGTCTCCCAGCCCACGGAGGCGATGTGATGCTTGACGGCGTTGCTGCTGCCCATCTCCGCGCGGGCGGCGCGGCTGGCCTGCTCGGGAGTCAGCCCGGCGCGGAGCTTGTCCTGGGCAGACGCTTCCAGAAACCCGCTGAGCTCTTCGTCCATCTCGCGCTCAACACGCGAGCGGCGGAACAATGCTCTCAGTCCGGCAGCTATGTTATTCAACCATCCCATCGCGCCCTCCCAATTCGATGTGCAGCACGAATGCATTGACCATGTACATCGGTGTTCCGCGTTCGTGCTTTCCCAGGTCTCTCCGCCGCGGCGGACGAGACCTGGGGCACCCATCATTGGCAAAAGTTCAAGCGGTCAAACACCTAGGCTTCGAGAATCCTGGCAATGGCGGCCGTTTGGCGGCCCCATGCGTTCGTCTCGTCCTTGAGAGCCTTGCGCCCGCTTGCGGTCAGTTGGTAGTACTTGGCGCGGCGGTTGTTTTCCGTCGCGCGCCATTCGCTTTTGACGCGGCCGGCACGCTCCATCCGGCTCAGCGCCGGCAGCAGCGAGCCGGGGTTCACGCGAAAGACTCCGTTGCTGACCTGTTCAATGCGCTGCGCAACCCCATAGCCGTGCATCGGCTCGAGCGCAAGCGTCTTCAGAATCAGCATCTCCAGGGTTCCCTGCACCATTTCGCCCGATCCCGGCTCACCTGGCTTCTGACCCATAAACAATTCTCCTCTTGATAATCAAGATGTAAATCAACTTCATCTTGATTGTCAAGAGGAGGTTCGGAGAATTGGGGGAAGACTTGTAAATCGATGCGAATTATTGAAATCGAAGCACGGCCCGGGCGGCCGCATCAATCGGGATAGGGGGGAGAGTCACCTCTCCTCCCCTCCCACACCACCGGACAAGCGGGTCCGCATCCGGCGGTTCGATGAG